>NZ_JBVVQF010000012.1:0-184266 GCF_055811815.1 Mesorhizobium sp. WSM4836
GAGCGCCTGCTCCGCGCTCACGGCTTCGAGGTCAGGTCGTTCTCATCGGCCGAGGAGTTTGAGGCGGCGGCTGATCCGGCCAAGGCATCATGTCTCATTCTTGATATTCATCCCGACTTGGCGCACCCGACAGGATTCGAACCTGTGACCTCTGCCTTAGGAGGGCAAGCTTGCGCGGCGCTTTCAAACTTTTCCACTGCAAATTTCGCCCGTTCTCAATTTTTTGCCTTCATTTCTCGCGACTCAATTAGCATCCGCTGATGAAACGTCGTCACGCCCTCCGAAGAGTCACGAACGGGTTTTGGGAGGTCTATGATATAGATGACGACGAGGTTGTCTTCACAGACGGGGTAGCTCTGACAAATTTGCAGGGGGAAGAGGCACTCGACGCCCTGGAGCTACTAAAGGGCGGGTTCCTGATCCCGAGCAAGCGAAAGTATTCCCGATACTGACCCGGCGGTGAACTGCTGTCCGACAAGGTGCAGCATGGAATTGCCGCGCATTCCCGATGCGCGACAATTCCTGTCGGCGCTCAGGTGGCAAGGTTTTTCGCGCATCTTAGATGCGCGATATTCTTGCGCAGAGATCAGGCCGAGCGGAGCCCGCTCTCTTCGGAGATCGCGACAGCCAACACCGCTCGGATGCATCCTAACGCTGCTAGGAGTGCCCCGCCTGGTGTGAGCTTCACCAAAGCAAGTCTTGCTAAACTTCTGCTAGGCCGTTTCAGGGGAATGGAAACCGTGCCTATTGCCTGTGGACGTTGCGACACAGCAGCGATTGGGGCACATTCCAGGCCATGTGCACTCTCTACAATATCACGACCAGCCAGGAGGCCATCCGCCAGTGGACACGCGCGCTGCGCGACATCCTCGGCAATCTCGAACCCTCCATCGACATCTATCCCAACCAGCCCGGCCCGGTGGTGCGCAACGCGCCGGAGGGCGAACGCGAATTGGCCAATTTGCTGTGGGGCATGCCGACGCCACTGGAGCGCGTGAAGGGCAAGGCCGACTATGGCACCACCAATATCCGCAATCCGCAATACGGCCATTGGCAGCAATATCTCGGCATCGAGAACCGCTGCGTGGTACCCGTCACCAGCTTCGCCGAGCTCAGCCCGACGCCCGGCGACAAGGACCCCGAGACCGGCATTCAGCGCAACTACTGGTTTGCACTCGGCGAGGACCGCCCGCTGTTCTTCTTTGCCGGCCTGTGGACGCGCTGGCAGGGCATTCGCAAGGTCAAGGACGGCCCCGCCGATCACCAGGTCTATGGCTTCATGACGACCCAGCCCAACGCGCTGATCGCGCCGATCCACGAGAAGGCGATGCCGGTGATCCTGACCACGCCGGAAGAAACCGAGACTTGGCTCACCGCGCCATGGTCGGAGGCAAGACACCTGCAGCGCACAGCGCCCGACGATGCGCTGGTGATCGTCAAAAAACCGGCGACACAGATTAAGTTCGCGGCAGCGCTTGAACAGGCGTGCGCGCAAGGGTCGCTGTTTTAGGTGTGACACTCATTCCGCCCTTAAGCGAACCGGCCTATCGCGCCGTCGCGCTCGCCCTTTGGCGCCCTGTATGATCTCATGAACTAGCGGTGGTCGGCTGTTCGTGAATGCTTCCATGCAGTTGGCATACGTCACGCAACCAGTTCGCATGCATCGAGAAACGCTTGCACTAGATTGTCGGCAGAGCACCAACCAAGATATCCGTCATAGTGGCCGTCAATTCAAGGAAGTTCCTCCTATTTCGGAAGTGCAGGAACTTTTAATTGTTCGCGGGTTCAAGTATGCTTATTCGGTTGCCACGCGGAATGCGCGGCCAGGGAGGAGTAAGGCATGCTTCGGATTGCCACTCTTGCGACTTTCAGCATTGGCCTTGCCGTCTTCGTAACCCTATCGGCGCCGCAGTCCCAAGCCGCACCTTGCGGTATTGTGCACAAGCAGGCACGCCAACCGCTGAATGACCAAAATTTCTCGCTGCTCGCTGAACATGACGGCAAGGCCTTTGTTGACCAACGCACTTGCCTCGTCGCCAGGATAGACAGGCTTGATCAGCCTGCCACGCTGAGCGATGCGATGGGGTATTGCGCTACGCTCGGACAAGGCGGGCCGTACGGCGACATGGGCTGGCAACTTCCGACGATGGCGGAATTGACGAGCCTCGATTCGGCGGACTGGCCAAGGCAGCGCGAAGCGTTCGCGCAATACAAGCTGCCACCGCTCGCACGAAGCGAAACCGAATACTGGACCCGCACTGAATGGCCAGGGCTGGCAGGATCCTTCGCGGTCGTCACATTCAGTGCTCCCACGACTCTGGTGCGTCCGCTTGAAGCGACCAAGAAGGCAAGCGTATGGTGCGTTTTTGGGGTGCCGGCCACAGGCGTGGACTAGCTACATGGCGTGACTATTAAGCTTATGCGAGGCTGATATTTCCGCGATCGTGGAAAGTTGCTACCGACAATTCGGCCCCTCTGACGACAAGTTGAAGACAATTATGAAGTCGTTACGCACTTGCCAAATTGGCGATCGCCAGGCGATCGCTGGAGGTTGGTCTGCTCTCCCTCAACGCAGTTCTTCGGCTTTCTCAAACCAGATCGTGACCTTCCGCACTCGAACAGTAGGCGCCGACCGACGCTTGGACGAGGCCAAAAGAGAGCGGAAAAGACAATTCTTTACGATATGTTAACTGCCTCGACACTTAGGCCGGGTTTTCTGGGACGGAATGCAAAAAGTCAGCTGTATTGACAGACAAAACGTTTTAACTTACTTTATTGAGGCGTATTATAGCGAATGTGAGGTTGAATTGGCCACGCTTTCGGCGGCCAATTTTCGCTGTAACGAGCAAATACCAAAAGTAGCCTGCTAGATATTGCCAATAAAAAGCAATGGAGCCGCCGCTTCGGCGGGAGGGGAGGCTTTTGTGCATTTTCCTTTGGTCGTTATGTTGAAGAGATGTGTCTTCAATACAGCGATCATCTTGGCCGCGTCTCTTGTGTACGGCGGAGGGGTTGACCCCGCGGCAGCCCAGCAAATCTGCGGCCCCACGCTATCGCAGTGCGACCTGCAGACCGACCCCGCATGTGTTGAACGCACCTATGCGTGCGGCGAATATGATACCGTTATCCAGTCACTCTTCGTCGAGCGGTTCGAACCGACTCCCGACCAGAAATACTTCGTCGGCGCATCGTTCTACGGCCGCCACATTCGCGAACGCGCCGCCGGCGTGCAGTGCGAGATGGTGAAGTTCGCGCGCGAATACCTGACTGACTATCTTTCCGGCGTCGAGGCTGAGTTCACCACCAGCGGCTCGTTCGGCACGGTGCGACAGATGGATCAAATCTACCATGCCGCCCAGATGCTGACTGACCTCGGCGACGTCACCGGCTGTCCGGAATCGGCGCTGACACGCGCTACCGTCGAGGACATTGCCCGCAGCGAAGCCGTACGCTATGCGCGCTCGGTATTCCTGCAGCCGCCGCCGGAAGCCCGTTCCTCGTTCGACACGCTGCAACTGGCGCTGAGAAGCTTCGTCAGTCGAGCGTCCGATCTCGAAACAGGCATCGCTCTGCGCCGCGTCGAGATCAAATCGGCCGATACGCACTTGAAGGCGATCCGCGCCATTTTTGCAGAGATCTTCGGACCGGTGAGCGGTGCGGGCGCGACGCTGGTCGCCAACACCTCGATCCTCGACGGGCTGGCGGCGAAGACGACGCAGATGCTGCGTTCCGTCGAAGTCTCGGAGGGAGAGTTCAAGCGGGCGCTCGGCAACGTCACGCCTGAGCAATACGCCAATCTCAATCGCGACACTGTCGCAAACGCCGAGGACTTTCTCAAAATCTCTGCCTTCCACATCAACATGATCGGGGTGCTGCTCCCGACCGATCCGGCAAAGCCCTTCTGGGGACTGGACGCCGAGGTTCATGCCGACAACGCGGCACAGGGCGCATTCAACGATCTCGCCAAAATCAAGGCTGACTGGAAGGCGCACGGCGCGGCGACCGGCATCTGCGCCCAGGCTGGCGCGGCCGACAGGGTGTGGTACTGCCGATGACAAGCTTCCGAGCCATCGCGATGTCCCTGATCGTCAGTTGCCTCTTGGCCGGCGAAGCCGGCGCCGCATCGATCCTGGAGCGCGCTTACACATCGGAGAAACTCGACGGTTTCTGGAACGCGACGCTCTCGAACGCAACGCCCGACACCACCCGGTTCAGCCTGCTCACCCCCGGTCCCGCCGCCGTCGAACCGAGCCACGAGGCGACGCAGCCCGATTTCGGCCTGCCGTTCACAGGCGAGGTGGTCGGCGAGGCGTCAGGGACCTCCGGCAGCAGCCGCAGCGTCGGCTTTCCGGTCATCCCGCTTTCGGCCGATGACGCCTCGGTGCTGATGCGACGCCTAGCCTGGTCGGAGATCTACCTCAGCCGCTACCGCTTCTTCGCCCCAATCTCTACCGACAGCGCCGAAGAGCTCGCCGCGCTCGTCGGCCGACAATACGCCGCCGCCGTCGAGGCCTACCTGATTACTGGGCGGCTTTATTTCTCCGGGGCCGACTTGCCGGAGAAATGCCGGCACCTGACGCGGATGAACGAGATCAATGTCGGGCCTTTGTCAGGCGCCAGCCTGGATTCGCTGCCTTCGGCCTGGCGTCCGCTGTTCCCGATCGTCGAGGCGGTGCGTGCGCGGCTCGGCTCGGACGCTCTGGCGAAACTGGTCTGTTCGGTCAAGCCGATACGCGGGCGGGCCGAAACGACTGGCCTGATCGAGACACGGGTGCGCGCGCAAATCGTCAAGGCGGTCAGGACCAAGGTCGACGACACGCTCAACCTGATGAACGCCGCTTCGACCGAATACCAGTCACTGGTCAACGAGATGGACGTGTCGATCAAGTCGGCCGAGGTGATGGAGCTGGAGCGTGTGCTCGGCAACGCGCAGGCCAACATGGTTCTCGTCAAGGAGGATCAGTTGAAAGCAGCAGAGACGATCGCCACGCTGCAAGCGGTCGATCTCTCCAGCCTCAACCAGCCGGATTCGCTGAAGGAGTTCGAAGACGGCAAGGCAAGGATGGCGCAGATCGTCGGGCAGATCGAAGGGGTGATGACGGCTCTGTCGGGCCTCACGCATGTCGTCGACGATCCCGCGATCACCGCTGAGCTTTCTTCCTGCGCAGGACTGGGCGGAGCGTATTCGGCGCTCGACCTCACGCTCGACACTGGCGCGCTGACCGCGATGATCAATGGGCCCTACGAGGACTGCATCAACCATGCCCGGGCGGCGGTCGGACGGTTCCAGAATCCGTCGCTTTCCAAGGCGCAGATGGCCGAACTTGCCCGGCATGTTCGCCAGATTTCCGAGGTCTTTCTGACGGCGGGGCAGCCATGAGACGGTTCTTCCTGTTTTGCGGGCTGGTCGTCAGCATCATCTTTGGGGCTGCCGGAATGGCGCGCGCGCAGGGCTGCATGGCGCTCGATGTCGACGCGGCGGCCGGCCATGCCGGCGAGCTGACGACGCTGCTCAAGATCGCCAACTTCCGCGCCGATGTGAAATATATGGGTGAAGTCGCAACCGAACTCGAACAGTTCCTGACGACCTGCGGCGACGAGACGACCGGACGCCTGGCGATCGTATGCGATTTCGACTGCCACCTGCAACTGGGGCGCTATCGCCTGTTCCTCGCGGCCGACATGCCCTTCCTGTCGTCGGCGAGCGGCGTCAGTCGCAACGATACGCCGGTTTCGCCGCAGGCGGCGCAGGAATTCGGCCGGCAAGGCATCGAGATCGTTGATCGCGGCCTTCGCATTCTCGCCCGACAACAAGGGGGTGACCATGGTACCGCGGCGGGAGAGGATGCGAGCTACCGCACCTTCGTGCGGCAGCTCACGGGGCTGTCTTCGCTGAAGATCCAGCTGCTGATGAATACCGGCGACGTCTGGTACCAGACCCTCTCGGAGGCGCGCGTCAAGGCGCTCGACTTCCTGGTCAGCGATACGCTGGGCGCCGTTGGAGGCGCTGGTCTCAACAGCCAACCCAACCTCTCCAAGGCCTACACCAATTACGAAGCCGCTATGTGGGTGCTGGTCGAGACGCAGATGGATATTCCGGGCGAGTCCACCTACGACGACCTGCGCGCCGACCTGCTGCTGCAGCAGAGCGACCTGAACGCGCGCATGGAAAGCGTGCGCAAGGGTTTCCTGTTCCTCAATATCGACCCGATGCAGTTCACGACGATCCCGTTCGAGGAACTGCAGCAGGCACTGATCGAGAGCGAACAGCGGCTGATCGATGTTGAGCGCAATGTCGAGACGCTGGTTGACCGATGGTACGCCGACAAGGCGGGCGAAGCGACGCGCGCGATCGACGAGGAGCGGACGATCCGTAGCCAGGAAGTCAACCTGATCGCCCATAAGATCGGCAAGCTGGAGCACGAGGCGCAGACCTTCGCCACCACCGTCCAGCAAGAGATCAGCGCGATCGACGCCGAGAAGGACACGTTCGGCTACCGCCAGCAGATCAGGTCTCTGGAGATCGAGCTCGCCACCAAGATCGCCGAGTTCGAGAACCAGCGCCGTCAAATCAACGACCGGCAGGAACTCGACCTGATCGTCCTCTCCAAGGAGGCCGAAACCGAGCGGCGCAACGAACTGCGCTGGCTGCTGAACTGGGAAATGACGCAGATGAACCTCGATCTGCAGATTTCCTCGCTCGAAAGCCAGATCACCGAATATGCCCGCCAGACCGAGCGCAATGCCAACCAGCTCGAACAGGCGGTTCGCCAGCGGCAGATCCTCCAAACACAAATCACCAACAACCAGGGTGCGATCGCTCGCGCGAACGGCGCAATCACTGAACTGCAATTGCGCCAGACCGATCTCTATCAGCGCCGCCGGGCCGTCGACCGCGAGCAGCTTTGCGGTATCGAGAACCAGCTTGCCTTGATCGGAGAAACGCCGGCCCATCCGTTCACTCCGCTACTGCCGGGTGAACAGCCGTGCCAGACAGTAACGCCGGCCTTCACGCGCAACCAGTACGTGGCCCAGATGTGCGGCCCGGACGGACAATCAGGCCTCAGGGCTCAGCTCCTGACCACCCAGACCCAGGCCAGGGCTTTTCTGATGAAGTGCGTCATCGGTGACGCCGATTTCGCCGACGTCGAGCCGCTGATGTCCGATCAGCAGATGATCACGTCGAACATCTCGCTGCCGCAGGAACTGGCGAACGTCAGTTGCGGCTCGTTCACCCAGACGGAAACCGACTTCGCCAAGAAACTCTACCAAGCCGAGCGTGACGTCTACACTAAGAGGAAGGCAGATCTCGAGGAGGCACGTGACCAGGTCGACGGCCAGCTCACCGAGGTGATCGCCTGGTTCGCCGCGTTCAACGGCACGACGCAGGCCGCGCAGATCACACTCACCTCCATCCAGGCCGCCTACGCGATCTCCGCGGCGATACCCGAGGTCAATGTCTGCGCCTGCGGGCTCGCTAGCGGCGCGGCGACCAAGATCGACACCTCCAAGGTCGTCAAGGCATCGCTCGAAGCGGCGCAGTCGATCCTGTCGACGATCATCGCGACCGGCCGGGTGACGCAGGAAAACATCAACCAGATCAACGGCCTGAAGCAGCGGATCACGCAGCTTCGCCAGACGAACGAGGAACTCGACCTCGACAAGGCGCTCAAGGCCCGCGCGCTCATCGACACCCACTTCCAGCTCGCTGGTCGGCTGGCGCAGGGAGCCGAGGAGATCAAGGAACTGACGCTGCAGGGCTCGATGGCGGCGGTCGACTGCCAGAGCCAGGATCTCGGCATCGACGAGCAGGTGGCGCGTCTCACGTCAGACCATGCGCGCATACTCGCCGGGCTCGATCTTCAGGGGCGCGAGAACGACTTGCTCAGTTTCCAGATCACCGACCAGCAGCGCACGATCGACCGGCTGACCAACGAGATCGCGATACTCAACCTGGAACTCGACAAGCTGTCCCTGTCGGAAGCTCAGCTCAACGAGGACAATGCACGTGTCGCCGAACTGGTCGCGGCAACCAACGGTCGCATCGACCGCGTTCGCGCTGCGCAGACGACCGTGGCCGGCCTCGCCGAGGAATCAAATGCCTCTACCAACCTGATCAACGAACTGCGCGACCGGCAGAAGGATAAGATGCTGGCGCTGAATGATGCCGAGCTCGCCTTCGTCGAGCAGCGCATTACGCAGTCGCGCGGCAATACCGAGGAACTTGTCGCGGGGCTGAACCAGGCCAAGGACCTCGCTCTGAAGAGCCGCGCGCTGCAGGACAGCATCCTGAAGTTCCAGAGCAACGTTCAGGCCGAGGTGACAAAGCAGCAGGAGGACATGACGAAGCTGGTCACCCAGATCGACGATCCGGCGAGGAGCAAGAACCTGTTCATCGCGACCCAGGACACTGTCGCCGAGCTGATGAAGGGCATCCCCGAATATCTGGTGACCAAGCGCCGCGTGCTCGAGACCGCCAACCGGCTGATGCACCTGATGCGCCGCCGCTTTGAAGTGGTGCAGGCCTTCACCGGCGAGGACACGACTGTGCCCGTGGTCTATGTGCGCAACGCAACCCAGCTCCAGGCGATGATAGACGACATTGTTGCCAAGCGCTTCTTCGACGAGCGGCAGATCAACATCGATGTCGCCCAAATCGTCGTGCCCGCCAATTCCGGTTTCGCCCGCAAGCTGGCGCTCGATGAGAATGTCGAGTTCGAGGTTTCGCCGTTCGCGTCGACCGACGCGCTGATGAAGGCAACCGGCTATTTCGCGCTGTGGGCGCCCAACAAATTCCGTGAACGCAAGAACCTGACCCTGATCGATGTCTTCGTCGGCACCGACTATCAGTGCACTGGGGCGCAATGGAACCGCTTCGCGTTGCAACACCGCGGCAGCGGCTTCGTCCTCAAGCCGCTGACCAAGGGGTCGAGCGAGGTTAGCGCCGACATTTCGATCGGGCCGGAGCGGGTCGCTTTGCAGACCTTTTTCAACCAGGCCGACAGCGGCGACGAGATCACCCGGATCATCCGCTACTGGGTCCAGGATCGCTACCAGGCGCGCAAGTTTCCACGCGCGCCCGGACCGTCGAACGACACCAGCCTGATCCTGCCCTATCTCGGCGCGCCGCTGATCGGTTCGTATCGGTTGTCGCTGCAGCCGAGCGACTGCCCGTTCGACGGCGCTGTGTTCACCCTCTATTTCATCTTCGCGAGCGCGCCGTGAAAGCTATTGTAGCCACGGCAGTGCTCGCTCTGGCGCTAGGCGCGACGGGAGCGGTTGCGCGCGACCTGTTCGTCGACAATCTCGCCGGGTATACGATCGAATCGCGCGTTCTCGAGGCTCCCAACTGCGAGGGGCCGGCCATTGCGGACGGCACGCTGAAGACCTTCGAGCAAGGCCTCTGCGTCTTCCACCGCCCGGCCCGCAGCCCCGACGACAGCCAACGCGCGGCCAACCTGATGCGCGAGGCGCAGACACGCGGACTGCCGCCTGTCCACCAGCAGCTCGCCGGCCTGATTTCGGGCTTGGCCAACTGCGCCGAGGCGACGCGTCATCTCGACGCCTACCGCGCTTCGGGCAACCAGAGCCGGATGGAACAGACGCTGTTTTGCCGCGACCGGCGGCACAGCCAGGCCGACTTGAATGCGATCGAATGGAATCATGCGTTGTTCGAGTATGCCGACAGGCTCGGTTCGAACCGGACGCTAGACCAGAGGCTGGCCGAGATGAGCGCTTGCGAGGCCGGCCCCTTGAGTGCCGATTTCGACGGCCAGTGCGGCCTCATCTCCAATTTGTCCGACACCGAGATCGATGCCTTTTCCGACGGCGCGGCCGGCAAGGTGATCGAGAGCTACTTCGCCAGCGTCGAGAGCCCGATCACGGCGATGTTTTCCCGCAAGCTGAAGCGTGCCGAGGGCCTGGTGCAGAGTTCGCGTGCCGGCATCGACGACATCAAGGCGGGTGCCAACGCAGTGAACAAGGAATACGCCGCGCTAAACCAGGTCTACGAGGCGGCGCGCGACACCAAGATGGGGCCGATCTACATCGCCTACCGCGAGGCGATCCTGAGGGCGACCTCGATCCTTGACGAGTTCGACCGCTGGAAAGGCGGGCTGTTCATAACGTCGGAAAACATCAACCTGATGCCAAAGATCACCGAACGGTCGGGTGAGATCGCGGGCGAAAAGACGCGCGTCGAAGGCCTCGCCTTCGAGGCCAAGGCGAGCGCGCTGGTTGCAGACATCAAGCGTATTATCAATGCCGACGCCGAGAACCGCGCCACGGTCGCCGCGCTCTGCCGCATCTACTTCTGCGAACTGACCAACCGTCGCGCGATGGCCGACGTCATCCGTACCTGCCGTCGGCCGGCGCTTGCCAACAATCCGCTATGCGTCGGCCAGAACGGGCAGATCACCAATGGAAATCTTACGGTCGACTTCCAAGGGCCGCACTCGGTCTCGGTCAAGGAGTTGTGCCAGTCGGCCGGCCTCGATCCGTTGATGACCGAGGTCAACATGGACCCAGCCCGCGCAGCAAGCTGCCTGAGCGAATTGCGATGAGACAGGCGGCCGCCTTGCTCGCCCTGCTTCTCGCGGGCGCTTCAGCGGCCCGCGCCGAGCCGCAGCTTGCCGCTTTCGTCACCGACCAGAACAGGGACGTCTATGTGGCCCTTTTCGACGGCAAGGCGGTGGAACTCGCCGGCTGCGCCAGCGCGGGCCAGGCGAAGCGGCTGCTGCACCTGCCCGACACCGCCGCTGTCTCGCCGGCGACGCTTGCCAAGCTCCAAGCTGAAAACGGCTTTGGGGTGCAGCCGCGGCTGCCATGCCTTGGCACCGCATTTGACGTCGACTGGCCGGCGACAACCGCGATCTGGGCCGATGTCGAGGCATCGGGCAATTATTATCTCCCCTCCCCCTCGGGCAGCGGCTATTTCGCTGTGCCCACCGCCTGCGCGGAGATCAAGGCGGCGCTCGCCATCCGCGAGCGACTGCAACTGCCGGGGGTGCTCCAGGGCTTCGTCGCGCCGCCCAGCGTTGGAACACCGTTCGTACTCGATTGCGGCCGCGGAGATCTCGGCGGCCCGTCGGACCTCGCGGTGGCGAGCGTGGCCCGCTGGAGCCTGCACCGGTTTGAAACCTTCCTCAGCGCCGACAGCATCGGCGACACGGTCTATGTCGTGCGCTACACGCCGCCCGGCGAAGGCGCGCAGCCCTCCTATCTGCCGGTTGTGCGCCTCGACGGCAGGGCGACGCGCGACATCATCGTCGATGCGGCTGCGGCGGAAGCGGCAGAGAAGAAGTTGCGGGCATTCTTCGGAATCGCCGAGGCCGAGGCCGTAACCCTACTTGGTGCCGACGCGGTGGCCGCGCTTCGTTCGGCGCCCTTCGTCGACCTGTGTCTGTCGAATTGCGATGGCTATCAGCGCGAGCACGCGGCCTTCGCGCAGCCCGGCATCGACCTCGGCCTGTCGCTGCTGCCAGCCGGCCCGTCCATCAGCTCGCTTGACCCCCTCGGCAATGCACGGCTGGACTGGACCTTCGCGGAAGGGCGAAGCCTGTCCTTCACGGGCTGCCCGCTTCTCACCTCGGCGCTCGGCCTTTCTGTCCCCGGCATTGGCGACTGGATGGGCGAGACCGATCGCGCGCTGACAGCCGCTCCGCTTCCGGGTACCGGCTTCGACTGTCGGGGTTCGGCCAACGATACGTGCGTTCGCCGCATCAATGATGGCGGCACCCTGACGCTAGAGCAATTCTCCGCCGAGGGCGATTGCGCCGGCCGGGCCAATCTCAGACTCGAACTGCCCGCATCGGTCCAGACGCCGCACACCCTGATACTGAAGGGATTGCCGTTCAAGACGGTGCACGTGGCGCCTGCCGCCGGCGTCGCCCGCTCGCGGCTCGTCGGCACCGCCAACCGGGTGCCAGCCGGCACGTCGTCATGCATCCTGTCGGCGACTGGCGTCATTATCGTCGCGGATGGGTTGCCGCGGCTCGACCTCGAACGGATCGACCTGGCGCGGGCAGCCGATCAAACGACCGACGAGGTCGTCGCCATCATCGCGCAGAATGGTGCTGTCGCGCTCGACGATGTGACTATCGGCACCGTGGCGGAGGGACTGTCGCCGATGGCGCGCGGCGCGTCGCTGTGCCTGGCTGACCTTTATGCGCGCGGGCTCCGGGTTGAAGCAGACATGCTGGCGATCCAAGGCGTTCGGGCACGGCTGCTGATCTCGGCCCAAGCGCCCGCCCGGTCCAGCATTGTCCGCGCGCGCTTCGGCGCGGTGCTTACCTCCGACAGCCTGATGCGGATGGACTTCACCGACATCGCTGCGGCCAATCCGCTGGTTCTGCGCGGGGCGGTCGTGGCCGGCCGCTCGGACGGGTTCGCACCGACGGCCGCTGGCCTTGCGGTCGGCTCCGCCATCCAGCTCGAGCGTGGCTCGTCAGCGAATTTCACCACTTCGACGGTATCCGGCTTTCGCTGTGCGGTCAGTTTCGCAGACAGCGGCTCAAGCGCCAGTTTCCTGCTGCCGGGCAACGACATCGCACGCGACAATACCAGCCGGGCTTGCGGGCCAGGCCGCTTCAGCCTGGTCGAATAGAGCGGAAAGGAGAAACCAGATGAACCGCATCGCCCGATCGCTGCTCCTCCTGCTGACGCTGCTCGTGGCGATCGATGCCGGTCTGGCCCGCGCCGAGGAACCGAAGGTCGTCCTGTTGGAGGACCCGACGCTGAACGCCACCCGCTTGCACTATCCCCTGCTCATCTCCGAGGGACGCGGCTACCGCATCCGCTGCAACGACCAGGCTGACGAAGAGGCGGTGATCCGTGGACTGGGCTTCGCCACCGTTCCGTCGCAGGTGCTGACGGCCGTCGACAATGCGATCATCGCGGCCGACCCCGCCGCCAATCCGCTGTTGTGTCCGTCCGACGAGAACTACCCGATCAAGGTCTTTGCGCACGACGGCGGCAGTGGGCTCGTCTACTACCTGCAGTTCCCGACCGATTTCGGGTCAACATCCTTTTCCGACCAACTCTACATTCCGGGCTGCGCGCCCCTGGTCGCGGTACTGAAACTTAACCTCAATCAGGCGATAGACGCCGACCCCGCCCCATTCTTCGCCGGAAAGGTCCATACTATCGCATGCGTGGCCGGCGCGCCGCTTGTCGGCAGGCCGACGACCTTCGTCAGTTGGTGCGTCAAGGATGACCTTGATCCAACCCAGCAGACGACGGTCGAGGAACTGCTTGCCCTGACACCCGGCGGTGCCTCAGCGTTAGGCAATCCGGCGGCGTGCGCAAGCGCGCAGGATTTTCTCGCGTCGAGCACAACGCTCGACCTTGCCGGACGACGACTGACAAACCTTGAGCCGCTGGCGACACTTACCCATCTGACGAGCCTGACCTTGTCCGGCAATGAAATTGCCGACACGCGTGATCTCGAAAAACTGACCGAGCTCACGTTCCTCGATTTGTCGCGAAACAGGATCAGCAACATCAACGTGGCGGCGGTGATGAAGAAGCTGGCCGACGTCGACCTCAGTTCCAACCAGATCGCCGACCTGCGGCCGCTCGCCTCGGCGCGGGCTTTGATGCGGCTGGTTCTGGCCAACAACAAGGTCACGGACGTGTCGCCGCTGCGGTTTCTGCAAGAACTCACGGTGCTCGACCTGTCGAAGAACCGGATCGCGGATGCACGCGCCTTGATGGGCTTGACCAAACTTACCGCTCTGAACCTGCGCGCCAACCGCCTGGCCACGGTGCAGTCCGTCAGCGCCATCCTGCCATTCAACCCTTCGCTGGACGGCAATCCGGTCTGCATCAGTCGACCGGAGCATTCAACCGTCGCCTCCGGGAAGATTTTCGAAGCCTGCATCACGGCAATCAAGGAGGCCGACGTGGTGCTGGCAAACATGCAGACCGGCAAATGCCTGGCCGTTGCCGAGGGGCGCCTCGACAACAACGCGCCGGCCGTACAGTTCAACTGCGACGACGACCAGTGGCGACGCTGGAAGCTGGTCGAGACGGACGACGGTTTTCAGCTGCAGAACGTGCGGTCCGGAAAATGCCTGACCATTGCCGGCGGGGTCAGCACCGACAACAATATCCCGGCCCTTCAGTTCAACTGCGACCGCGACCCGTCGCGACGCTGGAAGCTGACCGCGACCGGCGACGGCTTTCAGGCTGAAAACGTGCAGACGAAAAAATGCCTGACAATTGCCGGCGGGGTGAGCACCGACGACGACATCCCTGCCCTCCAGTTCAACTGCGACCGCGATCCGGCACGGTTCTGGAGTATACGGGCGGCCGACGCCGAGGTGGTGCTGGTGAACCGGCAAACCGAAAAGTGCCTGTCGGTCGCGCAAGGAAGAACCGACAATAACGCGCCGACGGTGCAATTCGAATGCGACGGTAGTCAATGGCAGCGCTGGAGGCTGGTCGAAACAGGCGATGGTTTCCAGGTGGCGAACGTCCAGACCGGCAAGTGCCTTACGATTGCCGGCGGAGTCAGCACCGAAAACAATATCCCGGCCCTGCAGTTCAACTGTGACGGCGATCCTTCACGCCGCTGGAATCTAGTCGAGACGCGCGACGGAGTTCAGGCGGAGAACGTCCAGACAGGCAAGTGCCTGACGATTGCCGGCGGGGTTAGCAACTTGAACAACATCCCGGCCCTTCAGTTCGCCTGCGACCGCGATCCGTCGAGCTATTGGACCCTCAAGGCGGCGGACGAGAGGTAGCGTCGCTAGTGGTTCGAGCTGATTGAGCCGCATCGATCAGCTGGAGCCTCGAAAGGAGAAACCAGATGAACCGCATCGCCCGATCGCTGCTCCTCGTCCTAATCCTGCTCGTGACTGCCGGCGCCGGCCCGGCCCGAGCGGACCAGCCCAAGGTTGTGCTGTTCGAGGATCCGGCGCTGGAGGCGAACCGGCTGCATTATCCGTTGCTTATTTCCGACGGGCGCGGCTACCGTATCCGTTGCAAGGACCAGGCTGACGAGGAAGCAGTGATCCGCGGACTTGGCTTCGCGACAGTTCCCTCGGAAGTGTTGACCGCCGTCGACAGCGCGATCGTCGCCGCGGATCCCGCTGCCAACCCGCTGCTGTGCCCGTCAGGCGAGACATATCCGATCAAGGTGTTCGCGCACGATAATGGCAGCGGCCTAGTCTATTACCTGCAATTCCCCTCAGATTTCGGCGCGACGACATTTTCCGACCGGCTCTACATTCCCAGCTGCGCGCCGCTGGTCACCGAGCTGAAGCTCAATCTCGACCAGGCTCTGAACGCCGATCCGACGCCGTTCTTCGTCGGCAAGATCCACACCATCGCGTGCCTCTCCGGCGCGCCGCTGGTCAGCAAGCCGACGACCTTCGCGAAGTGGTGCGTCAAGGGCGACCGCACGCCGGCTGAAACGGCGACCGTGATGGCGGTGCTCGATTCAACGCCCGGCGGGGTGTCGGCGCTCGGCAACCCCGCCGCATGCGACGCCGCACAGACCTTCCTGGAATCAATCACGACGCTAAATCTCAACGGCAAGGGCGTACAATCGCTAGAGCCGATTGCGGTTCTAACGAACCTCGCCAGCCTGTCGATCGCCGAGAACTCGATCGCCGACCTGGGGCCGCTGACCAAGCTCAAGGCGCTGACCTTCCTTGACATTTCCGGCAATCACATCAGCAACATCAACGCGCTGACGCCGCTGACCGCGCTGACCCGGGCCGACCTCTCCGACAATGACATCACCGACATCCGCGCACTGTCAGCGCTGGCGCTGCTCACAAACCTTTCGCTCGACAACAACAAGGTCGCCAGCCTTGAGCCGCTGCAATTCCTGCAGGCGCTCTCGACACTGTCCATTGGCAACAATGGCCTTACCGGCGACATGCTCGAACCGCTCAGCGCGCTCGGCGGCCTGACCAGCCTCAACCTTGCCAACAACAAGATCGAGACCTTCGCCAATCTCGGCAGCTTTCCCTCGACGCTAGCCATCAATCTCAGCGGCAATCCAATCGTAGCGGGCGGCGGGCAAAGCTTCGTTGACCTGTGCGTGCTGCACCGCGACGCTGCGACCCCGCTTGGGCAGACCATTCGCGCCATGGTCGAATTGGAGGGCGGCGGAACATGCTCGGCGGTCGGCAACAAGCTGCTGGCGACCACGGCGCTCGACCTGTCGTCCAAGATCGTCAGCGACCTGCGTCCGCTCGCCACATTGCCGCAACTCACTTCGCTCAACCTGTCGAGCAATGACATCACCGACATCGCGCCGCTCGCCGGTCTGACCAATCTCGGCATACTCAACCTGTCAAAGAATTCGATTGCCAATGTCAGGCCGCTGGCGGCGCTGTCGGGCCTGATCAATCTCGATCTTTCCGACAATCCTGTGCAAGCGACCGATTTCCTGTCGGCATGCCTGATGCGCAACCAGACCGACTTTCTGACCCCCGCGCAAGCCGCAGAAGTGAACGCGCTGCTGTCTATCTCGGGCAAGACTGTCTGCGGCAGAGCCTATGACGATCTCAGCTCACGCCAGTTCGCCGATGCCAAGAACCGCGGCTTGACCAGCGTCTCCCTCTTCCCGGTGATGGGCAATCTGACCTCCATCGACCTGTCCGACAACCAGCTGTCCGACGTCTCGGTGCTGTCGGCAATACCGGGGCTGACAAAGCTTTGGATTCGCAACAACCAGATCTCCTCGATCCAGGGGATATTGCAACTGCGCCGCCTCGAACAACTGAATGTCGAGGGCAATCCAGTGTCGAACCTGATCGGCATCGGGCTACTCAACAAGCTCACCAAGCTCTATTTCTCGAACACCCAGGTGCAATCCGTTATGCCGTTGGCGGACCTGCCGTTGCTCGACGACGCCGGAATTCGCAACCTGCCGCTGCAGTACGCCAGCTTCGCTGAATACTGCATCGTCTACCGGTTCGATTCGATCGCGCTCGGCGACTCGCGCGGCTTCATGGCGGCACTCGACAGCCGCATGCAGGCCGACCACGTCGACAGCACCGATTGCAGCGCAGTGCAGAACTGGGCGCAGTCACTGACCAGCCTGACGCTGAACAAGAAGTCGATCATCGCCGTCAACCCTGTGGTCTATTTCCGGGCGCTGGGCGAACTCAACCTGTTCGACAACCTGATCACCGACGCGTCGCCGATCGCATCGCTCACGGGACTTCAGAAGCTGAACCTCGCCACCAACCGGCTGTCGGCCATCCCGCGCTTCGGCTCGAGCGGGCTCAAATACATCTACCTGAATAACAACCAGATCACCAATGTCGGCAATCTATCGAGCATGCCAGCGTTGTCGGATGTCGATCTGCGCAACAACCGCGTTTTCAATGCGCTGCCGCTCGGCACACTTCCGGCGCTGTCGGTCGTCGATCTGAGGGGTAACCGGGTTGAGAATTTCGCTCAGGTCCATCCGGTGATCGGAAAGTCCTATCTCGGCAACAACCCGATCTGCTCGTTCCCGCAGCCGCTCCTCCAGCAAGTCGCCGAAGCCTGCAAGCGCGAGCCGTTGCGCATCTTCGATGGAAACATTCACCTGCAAGACGCGATCGCCGTCCAGCCCTCGGTCATCTGTCCACGCCCGAACTGCTTGCAACTCATCATCGTGAGCCCGCACATTCATCAGTAATGCCTGCATCCGGAGAGGTAGTCCCATGTTCGCAAAGACCTTTGCCACTCTCGCAGCCCTGACCGCCGGCGCCGCAGTACTCGGCTCCCCGGCTCGCGCCGAAGACAAATCAGCGACGTCAATCGTGCAGTTGCCCGCGGCGGGCGGCACCGTCTCGCAAGAGGAGGGCAGCTTCTCGCTTAACAACAACACGGGATCGGCGAACTTCACCTTGCCGCTACCCAACCTGCCGACGCGCGGCCAGTTCGGGCCGCAAATCAGCCTCACCTACAGCCAGTTCGCGGGCGATACCGGCAACGGGCTCGGCATCGGCTGGCAGTTCAACACCCAGGCGATCGCCGTCAATGACGATCTCGGCACGGCCTTGCCCGGCACCAAGCCGGGCGGCGATTTCTTCTCCCGCCTGTCATACATGGGCGCGCGACTCGTCTTTCTCGGAAACCACAACGGCGTCTGGGAGTACAAGCCCGAATACGCCGAGGATTTCGTCAAGATCCTCTACCACACTGGCGCGTTCGACGTCGTTTCGCTCGACCTGACGGGCGGCCTGCACACCGATACCATCCCCTCGGGCTTCGAGGTGATCAATGCCAACGGAATGCGGCTGATCTTCAGCGGCGATCCGTCCGTGGCGGAGGGCAATTTCGATATAGCCGCCCCCTACGTCACGAAATGGCCGCTGGTTTTGCAGCTCAACGCCAACCGCGAAGCCGTCCGCTACGACTACCAGCGTTTCGGTGGACGCAGCTATCTCACAAAGGCCAGCTTCGCCGGCGGCCAGAGTAGCTATCAGTTCGACTTGATCGAGACACAATCGACGCTCGTCAGCCACACCAATGGCAGCAGACAGGAGAACGCCCGGCTCTACGGTAAGATGACAGCCAAGTTTAAGGACACCGTCTACGGCCAATGGTGCATGGGATATGTCGGCCGTGATACCAGTGACACGTCGAAGTTCATCGTCCGGGCGCATCCGGACTGCCTGGCGAAGGCTCAGGCCGACCTGACACCGCTCATCGACACACAGTCTGTCAATGTGCTCGACCAGCTGCGCGTGCTTTATCGCTATGGCGACACTGGCGGCGAGGCGCTGGCGCAATCGACGCTGAAGTTCCCGGATATCCATTTCGGCTATTCGTCGTGGACGAGCGCCGAGCTTGCGTCGCGCCCCGTCGTGTTCGAAGCGCCAAAGATGGCGTTCGCTGGCGACATCCCCCCGCAGAATTTCGAGTTGGCCGACCTCAATATGGATGCGCTGGTCGACATCGTGCAGAGCAAGGATGATGGCGCGACCGTGCATCTTGGCAGCGGCGACCTGAACAGCGCCTTCGGCGACACGACCCAGCTCATCCTGTCGCGTCCGACCGAGGCTGGACTGATGCGCCAGATCGCGCCGCGGCTCACTGACAACCGCTTCGCTTTTGCCGACATCCTTGGTGACAGCTTCGTCGACATCGTCGAAATCGAAGATGGGTTGATGCACGTCTATGACGGCAAGGCCGACGGGACTTTCCCCTATCTCGGCCGCTCGATCCCGCTGCCTGGCGTCTCGCCGACGACATTCGCTGGCGGCAACGGCCGCTTCGCCGACGTCAATATGGACAGCCTGTCTGACATCGTCACGACGCGCCTCAACGCCGATGGCCGCACCGAATGGCGGATATTCCTCAATCTGACACGGCGACAGGCCGATGGCGGTTACAGCGTCAATTTCGGCGCGCTGACCAAGGCGTTCCCATTCAACAGCCAGGACGGCCAGATACTCGGCCGCAACAATGTGCGGATGGTCGACATCAACGGCGACCGGCTGCCCGATCTCGTCGTCATCCGTCCAGCCGACCAGGGCTTCTGCCTCTACGAGAACCAGGGCAACGCCTTCTCGAGGGACTCGAATGCGTTGCTGTTCGGCGATGCCGGGATCAGCGATCCGGTCTGCGGTCACGGCACCTTCTCGAAGATTGGCGGCATGCTGGCCGGCGATAGCCTCGCCACGATGTGGTACATCGACGCCAATGGGGACGGCATCATCGATTTCGCGTCGATGGGCGAGCGCACCGACCAGATGCGCATCTGGCTCGGCTTTGGCGACGGCACGTACCTGAAAGATCCGCTCAGCATCACGCTTAATCTGCGGGTTCAACTAGGCACGTCGACGCAGACCTTCGGTTCGCGCGTCGCCGACATCGACGGCGACGGTCAGAGCGAAATCATCGTGTTCCAGAAGCCGTCCGGCGATGAGGTGAAGCCCGTCGTCGTCATTGACTTCAACCGCACCGACACGATGCAGCTCGTCAAGGCCAACCTGCTCACGGTCGTCGACTTTGATTCCGGCCGGCGGCACGACATTCGCTATGCGACCTCGATCGACGAGATGCTGCGCGACCGCGCCAACGGCCAGCCGACGCGCAACTTGCACTTCCCTGTTGTCGTCGCCAAGCAGCTCGTCACGTCGCAGGGCATACCGGGCCAGGCTCGCGACCAGGTGCAGACGGACGAATATTTCTACCACAACCCATTCTACGATGTGATCAATCGCCGCTTCATCGGCTTCTCGGACGTCGAGAAGGTCGCTTACGGCGACGAGAACGCGGCCGGCCAGCGCGTCACGCAGCGTTCAAGCCTCGATCGAGAACAATATTACACCTTCGCCGAAACGGCGGCTGACCTGAACCTCGCCGGCAAACTGAAGATCCGCAAGACCTATGAAGTGAAGCCCGAGGCGACACTCGTTGCGAGCGCGGAGACAACCGAGACGCTTGATCCGTCGGCGGCGGCGCTGCACTCGCTGTCGACTGCCACGCGCAGCCAGAAGCTGCCGACGACCGGCATGATGCTCAAATGCGAGGCTTCGATCTGGGAAGCCCACCCGAACGGCGATGGCTCGTCCTACCTCAGAAAAGTCAAGGAAACTCTAACCGCGTCCGCCGGCGAGGCCGAACAGCAGGAGCCGGCGGATCCCGAATGCAAGGATCCCGTTAAAACCCAGACCTATACGGATTTCGACGAATTCAATATGCCCGCCTCGGAAACGGTGCAGGTTCGCGATATCCCGGGACCCGCGGGTTTGACCGTCCAAGGCTTTAGCCGCACCACCCAGACCGGGTATGCGCAATCGCGGACCGATCTTGCCGCGCTCGGCATTGTCAACGCCGCCTCCGAGCGCCGCATCCTTACCGGAACGCGACTGCTCAGCCGTGAAAGCTTCACCTATCTAGCCGACGCGGGCGGTCGCATGGGCACCCGCACGCTCGAGGTCTTTTCAGGCCTCAGCAGCTTGCCGGCGTCGCTCGAGCAGTTCCGCAATGCCACCCGCACGCTCACCAAGAGCATGGCCTATGACGTCTTCGGCAACACCACCGCTCTGTCGGACGACCTAGGGCAGACAGAGGCCGTTCTCTACGAGCAGACCGGCACCCTGCCGCTGAGCCACACCAAAATGGCGGGCGGTGCGTCCGAGCTCAACCAGGTCACGTTAATGACCTATGACGGACCACGGGCCGGAGCTGTGCGGACGATGACGACTCCCCTCGGCATGGTCGTCACCAACGACTATGATGCGCTCGGTCGCAGGACGCACGAGGCGGCAGCCGACGGTGCGGAGAAATTCTACAGCTATAAGATCGGCGAGAGCGGCCTGCCCTCACTGATCCTGACATCGAAGCGCCGCTACAAGAGCGCAGCTGAAACGCCGGAAGGCGAGAGCGAGTTCATAGCCGAACTGGCGGCATATAATGCGCGCGGCAACCAAATCGCCGAGCTGGAAAGCGTTGCCGAGGGGGGCGTGCGGGTCCGCAACTTCGCGCTCTACAATCGCAACGAGAAATTGGTGTTCCGCTGGACGCCATTCGTCGTCAGGAGCTTCGGCGGTGTCGAGGACCTGAACCTGCAGAAGGTCTTCGACCTCGGCGACGTTCCGCGCCCGGATCACGAAATCGGCAACGCATATACATACGACGCGGCAGGCCGCATGGTGCGCGAGTCCTATCCGTCGGGTAAGCTTTCCGAGATGACCTTCGGGCCTTGGGGCACCCACACAATCACGACCTATGCCGATCAGTTCGACGGTACAGTGCGGAGCGAGGAATACTCGCTCAGCAACGAGAACGGAGTGACCGGCTTCGTCGCCGCCAACGGCGACGGCGTAATGCATATCTCGCGCTTCGTGCGCGATTCCTTCGGCTATTTGAGCGAGATTTGGCTGCCGGGCGAAACCACTCCTCGACGGCTAGTCTACAATTCGGTCGGCGACATCGAATTCCAGTCAATTCCCGGAATGGGCGACCGGTACGCGTTCTACGACGCGCGTGGCCGGCAATCAGCGATCGCGCGCGTCGGCACGAACGGCGAAGCTTCCGTGCAGACGTCCACGTACGACTTCCTCAACCGCAAGCTCACTGAGGTCGACGATGGTGTCCTCCATCTTGAATACCGCTACGACCGGGGCGTCGACATCGCCTCTGCGGACGGGTTCGAACTGCCGATCGCCTTGCCGCTCGACAAAATAACCGAGGTCATAATCCACGATCCCAATGGCCTGTTCGACGCGGTCGAACGCTACGCCTACAACGCGAATGGCCGTATGACGGCCAACGAGGTGGACATCAACCACGCAAAATATGCCGATCGCTTCCATCACACGCTCGATGGCCGGATTGACTCATCGATCGGCCCACGCGGCCTCGCGTCGAAATTCGCGCTTGGACCGGACAAGAACCTCCGCTCCGTGACGGTATCCCATCCAGACTTCGCCGGCCCGCAGAAAGTGATCGAGAACATCACCTACAATCCGGAAGGACGCATCGAGCGCGTCGACTACCGGCTCGGCGCCTTCACGCAGATGACCTACGATCCCACGACGCTGTTCCTGACGCATATTGTCTCGCAAGCGGGAGGCGTTCCGCTGCAGGACCTGGCGATGGCGTTCAATTCGAACGGCTCGATCACACAGATCGTCGATGCGCTGGGCAGTGGTGCCGGCGGTGCGACCCACGTCGACCGCTCCGGCAGCTTTCACTACGACTTCAAGAACGAGCTCGTGAGCATCGATCGCTACGGCAAGCACGCCGAATTCGGATATTCGCCGGCCGGCACCTTCGCCCGCAATGACGAGCTCGATCCCGGAGCAGGGATTGTCCCCGCGGCAGCCAGCGCGACCGGCCTCATTCCAGCCGGCAGCGCGTCGAAGTCATATGGTTTCGACGGCTTCGGTCAGCTGGCGACGTCGCCGAACCTTACCGGCACTGTCTTCGACATCAACGGCAGGCTCATCCGAGCGCAGACCGCAGCGAACGACGTCTTCTACGGCTACGACCAGACCGGTCGGCGCCTATACAAGAAGGTCGTCACTCCGGACGGATCGAAGCCTGACCAGCTCTATCTCTATCCGGTGGAGACATTCGAGGTCGGCCCAAAGGGCGAGGAGAGCTACGTCAACATTGCCTCGACGAAATTGGTGCGGCTTGAGCACGGTACCGGTAAATGGTTTTACTACCTCAAGGACCATATCGAGAGCAGCGACTATGTGATCGCCTCGGGCGGCACCCCGGTGGAGCAGATGCTCTATCGGGCATACGGAACCGAGCACAAGCCGGAGGTGCTGGCTCCCGCCTGGGCCGATCACCTGACGAATGTTTCGGGTGAGTTGCCGCGCGAAAAGACCCACCATCGGTTCACCGGCAAATATCTCGACGACGATACCGGGCTCTACTACTTTGGTGCCCGCTACTACGATCCGGCCCTTGGCCGCTTCGTCTCACCCGACCCGCTCTATGTCGGCGATCCTGAGCGCTGCACCGGCAACCCGACATCATGCAATCTCTTCGCTTATGCCAACAACAATCCGATGGCCTATATCGACCCGACAGGTCTCAAGGAGATCGTCGCCGGCGATGCCGCCTATCGGCGGCAGGTTGAGGAGGATATCCAGCGTACCGACCCGACTGCCCGAGTCGACAGCAAGACCGGCGAGGTTTCGCAAAGCTGGCTCCACGGCGCCTGGCTCGACGTCAAGGACTTCTTCGTGCCCGGTACTGGAATGGATACAGGGCGCGAGCTCACCAAAAGGATTGTCGACAGCCCAGAAACGGTGACGATTCAGAACGTCGCCGGCCGTACGGGAACCGATCTCGCCGACCCCACGAAGAACCCGATGACGACACCGGGAGGGGCGATCATATCTTACGATCCGGCCGCCGCCCGTATCCGCACGTCGAGCGAGTTCGACAAGTCGACCGGCACGGTCGCGAAAAACCCGGCCGACCCTGGCATCGTGCTTGCCCATGAGCAGATCCACGCTTCCCACATCCAGGCGGGGCAGATTTCCGGCATGGGGCCAGCCACCTACAACGGGCTTGATGGAAAGCCGCATACCTCTATGGACGAGGAAGCGCGGACCGTCGGTGTCGGCGGAACGCCGCGGCCTGACGACATAACAGAGAACCAATTGCGCGACATGCTCGGCATCAAGCCGCGCAACCACTACAACTGATTCGCGGCAACGTAGAAGGACGGAGGCATGACATGCGAAACTTCCCTCTCCTTACGGCGGCCCTGGCCGGGCTGGCGATGCTCGCCACCGCGGGGGCCCTCGCCCAATCCATGAACCCGCAGCTGAAGGAGCCGCAAGCGATTCCGCTCGATTTCCTGACCTGGATCGATCGCGACGCAGATTGGCTGCAGAAGCAAATTGCAGCACTTGGCGGGACTGGAAAGCTCACCATCAATGGCAGCATTCTGGAGACGACAGACCTTGATACCTTGAGGGCAGCGAACCGGATTCGTGCCTTTGCCTACCTCGCGACCAAGGGCCTAAGGCCTCCCTATTTCGATCTGACGATCGCTGCGGGTGATGCGACGGCGCGGTGCGTCACACAATTTCCCCACAGCATAGCGCCAAGCATCGGTCCCATGGATTTCGCAAGGAAGAGTTTCCCGGCTGACGCTGCCGACCAAACCGAACTGAAATCCTGCACCGTCGCGGGTAAGGGCGGAGACTATGCAGGGCTTGACCGGGCGAGCTTTCGAGATCGTTATTTTGACGCGTCAGGCACATTAAAGCCGGAATTCCAGGACCTGGGCTCCGATCCCGCTTTCAAAGCCAAGGCGATCGATGAGGGCTTCTTCCTGACGACGGAGGACTATAGCGGCCAGTTGCAGTTGGACCTGCGGTAGACGGTTGTGGCTGGCCGCGACGGCGAAGGGGCTAGCCAGGCGGCGCGTTCTGGCTGGTGGCTTGCCTCCTGCGCCAGGCACCGCATGGCTCGGCAACCTGTGGACTCTACTGGGTAACAGGTCACTAATATGGCGAGCTGAAGGTGCCGCTCGTGGCATCTCGACTTAACGCGAATGGCGCTTCTAGCCACACTCGACGATGAGCAGCATGTTGGCCTTGGCGCGCCCCAACCTGTCCATCGGCCCCGCTGTGGTCATTTCCGCGTGGAGTAGTTCTCCGGGAGTGGTAGAAGACCAATGTTCGGCATGCGGTAGTCAGGCTCCTTCTCCGCGACAGTGGCCAGCACCTCGTGCAATTTGTCGACCAGCCCACAAAGTTGCCAAAACAACGGGCCGTTTGCTTTCAGGTTGAGTTGCGCAGAAAGCACCGCGTCGCGGAGGCTTAGTGCCTCCCTTATGATCTCCTCAGCGTCCCGAGCAAACAGTCTATCGTACCGGCTTTTTCGTCTGCCCATGCGGCTCTCCTTGGCTGTAAGCACCCGCCCTACGCGCCGTCAAAAAAGGAATATATTCCTCGACAAGTCAATTCGCTATTGACTTTTTGTTCCGTTTTTGTTCTCTTAGCAAAGAAGTTTTGGAGCAACGGCCATGGACACCATTGTGAGACTGGACAGCCGCCGGGAGGCTGCGCTGCAGGCGATCGCCGACAAATTCATCGCCCAGCACAAGGGCGACGCGGTGAAGGGGCTCAAGGAAATGATCGTCAATGGCCGCCTCCAAGACCGTCTTGACGAACTCTCGGCTCCGCGTCGGGCAAACATTAGGAGGAACGACAATGGGCATTATTCGCCTAGACGCTGAAGCCAAAGCTGAACTTCATTCTGAGGCGGTCAAGCTCATCGCTCGATACGACAGCCCCCTTGAGACCGTTAAGGCGCTCATGGCGTATAACTGCCTAGCTTGAGACTCAAATTCTGGCTCTCGCTCACCGGCACCCTGGACTGATAGCGTTCGGGTACGACGACACGCTGCCAATCTTGGGATGAGCCATGGACGTCGCAACGGCCGCCATGCCGCCCGACCGGTATGGTGATGACGGCGAGTGACTCAGGATCTTCGAGGTGAATGAACCCGGACGATTCGCGGCAAATATGCCAACCGGGGCAGCCGAGCCAGACGGTGACGATAGCTCGCTTATTAGCAGCACGATGGGGTCGAGTTGACCATGCAGGATCTTATCAGCTTTTTGGAAGCCAACTCCGCGCTGATGCTGGCCAACCCGGCCGTCTTTGCCAGTTTTGCGGTTCTTTTCGGAGGAGGCGGATTTGCGGTCGGCCGCTATTTGTTGACCGAGCGGCTCGCCAATCTGGAAAGCCGCATTGCCAGGCGTGACGAGGAAATCGCTGAGCTAAAGACTGGGAGGAAAATGCAAGATGACGAGCCGGCCATGGTGCCTATAGTCGGCACTGCTGCAATTAGTCCAATCAGTCGAAGCGACCCTGGAGCTCTGGCCATCGGATGGAGCCCAACGCACCGGCCCGGCAACGGCAAATGAAGAACGACGAGCATACTGAAGGCCAGCCATCCTCTCTCTCCAAAAAGCGCCGAAACTTGTTGTGTCCTTATTGCCTTAGACCCGATGAAAGCCGCGGCCTTGGCCAATCACTATCCAACCGAGCAGCAGGGCAAAGGCCGGATGCCATGCACCGAGTGATACCAATGACACGCCGATCTGTTGCTGAAGATCTCGAAAGCGCAGCTGAGCGCATAGCCGACATGTCTCGCGCGGATTTGCAGATCCTCCTGCGTCGCGCTGCTTTGATGCTCCGAAACGTCGGTGGCGTGCCGCTGGAGCCCGCGACCGCAGATGCACTCGATTCCGTAGCAGCAGAGATGAAAATCGGCAGGCCAGACCTTATTCAGATCATTTTGCGAGAATGGCTGGAAACCAATGCCTATTTGCCGGTTCGGGCGATCGACGAGGAAAGCGAGACGGACGGGAGCGCGTAGCTACCCTCAGCTAAACTCGACGTCCGATCGCTGACCGATTTTCCGTGTCTTTCCAAGTGTCCTGTTCAAAGCGACCGAGAGGTGGAACGCGCAAGCTCTCACCCCGCTGCCGTTCCAGTCCACATAGGAGGCGAAAACGCGATCGAGGCTTTCAGGCTTGGTCCAGTCCTTGGTCCAGCGAGGTTGCGATTGCCTTTGGACGTCAACTTAACTTTTGGCCGTGGGCGGGGCGGATCCGATATCCCCGTTGGCCACTGTCCGTGCAAAGGTTGCCCGCCGGTGGCGCCGCCACCACGGACCCGGCGCTCGAAAAGGAAGTCACGCCCAGTTCAAGACAATGCTAAGTCGGGCCGGGTGACAGTTCCGCATCCCAGGCGAGACATCCCGATCGGCACTCTCAAAAGTATCGAAAAACAAATCCGGCGTGAAGCTGAGGTAGAGAAATGCGCAACTACATCGGACTGATCCACAAGCAAGCGGACAGCGACTTCGGCGTCTCCTTTCCCGATTTTCCGCGCCTGCTGACAGCTGGCGTCAGCCTGGATAATGCCGGCGCCATGGCCGAGGAAGCACTGGCCTTTCGTGTCGAGGGGTTGGCCAAGGACGGCGAGGCCATTCCCGAGCCGTCGTCCCTCGAGAACGTAATGTCTGACAAAGACAATCTGAGCGGTGTCGCCATCCTGGTTCCCTTGAAAGCCGAAGCGGCGAAAGTCGTGCGCGTCAATGTCACCATTCCCGAAGATGTCCTCGATCAGCTGCGCATCAAGATCGATTTCCTGCCTTAGATGGGAGTCTATTGGCAATGAGAAGATTCGTCTCGTCTCGTGATACGTTACTATTGACTGGTCTGAACGTATCATGCGATGATGCTTTAGCTGGAGATGGCAGTTGATACGTTCGTTCAAAGATAGAACCAGCGAGGCTGTTCGGGAGGCAAGGCACCGAAAGGTTTCCCGTCGGACCTCGTCCGTCCCGCTCAGCGGAAGCTGTTCATGATCGACAACGCTGCTGATTGGCGGACCTTAAGACGCCGCCAGGAAACAGGCTTGAGGCGCTGAAAGGCAATCGTGCCGGTCAGCATTCAATCCGCATCAATGATCAATTCCGTGTCTGCTTTCGGTGGGTAGATGGGGCGGCAGAGGATGTAGAAATCACCGACTATCACTAAGGATATCGCGACTGTCGATGCCCTTGGCAAACAACCTAAGCAAACCAACCTATCGCTCACTGCCAGGAGCTTAACAATGTTGAACCTCGACACCCCGATCCATCCGGGAGAAATCCTTCGCGAGGAATATCTCGCACCACTTGGCCTGAAGCCCTATACGCTGGCGAAGAAGCTGCATGTACCGCGCACCCGCATTGAGCGCTTGACGCACGAGGCGACCCCGGTCACTCCGGATACCGCTCTGCGCCTGGCCAAGTTCTTCGGCACCACGCCGCAGTTCTGGATGAACATGCAGGCCAGCTATGACCTCGCCGTCCAAGGCAGAGCGAAGCAGGCCGAGATTGCTGAGATCGAACAGCTCGAAGTCGCGGCCTGAACAGTTTTGCAGTCGCGGCACCCTACTGGAGACGAAGCGGCCTGGAGCCGGCATGGCGCGCACAGCCAACTAAGCGAGGCCGCATCTTAGGCACAATATTCGCCTTCCGGTCTGCAGCAGCCGTGGATGTCATCGGTCAATCCAGCGCGCGCAGATAGCGGATGGGGCGCCCACCAGCAATCCGTTCCCCGGCTGTCGCTATGGAATTGGCGTCGATTCCGAAGTGCCGGTAAAGATCACCGATTGTCCCCGACTGGCCAAAGTGCTCGACGCCGAGACTACGCGTGCGATGGCCGTACACCGAGCCCAGCCAGCCGAGCGCGGCCGGGTGGCCGTCGGCGACGGTGACGATGGCACAATGGGCTGGAAGGTCGGCGAATAGCCGTTCGACATGGCTTCTGGCATGAACAAGCCCGCGTTCGCGTGCGCGGCTTGCCGCCGTCCAGCCTGCGTTCAACCGATCGGCCGAAGTCACTGCCAAAAGACCGACGTCGCGACGATCCTCGGCCATCATGCCGACCGCCTCGATGGCTTCCGGCGCGACGGCGCCTGTATAGGCGACGATGACTTCGGCATTCGGACCCGGATGTCGCAACCAATAGCCGCCGTCGACAACGTCCTGCTCGACGTCCTGCGTCATGGTACGAATGATCTGCTCAACCGGGCGCGTCGAGAGCCGCAGATAAACCGAGCCGCCGGTCTCGTCGCGCAGCCAGGTGCGCTCCGACTGCACGGCGTCGCCGTCGCGCTGCATGTAATCCAGTGCAAAACGCATGATGACGCTCAACTCATCGACGAATGCCGGCTCGTAAGCCGCAAGCCCGTCCTGCGCCATGCCGATCAACTGGGTGGCGATCGACTGGTGCGCGCCACCCTCCGGCGCCAGCGTGACGCCCGACGGGGTGGCAGCAAGGAGAAAGCGCGCATCCTGGTAGCAGGCATAGTTGAGCGCATCGAGGCCGCGCTGGATGAACGGATCGTAGAGCGTGCCGATCGGCAACAGCCGTTTGCCGAAGACCGAATGCGACAGCCCGAGGGCCGACAGCAGGATGAACAGATTGTTCTCGGCAATGCCGAGCTCGATGTGCTGGCCGGATGGGCCGAATTCCCACTTCTGCGCCGACGCTATGCGTTCACTGCGGAACGTATCGGCGAGCGAGCGACGCGCAAAAAGGCCGCGCCGGTTGACCCAGGGTCCGAGATTGGTTGAAACGGTGACATCGGGCGATGTCGTGACGATAGCGTCAGCAAGCGGCCCGCCCGCCCGTGCAATCTCGTCCAGGATCCTGCCGAATCCGACCTGGGTGGAAATGCTGCCCTTGGCTTCCGGGCCGAGGCGATCGGGGACGAGGATGCGTTGGGCGTGCCGGCGGCGTCGGCCTTTCGCGGCAAAAGGTACCGCATCGAGGAAACGTCTGAGATCAAGCTTGCCGATATCCAAGCCCTCGAACGCATCCCACTCCCGCCCCTCACTAATCGACATCGAGCCGCGAAAGACTGCCATCTGATCCCTGGTCATCAACCCCGCGTGATTGTCTTTGTGGCCGGCCAGCGGCAGGCCGAAACCCTTGATGCTATAGGCGATGAAGCAGGTCGGCTGGTCATTGCCGCGCGCCCTCTCGAAAGCTTCGATCAGGCACTGCAGGTCGTGGCCGCCGAGATTTGTCATCAGCGCGGCGAGTTCGGCATCGGACCGCCGCTCGACAAGCGATTTCAGACCCGGCTTTTCGCCGATGTCGGCAAGCAGCCGCTTGCGCCAGGCGCCGCCGCCTTGAAAGGTCAGCGCCGAATAAAGCTGGTTCGGGCAGCCGTCGATCCAGGCCTTCAGCGCCTCACCGCCCGGTTCGTCGAAGGCGGCCCCGAGCAGCGAACCATATTTCAGGATGACCACATCCCAGCCGAAATTCCTGAAGACGCTTTCGAAGCGTTCCCAAAGGCTTTCGCGCACAACGGCATCGAGGCTCTGGCGGTTGTAGTCAACGATCCACCAGCAATTGCGCACGCCGTGTTTCCAGCCTTCCAGCAGCGCCTCGAAGATGTTGCCTTCGTCCATCTCGGCATCGCCGAGCAGCGCCACCATGCGGCCCTCGGACATGTTTTGGTCACGAGCGCCAAGATAATCCTGCACAAGGGAGGCAAACAGCGTCTGCGCGACGCCGAGACCTACGGAGCCGGTGGAGAAATCGACGTCGTCGACATCTTTGGTCCGCGACGGGTAGCTTTGCGCGCCACCGAAGGCGCGAAACGCTTCGAGCTTCTCCCTCGTCTGATTGCCCAGAAGATACTGGATGGCGTGAAACACCGGCGAGGCATGCGGCTTCACCGCGATGCGGTCGTCCGGCCTCAGCACAGAGAAATAAAGCGCGGTCATGATCGTCACAAGCGAGGCCGAGGACGCCTGGTGTCCGCCAACCTTCAAGCCGTCCGTGTTTTCGCGTAGGTGATTGGCGTTATGGATCATCCATGTCGACAGCCAGAGCACCTTTTTCTCCAGCGCCGAAAGTGCCTCCAGTTTTTGTTTGTCCATGCTGCAAGACTCCCGGTTGCGATCGTCGCAATCATAGGGCTGAGCAGAAACCAATTGTCGCTAAACTTGAATGAGATTGGCAGCTGCGTTAGCTGGTTTCGGCAATATCGACCAATGGAGTAAAGTTCCATGCCAAAACGCCGACTGGACGATATCGACCGAAAGATCATTGCCGCGCTGCAGGTCGACGGCAGGATGACGGCGCAGCAGCTTGCCGAGCGGGTCGGCCTTTCGGCCTCGCCCTGCGCCCGCCGGGTCCGCCTGATGGAGGATATGGGGGTGATCACCGGCTATGCCGCGCTGATCGACCAGGACATGGTCGATCTGCCGATCTCGGTGTTTGCCTCAATCAAGCTCGAGCGCCAGCGCGAGAACGAGCTGAAGCGGTTCAATGCGGCAATCGCGCGCTGGCCGGAGGTGGTCGATTGCTATCTGATGACTGGCCAGCGCGACTATCTGCTGCGTGTGGTGGTGCGCGACCTGCACGCCTATGAGCGCTTCCTGAAGGAAAAGCTGACGCGGCTCGATGGCGTCTCCTCGATCGAGTCCAGCTTCGCGCTTGCGCAGATCAAGCGGTCGAACCGGCTGCCGGTCGAGGCCGTCGTTGAAAATTGATGGGACGGCGGTCGCCTGTGGGCGAAAAATGACGCTCCCACAACTCGGGTTCTGACCGTCGTCGCGAGCATCGTCGTGACTTGGCCCATCGCATAGGGTCAGACTAGTTCTGTCCAAAGGCCGACTGAAAGTCCTTGGTGTTGTTGCGATTGGGATAGGACTGGTCCGGTACTGGCACACGGAGATGCCGACAGAGCCGCGTCCATCCATCTCCCAGATCGTGGACGAGCAGCCGACCCGGCGGCACTGTCGCAATGACCGCCCTTACATTGGCTTCGTAGACGGCGATTGCATTGGCGCGATCGTGCGGCCGGCCGCCGAAGACCTGCCTGGAGATCAGGAAGTAAGGCCTAGCGACTCCTGATCCTTGCTCTGGCTGATGCCTGCTAGGATCGTTTTCTCGAAGCTTTGCCACCAGCTTTCCGGCGATCGGTATGTCAAGATGACCCGGGCGTCCGGATAGAATTCAATCAGATCACGCCGATAGTGCGCCGAAGGCCAGTCCATGCAGGACGCGTAGCCCGCAAACAGCTGGTTCCAGTCTGGTGCCGCGCCCTCGCCAGCGCACGCCAAAGCCGCTTCTGGTCTTCATTGGCCATGACTTCGAGCATGTGGTGACAGAGGCCGAAACCAAGGATCGTCAGCGCCTCGCGCATCGAATCCGTTCCTGTCCGGCCAAAGCCCGTTCCGATTACCCTCATCATCACAGTCCCCCGGTTCATGTCTGCTGCCGTCAGATCAGTCGCTTGCGAGCACCATCCGCAGGCGGTTTCCCTCAGGGTCGGAGAGGTCCACCGCCCTGTTCGTTTGCAGCGAGGCACGTGCGCCTCGCCGAGACGTCGCGCGACAGCCCCGAGGTGTTCCCGGCTGGGAAGCACGACGGTAAAATGCTCCAGACCTGCCGCGCCAAGTGGTGGCTGCTTCAGCTCGTCGAGAGCCCAGATGTTGAATGCCACCATGTGCGGACGTTCCTCGGTGCCGCAGTCGAACAGGCCAAACATTGCAGACTGGATATGTGGCTTGAAGCCAACCACGCCGACGTAGAACGCCATCAGCATTTCGGGCGACCGCGCGCGCATATGAATGTGACCGATGAAGGTGTCCGCCGCCAGCGGAACTCTGACACGGTCCCCCGGGTCGAGCTCCTGCAGCAATCGATCGATATCCAGAGGTTCCAGCCCGGAATTCCTTGTTCCGTCCTTGGCGACAAGCGAAACACCGCCGCCAGCCATCTCTTCCGTGGAGGCGAGGCGCCCGGCCGTATCGAAGCAGATCTCGATGCCGTTGCCTGAAGGGTCAGAAACATAAAGGGATTCCGGATCAAATGATCCTGGGCGCTGTGCCTCAGGCCGGAGGCACGCAGCCGGGGGCGACCCGGGCCAATTCCTTGCGTGTCGTGACATGAATGGCGACATGAACCAGATCGCGGGACTTTGACGGCAGGAGGGTTGTTGCTCCGGCGTGCAACACGATAAGGGTCTTGCCGTCGACGCCGAGTTCGGCGATCCGGCCGTCCTTCGTCAGCGTCGAGAGGCCGACCACGTCACTCCAGACCGACAAGGCGGCTGGAATGTCGACCACGCGCAGATGAACCGGGCCGAGACCGGTGTTGTTGGCCAGTATTTCCTGGCTCTTCATCGGCGGTTGTCTCCCTGCAGCGCTGGAACATTAGCTGTGAAAAATATGCCTTTCTTGCGCATAGTTCGGGTCGACCGCTCCAGACGCGCCTGCGACATCCGGCGCGGCCATGGGGAAGGACGAGCAGTGCACTGCCAGGCTCTGTTCACTTGCTATGCCTAGAAATGTGCATATATTGTGCCTATGGGAGAGGTCGGAGATTTGTCATGGCCCACGCGCAGTTCGCACGTTCGAAAGTGATCTCAGGTTTTGTCGACAGCCTGCAGGAGCCGCGAACGCCTTATATCTCGCCGAAGCGCCTGTCGCAGGCGCTGGGCGTGAAGGTGGCCAACCTGGCGCAGTTGACCGGCGTCCATCGCAACACGCTCCGTAACCCATCATCGGAGCGACTGCAGGGTCGGATGCGTGAGATGGTGAAGGTGATTTCGGCCGCAACGGAACTCACCGACGACGTCAAGAAGGCGATCTTTTGGTACCGCAATGAACCGATTGCCGACTATGGCCATCGTACGGCTGCCGAACTCGTCGCGGACGGCCAGGTCGAGGCGGTTCTGGCCTTTATCCGGGATCTCGAGAATGGAGCGCGTGGGTGAAGATCACCCGACTCGGTCCAGACGAGATCTTCCATCGCTATCTGACACCCAAATGGGCTTTCCTACCCACGAGTGGCGCAGGAGCAGCGATCGACGGCGGGCGCTTTAATCGAGCCGGCGTCGAGGCGCTTTACCTGTCCCGCGCGCCTCAGACGGCGTTGGAGGAATACAAGCAGGGCGCTAGCATCACCCCGCCCGCCACCCTTGCCGCCTACAAGATCACGCTTTCCGAGATCGCCGATCTTTCGCAGGGGTTCGATCCAAATGCCTGGGATAGTGTCTGGAAGGAATGGGATTGTGCCTGGCGCCAGATCGCTCGCATTGACAGAAATATACCTCCATCCTGGAAGCTTGCAGACGTGGTCATTACGACCGGGCTTCGCGGTATCCTGTTTCCGTCGCTGCGCCATGCCGGCGGCACCAACTTGGTGATCTTTTCAGCCAACCTTCTCGAAGGCGACAAGGTCGCGGTCCATGATCCCGATCACCGGCTGCCGCACGATCAGTCATCGTGGCCCTGAGTTGTTAGCTATCGTAAGCAACCCGTTTTTCGATCAGTCCAGGGCGCCTCATCCTCAACGACGCCTGTCGTTGGCTCGCCCTCTTCGCTGTCGCCCTCCCCCCGGCCAAGACCGGTCGGTATATCCTCGGCCAGCAGTGTCTCCTTCGACAGCAGCCCTGCGTCCTCGAGCGCCTCGAGATCCGGCAGCTGGCGCAGCGTGTCGAGCCCGAACTGCGACAGGAACGTCTTCGTCGTGACATAGGTGTGTGGCGCGCCTGGCTGCGGGCTGCACGCTCCCGAGGCGGTAAGGTCCTGCGCGCGCAGCACGCCGATCAAGTCGCGCGACACCTCCTTGCCGAAAAAGCTCGACAACTCGCCCATGTTCGTTCGAGGCGTGACGCCTCAAAAGCGGACGGCCCGCGGTCAGGCCAGCCGCTTGAATGGCGTTTCGGCCCAAAGCACTGCGTCAGTTATGCGATAAAATTGTTGCGTCGCGGCCAAGGCAGACGGGCCGACGTCGACCATCACGCCGATGATGGTCATGTCGTCGCATTTGAATGAAGGTCCAAGCTGCCTTGGGCACCAGCCGATCGATGCCAGGCGGTCGAACCAGTAGTCCTCGCAGACAATCGTCAGATTGCTTATGCCGCTTTGAATGCAGAATTCCAGAATTCCGCAGTAGATCACGCCGGCGGCCTGGCAGGGTCGGCCGGGCTCGCGAAAATCCCGGGCTACGAAGAATCTCGTCCACTCATAGATATCGGCTCGGCGCGGAACGCCACCGTCGGCAAGTTGTGGAAAAATTTCGCTCATCAGATGCGGTCTGACGCTCGGCACCAGGCGGGATCCGGCAACGACACCTCTTCCCGGCTGGATGCCGAGCAGATGAATTGCTTTTGGCGTATCAAAGAGATCGATCTCGCGACTGTCGGGGCGCCTCAGCTCGTGCCAGCCACGTTCATCGACGTAGATTTCATGTCGCAGGCGGAAGTAACTGTCGAGATCTCCTCGATAGGCAAAGCTGTTTAACGCGTCGACGACGTGGACCTGAATCATTGCGGTTCCTCGAGATGGAACCCCATCCGATCACGCGACGATTGCCCATGAAATACCCAGATACGAGGATGGATCAAAGTTCGATTTCGCGCCTGCGATAAGCCTCGACGATGGCGTGCACGACATTGGCGGTGCTGAGCTTTTGCTTGATGTTGCGCAGGTGGGTCGTCACTGTGTTTTCCGAAATGCCAAGTATTCGGGAAACTTCCCATGCGGTCTTCCCTCCCGCGACCCACTGCAGGATTTCACGCTCCCGTTGGGAAAGCTTTTGTCTCGGCCGCCTGAGCGAGCTGCCAACGAGTCGTTCGGCAGCTGAGTAGGCATGGCGCGCAAGGGCATGAACGGTGCAGCGCACCGTCGGCGCCAAATCAATTTCGCGTCCGGCAACCGTTACGCAGGCCGGATCGCCAAATGAAGCCTGGATTGGGATGCAGATCCCGTCCCAAAGCCCAAACTCTTTTGCCTCATCCATCACCTTCCTGGCATTGCCGTTCGTCAAGCCGTGATGGACGTCCCTCCAAAGGAACGGCCCGATCGCACCACGGCACAAAGCAACGCAAGGGTCATGACGATAGTGCCCGGCAGCCATGTAGTGGTCGTACCATTCCCCCGGCCAACCGTTGACGAGGATGTGTCCATCCAGAGATCCGGTGTCCTGGCGTGGCAATTCGGTGACGAGACAGGCTGCGTAGCCGTGACGTTCGATGCTCTTGCGCAGTTGCCGAATGATTTCGGCGACGCTGCTTGCACGATCAATCAGCGCGGTTGCTTCAAAGATTTGCGTTAACTGGTGCTGTAAGACGCTCCCATGAACTGCCGGCATTTCACGCCCCTTCAATGTACTGAGACAAAGAAAGAATAAATGAGTTAGCCCCGACCGCAACATGCGGCATGACGTTTGACTACTATAGTAGGTGGCACTAAAGGGCACGTTCTGACTGCCTCGCCGCATGAGGCTGAGGTCGGTTTTTGCCCGCAATCTGAGGTTGCTTCGCCAAGGTACCGGCTTGTCGCAGGAACAGCTCGCGGACCTTGCCGGCCTTGATCGCAACTATGTCGGAAAGCTCGAGCGAGAGGAGAACTCACCGACCCTCGATACTTTGGAGGTACTGGCGTTGGCCTTGCAGGTTGACGTGGAGCAGCTCGTCCGTCGCAACTCGCCGTGATCCACCGGCCAGGAGGCCAGGGAAGGATCAGGATTTTCTGCTGCGTCGGCCGCGTGGCGTCACGACTGGAGCGTCCTTGCCTGGCCGCTTGGTCAATTCCTCGAGGTCGACGCTCAATGCAGTGGCAAGCTTTGCAAGCGACAGAAGTGTCGGATTGCGCCGGCCGGCCTCCAGACCACTCAGATAGGCGCGCGTGAACCCTGAACGGAACGACAGTTCCTCTTGAGAGAGGGCTTGTGCGCGCCGAATCCTCTGTACGTTCAAGCCGACAACCACCCGTAGGTCCATGACGGCATGGTCGTCGCTGCGTACACTTTAGGACGACACACTATAGTGAACATTCGTCATTGACAGACGCCGCCATTGCTGCTTTTCTCATCATATTACGGAACACCATTCCGAAATAAGGAACGCTAGTGACAGGAAATCTTTCGTTGGAACGTGGCCTTGCGGTTCTCAATGTCCTCAAGGAAGCGGACGAAGCAGTCGGGGTGCGCGAACTCGCCCGCCGGCTTGAGCAGAGTGCTCCCGCCGTGCAGCGAATTCTGAATACCCTGGCAGAGCAGGGCTATGTCGAGCAGTCGCCAGACTCGCGGCGCTACCGGCTCGGTCACTCCGTCCTGGCGCTGGCGCGGAAGGTCATGGGCAGAGATCGCCTGGTTGGCTTGGCAGAAATCGAACTGCAGGCGCTGGCCGCCGAAGGCTGCTTCAACGCATTCCTCGGCATCAGACGGGGCAATCGCGGAATTTATCTCCTGACCGTGCAAAGCAAGAGTCCGGTCGTCATTCGCTCGTCACCCGGCGAAACGTTCCCCTTGCACTCCACCGCCTTGGGCAAGGCACTCCTGATGGAGCTGAGCGGCGAAGCAGTTGTCGGAATTCTCGGACGGGGTCCGCTGGAGCAGGTTGCCGTACGCACCGTCACGGACCCGCACAAACTCGTGGCTCAGATCAGAGCCTCCGAACCTATCGGCTACACAACCTCCCTTGACGAGAACTTTACCGGGCTGATCGCGGTCGGCGCACCACTTCGCGATGCATCAGGCATGATCATAGCAGCGATAAGTGTGGCCTACCCCCGGTCTGTGGGGCCGCATGTGGAGATCGCCGACGTTGGAGAGGCAGTAATGGCGGCTGCGGCGCGCATCTCTGCCGGTCTCGGCTTTCCGGAAGCAAAACAGGCTCGGGATTCCCACCATGCTGCTTAACGAGGCCCGCCTGAAACAATGCATGACGGCGGCCAGGCTTGATGCCGTAATAGCCACGACGCCGGAAAACGTGACCTATATGAGCGGCTTCTGGGCTCTGCCGCAATGGATCCGTCGTGGCCCGCAGGCCTATGTGGTGTGGCCGGGTCCTGAAAAGGGCACGCCTGAAATCATCGCCAGCACCAGCACCCTTGACCTCCTTGCCGATCAGGAAGTCTGGGTAAGCAAAGTGCGGCGCTACGGCGACTTTTACGCCGATGTCGGTTCCTCGACCACCGGTGACCGCGCGAATGAACGACACCTCGAGCTTCGCGACCTGCCGAGGCATGGCGATGCCATTGCGGCCTTGATCGCCGCATTGGAAGAAACCCAGCTCGGCCGTGGGCGGATCGGCATAGACGAGGCGGGGCTCGCGCCAGGATACCAGGAAACCCTCAGAGCCCATTTTCCCAATGCGTCGTTCCTGCCAGCCACCGCGTTGCTTCGCGAGGTTCGCGCCGTAAAGACGGCAGCTGAAATCGAACGGCTCGGCCAAGTTGCCCAGATTGCCGAACACTCCATTCAAGCAGCACTCGCCGTTGCTAAGGAAGGCGCCACCGAAGCAGATCTGGCGCGGGCTTTTCACGTCAGGACGGTAGAGGAAGGCGCCCTGCCCGTCCTGGGATGCATCGGCTTTGGCGAGCGCAGCGCTCTCATGAACGTCCAGCCGTCTGAGCGCAAGTTGCGTGCTGGAGAAATCATCCGCTTCGACGTAGGTGGCCGGTTTCGGCACTACCGCGCCGACATTGCCCGCATCGCCACGCTTGGCGAGCCGCCGCCGCAGGCGCATCGGCTTCAGCAGGCGCTGCTGCGCGGCGTTCAGCATGCCTGCGACATTATCCGGCCCGGCATGCCGGCAGCACAGCTCTTCGAGACGGTGGTGCGCGTGGTTCAGCGCGAAGGAATTGCCCAGTACGAGCGCGATCACGTCGGCCATGGCATTGGCCTTGATGGTTATGATGCGCCAACGCTCTCGGCGCGCAGTACAGACGTGCTTGAAGAAGGAATGGTGCTGTGCGTGGAGACCCCCTACTACGAAATCGGCCGCTGGGGACTCCAGGTGGAGGACATGGTGGTTGTTCGCCAGGGCGGAGTGGAGCGGCTGACGCAGACGAACGATGCAATCACCCGGGTGCCGTCATGAGCCGCGCGGCAGGCTTTTCCTGTATTCGATGCGGCGCCTTGTTCCGGATCGATACCAAAATCGACTCACGCGGCTGCCCGATATGCTGCGCCGAGGCGCCGGCCAATCTTAAGGTCGTCTACGATCCATCCGCAGCCACATCGGCCGCTTCCGCAGCGGGTGCCGCGCTGCCCTCGCTCTGGCGCTATGCCGACATGCTTCCTTGTGGGCTCAGCGATGCAATCTCCCTGGGCGAGGGCCTGACGCCGCTGCTGAGCGCCGAGAGGCTGGGAAAGCAGCTAGGCGTCCCCAGGCTTCTTATCAAGGACGAGGGCGCAAACCCTACGTGGTCCCACAAGGACCGCTTCTCGACCGTGGCGGTGTCCATGGCACGTTCGAGTGGCGCACGCGTGGTGGCGACTGCTTCGTCGGGAAACGCCGGGGCCTCACTTGCCGCCTATGCCGCACGGGCGGGCCTGAAATGCGTCGTTGTCACATTCTCAGGCACCGCCGGCGCAATGCTGGCGCAGATCCGCAAATACGGCGCAAGCGTCGTATCCCTGGCCGACAAGTCCCATCGCTGGCCATTGCTTGCCGCTGGTGTCGAGCGCCTCGGATGGTTTGCGACATCCCCGTTTCACGGCCCCGTGGTCGGCAGTCATCCGGTCGGAATCGAAGGCTACAAGACCCTGGCTTACGAGATCGTCGAGCAGATGCACGGAGCCGTGCCGGACTGGTGCGCCTTGCCTGTTTGCTATGGCGACGCGCTTGCCGGGCTCTGGGCGGGATTCAAGGATCTTCTCAGCCAAGGCAAGATCGATCGGTTGCCGAGGCTCTTGGCGGCGGAAGTGCACGGATCTTTGGCCAAAGCGCTTGCCGGCAAGGCCGATCTGGTCGCCGAGGTTCCCGCGGGTTTCGACACGCTTGCCATCTCGATCGGCACCACACGAAGCACGTTTCAGGCGCTCAAGGCGCTGCGTGAATCCGGCGGCATGGCGATGCCGGTCGGCAACTTCGGCCTGATAGACCTGCAGCGGCAGCTTGCGGCCAGCGAGGGAGTGTTTGCCGAGCTTGCCTCGGTGACGCCATTTGCAGCTATTGAGTCCTTGAGACGCGAGGGCACGATCGCGCAGTCGGACAGCGTCGTTGCCATCGTGACAGCGAGCGGGCTCAAGGATTTGGATCGTTCGACCGGCGCGGACCAAGCACAAAAATCGTTTTGGTCAGTTGCCGACGCGTGGAAACACCTTACCGGGGACTGTAACTATTTCACGCCCTCTCATGAACAACGCGCGACCAAGATGTCCTGAAGGGAAGATAGAGACGATCATGAACAGATGCGATTTCTGATCGACTGATCTCGTCCACCACTGGACGGCATTGCGACTTCCAAAAGCTATCCACGAGAGGCAATCAACTCGCTTAGCGAGCGGACCTCGATTCAAACATGATGAAAGGGGAATTTTCATGCTTCGCAAAATGCTCATCGGCTGGCTCGCAGCCATCGGTATCGCAATGGCAACTCAGGCGATGGCTGAGGAAACGCTCAGAGTGGGCGTCACGCCAACCGGGGTGCCATTCACGTTTGTCGACACCGCAACCCGAAAGCCGACTGGCGCGATGGTCGATCTGGCAAGCGCGATTGCCGCAAACCTTGGTACCACCGCCGACTTTCAGGTAAACGCTTTTCCCGCCCTGATCCCGGCATTGACGACCGACAAAATCAATCTGATTTCCGCCAGCATGTTCATAACCGACAAGCGCAAGCAGGTGATCGATTTCAGCACGCCGGTTTACGCCTATGGCGAGGCGATGTTTGTTGCTGCCGGCGACAGCAAGAATTACACGATCGAAGAGCTGAAAGGTGAGACCGTCGGGGCGCAGATCGGCTCGACCTACGCTGAGGCTCTGGAAGCGCTTGGCGTCTTCGGTCAACTCAAGCTCTACGACTCAATCGCTGACATGATGCGTGATGTGGTCCTGGGCCGCATCAAGGCCGGCTTTGGTGACGCCCCGATCGTCGCATATCAGCTTTCAAAGAACCCTGAACTCGGTGTTCGCCTCGTCGACGGCTATCGGCCGATGAAAAAAGGCGAAGTCGCGTTGGCGGTTGCCAAGGAAAATCCACTGCTTCTCGAAAAGGTGAATGCCTCCATCGCCAAGCTGAAGGAAAGCGGCGAATTAAGCCGAATATTTGCCAAATATGGCCTCTGAAGCCATCCCGCATTGACCTAGAACAAGCGCCGGCTGGCAGGACCACAGGATCGCATCGAATGACCGGCTGTGACGGCCGGGGTACGTGCCAAGAGGAAGCCGGCCATGACCAAGTTCATCGCGCACGCAACGGAATATCTACCGCTTCTTCTTCAAGGCGTTTGGCTGACCGTCATGATAACGCTTCTTGCGCTGTGCCTTGCGACGGCGCTCGGCCTTGTCTGGGCGCTGTTCAGGACATCGGGGATACGCTGTCTCAGCGTGCCGACGCGGCTCCTTGTTGACTTCGTGCGCGGCATACCACTGCTGGTGGTTCTCTTTTATATCTACTTTGTCGCGCCTGAGATCGGCATCAATCTGACTGCGCTCCAGGCTGGCACGATCGGGCTCGGCCTTGCTCACTCCTGCTATCTCGGGGAAACCTTCCGGGCGGGCATCGAGGCGGTCGACAAGGGTCAGGTCGAAGCGGCAAAATCGATCGGGATGAAGCGTGCGTTGATGATGCGCCGCGTCGTGCTGCCGCAGGCGGTCAAGATTATCCTGCCGCCTTACGCCAACAACATGATCATGCTGCTGAAGGACTCCTCGCTTGTGTCGGTGATTTCGGTTCAGGAGTTGACCATGCAGGGTAAGATGCTTGCGTCGTCCACATTCGACAACATGACCGTGTTTACCTTGGTGGCACTGCTCTACCTGTGCCTGACGGTTCCGCTGAATCTGTTTATGCGCAGAGTCGAGAGCTATCTTGGGGCGGCGGGATGATCACCTTCGAGGACGTGCACAAGTCCTTCGGCGCCCATGAAGTCCTTAAGGGAATCAACGCCGAGATCGCCAAGGGACAGGTCGTATGTTTGATCGGGCCCTCGGGTTCCGGCAAATCGACGCTTCTACGATGTGTGAACGGGCTTGAGACCTATCAGCGCGGTCGCATCAGCATCGACGGTACCGTGGTGGATGCCGCCTCGCCCCACGTTCACACCATCTGCACCCGCGTTTCCATGGTTTTCCAACGCTTCAACCTGTTTCCGCACCGCACCGCCCTGGAAAACGTCATGGAAGGTCCGCTCTACGTGCTGAAGGAAAATAGGAACCAGGTCCGCGAGCGGGCCATGGCATTGCTCAATCGCGTCGGCTTGGCCGACAAGACGAATGCTTATCCCGCGTCACTGTCGGGCGGCCAACAGCAGCGCGTGGCCATCGCCCGCGCCCTGGCGATGCGCCCACAGGCCATTCTTTTCGACGAACCCACCTCCGCACTTGATCCGGAAACGGTCGGTGAGGTCCTGCAGGTTATGCGCGCGCTCGCAGACGAGAACATGACCATGCTCGTGGTTACGCACGAAATTCAGTTCGCCCGCGAGGTTTCCGATAGCGTCCTCTTTCTCGACGGCGGCCGGATCGTCGAGCAAGGCCCGGCCAAGGAGCTCCTTCGACATCCGAAACACGAACGCACTAGGGATTTTCTTCACCGGGTTATGCACCCTGTCTGAGTCCTGGCCGATGTCGGTTTATCGCCTAGCCTGAATTCGAACCTGTCACTGCGTAGGGGACAGGCCGTCCAGCCCTGCGAGGATGGCGTCTAAAGTTCTGCGGTCCCAAGGCAATCTCGTCCATGCCGTCTCTTCGGCCGGACGAATTTGCGTGAGAACAGTTGGTTCAAGAGGAATTGAGATTGGCCAATCCTTCAAACCGGCGAGCCAGTCGGGGTTGTAGACCGTATCGGAATGACGATGCCCTTCATCTGGCATTATCACGACGGTGGAGGCTTCCGGATTTTGCCTGGCGAACCAGGCGCCGACCAAGGCTGCGGCGCCGCTGGTCGGACCCATGAAGAGCCCGTGATCGCGAAACAGCCCATGCGCCATCGCGTAGGCCGGCAATGCGCCCACCCAATGAATATCGTCGATCATCTCATGACGAACATTTTCCGGCAAAACACTGTTGCCGAGCCCGCGCAACATGCGACGTCCGACAGGCTGGCCAAAGAGCATGCTTCTGTGGGTATCGACAGCAATCATCCTGAGATCAGGAAAGAGCTCACGAAGGAAGCCTCCGGTTCCACAAAGCGATCCCCCAGTGCCCACGCAGCCGACGAGGCAATCGATGCGGCCTAATGATCGAACGATGAGGTCGGCCAAGCGCGCGTAGGCAAGGCGGTTTTCCGGACTGTCGTATTGCCGAGGCCAATACGTGCCCGGGCTATCTTGCAGGGTCTGCTGAAGATACTGGAGCCGACCGCGCTGATTGCCGTCTCCTTGAGGATCGTCGATGGCCATGACTTTGGCACCAAGTTGTTCCAGTCGCCGCCTGAGTTTCAGGTCGATGAGGCTGGAGGCCGTGACAAGCGTAAGCCCATAGCCACGAGCCGCAGCCAGCATGGCGATGGCGAGGCCGAATGTGCCCGATGTCGTTTCGATGATGTGACCCTCCCGCCTGAGGCGCCCTGACGCTTCCGCCTGATCGACCATGAACCGGGCGGGGATCAGCTTCATGAGGGAAAAGCAGGCGGCGTTGAGGTTAGGTGCGAGTTGGGCAAAACGCGGCGTCTCGTAGGCGCGTAGATAGTCTTGCGCCGCGCTCACTGGATTAGCCCCGTTTCGGCATTAAGGGCAAACGTGTGGACGCCTTGGAGGCCTGCGCCACTCACCTGCCTAGCGAGTTCAGCAGCGCGCATGGCCGCCTTGGGCGCAGCTGCATCCAGAAGGATGCCGATCAATGTTCCGCTGTGGGCCACCTGCACACCGCACGCGTCATGCGCCCGTGCTATATCCAAAACGGTATTGAAGGATGCCTTCGGCAGATGCCTCTGACTGATACTGGCGCTGATGGTTGCGACACGTCCAAGCAGGCGGGGATCTTGCTGCCGGATGGAGCGGTTCGCCAGCCCGCGCAGAACACGGAACAGCCCGATTTCCTCACCATCGTAGCGTGCCCGCGGCATGGTTAGCGTATCGATCGGCCGGGCACTGCCGTCCCTGAAACCTACCAAGACAAGGGGCGGGAACTCGCCACCGAAGTGTTCGATCGTACGGCCTTCCCGGTGGGCGAACAGGATAGGTTGGTCGCCGTAGGCAATGGCGTCGCTTGCCCCTTCGGCGGCCACCGCCAGTCCCGCAACCGTTGATTGGCGCAGCGTGAGGCCCGCTGCAGCTGCTACCGCACGAATCGCCGCAATGACGTCTGCGGTCGAGGAACCATAGCCATGCCCTATCATAATAGGGCTTTCGATCGTAAGCTCTCCGCCTCCTTCAGCCATTCCGATATGCTCGAGCGTGAGGGCTGCCGCGCGAGCCGCTTTGGTCCGGTTTGCAGGCCGCGGTCGAATCCCATTTTGTTCATGCGGCCAGAAAGTCGCTAGCGACTCTTGCGACGTGAGCGGCAGAGTTACGAGTCCGCGACAAAGCCTTCCGTTTTCCCCTTCAAAGACGCCCTGGAGGAATTCCCCGTGATGGGCGTGCGCTCGTCCGACTCCTACCGCCAGAGGCAGCCTAATAGTCTCGTTGTTGATGTTGTCCGAGCTTGTCCGATGGCCGGATCTCGGCATCTCCGTCTTCATCACCACGTCATCTCCTCACCTGGAATTGGCAGATGATGCGTATGACTGATCCATTCTGTCACTCGCCAAATCTTGGTAGTGCCACTGGCAAGCGCATCATGCAAAGATAAGGGCAAGATCGACACCACAAATTGGCGCGCCCAATACTGTACTAGACACAGCAGCAGCGCCGAGCGCGGTTGGCCATGCGGACAACCGTTCCAAAACCGGTGCGCTATGCACCGTGTCTTCATTATTGTTCTTGTTAAGGAGGGTTGGACTGCTCACCTTGTGTCAATACTGAGATTTGGCGATAGCCGGCAGCGGCCAAAAGCGCTCAAACGCATTTTGTCGCCAACTTCACTTTGAGCAGAGATGCGGAGCTCCATCCAACTTGCGACCCTCAATTATGCACTTGTGGTCGCGGAGGAGGGCAGCTTTCTTCGCGCCTCGCGACGTACAGGGATCGATCACACCGCGCTCAGCCGGCGCATCCGCGATCTGGAATACGCGGTGGGTACGAGGATATTTCATCGCCATGCCCGCGGCGTCGGCCCAACCCCGGCCGGCGAGCGGTTCCTGGAGCGTCTGCGCTCCGTGCTGCTCGAGCTCGACAACACGCTCGCGCTGGCCAGGTCCGGCACCAGAGATGACCAACAAAAGCTTTCCATCGGCTCCAATGGGATCATTCTTGCCGGGCGAGCCCTGGATGCAATCATCGAGTTCGGGCAATCTCATCCCAATGTGACCGTCAGCTTGACAGAGAGTCCTTATCCTTCGCCTGAGGCTGCTCTGGGTGCCACCCAGGTCGACCTGGTCGTGACCTCCTCCTCCCGGTTTACCGGCGGCGCGTTCGAATTGACGTTATGGAAAGACACTCTGGCTGTCGTTCTTGCCTCAAATCATTCTCTCGCCAGCCGCTCCGTGATCGAGTGGCACGAGTTGCACCAGGAAACGTTACTGGTGCGCAGGGGCGAAGCATTTCAGCTCGCCGACGCTGTTGGACGCGGGGTGCAGCTTCCTCCAATCGTCGAACATCACGTCAGTGCGGGCATCCTTTTGCGCCTTGTCGGAAACGGGCTTGGCGTCGCTCTGATCCACGACCGAGATGCCGACAGTGTTCCTCCGGATGCGGTCTGTCGTAAGCTGCGGATCGGGGGCAAACCAATCCAGATCTCCAGTTTAGCCCGTTGGCGCCCCGACAACGCCAATCCTGCCCTGCCGACCTTCATCTCTTTCCTGCGCGATCGGTATTCGTCCTGACAGTCCATCCGACCGGCATGACCCGAACGGTCACCCCGTCTCAGAGTGCGTTGGAGCCTAGCGACGCTCTGTTGTTGTCATGAACCATATCAGCATCGGTTTGGAGCGGTTCGGGGCCAATCTCACCAAGGCGTCGGCGCTTTAACGCCGCTTCCTCTGCCGACCGCCTCGCACAGCCTGCCGCGATTCTTCCTTGCAAAACTGGAATTGTACTCCATAACTGCAAGGATGATCGAACGCCGCATCAGCACAGAACTGACCGAGATGCTGGACAGCATGCCCGCCGTGGCGCTGCTCGGGCCGCGTCAGGTCGGCAAGACAAACGTGGCGCTGGAGATAGCCGAACGGCGTCCTTCCATCTATCTCGACCTCGAATCGGATGCTGACCGCGCCCGGCTTGCCGAGCCGGAGCTTTACCTGGCCGAGCATCAGGACAAGCTGGTTATCCTGGACGAGGTCCACCGGCTACGAACCTGTTCCAGAACCTACGCGGGCTGATCGACCGCGGTCGGCGTGGCGGCCGCAAAGCCGGCCGCTTCCTGCTCTTAGGTTCGGCGTCGATCGATCTCATGAGGCAGTCCGGCGAGACCCTTGCCGGCCGCATTGCCTATCTCGAAATGCATCCGATCGACGGTCTCGAGGTCGGCGCTGCCGACCTTGGGCCGCTATGGGTACGCGGCGGCTTCCCCGACAGCTTTCTGGCCGCGAGTGACCGCGCCAGCCAGCGATGGCGGCTGGATTTCATCCGCACCTATCTGGAACGCGACATCCCCCTCCTCGGTCCGCGCATCCCGGCCGAGACGCTGCGCCGCTTCTGGACTATGCTGGCGCACCACCAAGCCGGCCTGCTCAACGCTGCCGAGTTCGCGCGCGCACTTGGCGTCGGCGGCAAGACAGTTGCGTCCTATCTCGACCTGCTCCTGATCTCCTGCTGGTTCGCCGGCTGGAACCCTGGCATGTCAACATCGGCAAGCGCTTGGTTAAATCTCCGCGCGTCTATGTCCCCGACAGCGGCATCACCCATGCACTGCTTGGTCTCGCCACGCAGGAAGACGTGCTTGGGCATCCAGTGGCCGGCGCCTCCTGGGAAGGCTTTGTGATCGAAACCCCTGACCGCCGCCGCCCCGCCGGCACGCTGAGCAATTTCTATCGAACAACCGCAGGCGCGGAGATCGACCTGCTGCTCACGTTGCCGGGCCAACGCCTCTGGGCTATCGAGGTCAAGCGCAGCCTGACGCCGAAGGTGGAAAAGGGTTTTCATCAGGCCTGCGAGGATCTTGCTCCGGCACGGCGCATCGTCGTCTTTCCCGGATCGGAGCGGTTTCCGCTCCAGCATGGCGTCGAAGCGATGCCCGTGCAGGACCTAGGCCGGACGCTGCTTGGCGAAGCATGATGGGATAGCTGTGGCATTCATCCCGTCACGGGGGCTCAAAAGACCCTCTCGTCCCACGCTCGGCGCCATGGTGAGGTCGACGGTTCTCTGACGATTAGGCCACCTACAGGTCCGTCGGTCCGCTGTTCTGCTGTAGCTCTGCCAGGTCTTACAGTGTTCGATGCAATCTTGACCTCCACCCGGACAGCAACGCTGATCTTGACCAGATGCGGGTGGCCCTCAGTGCGGACCCTTCAGGCCGAGCCGACAACCATCAGGCCGATCGCTGCCTTTGACTACCCTGACTTCGTGTGGGAACGCATTCGGCCAAACGCCCTGTCCGTTGCCATGAATCGTGCCAGCATCGGCGCGATCAGCTTTGCCGGATCTGCGATTGCCTGGCCGCTTTCACGGCCAAGCACATCGGCATAAGCGACAAGGTCGCGATGAACGGTGCCAGGCAGTTCGACCGTGATCTTGACCGGACGGTCATCGGGAATGGCGGAAAGTTTCAGCTTGGTCATGATGGATCCTTCGGCGTGTCGTAAGGCACAAGAACAAGGTCGCGATTGACAATCACGCGAACCGGGAAACCGGGCCGCACGGTGAGCGTCGGCTGGACGTTGAGCTGATTGCGCACGAGCTGCTGGCCAATATCGGAGGCCGAATCCTGCGTGCTTTCGCGGATGGCCTTGGCGATTTCGCTTTCATCGTCGCTGGACCCAAGCGATGTCCCAATGCCCAACAATGTCGAGAGTGCTGCGGCACGGAACATCTGGCCCCAATGATGGTCAACCTCGTCTTCAAGTCCGGAAAATCCTTGCGCGTCTGCGCCCTGCTGGCGCTCCAGCACGATCGAGGTGCCGTCAGGCATGATCAACCGATTCCACACCAGCAGCACGCGCGACTGGCCGAAGGCAACGTGGCTGTCGTACTGGCCGATCAGCCTCGCACCCTGCGGGATCAGGAGATGGGATCCTGTCGGGCTGTCGTAGACATTTTCGGTCACCTGAGCGGTGATCTCGCCGGGCAAGTCGGAGCGGATGCTGGTGATAAGGGCCGCCGGTATGACGGTACCGGCTTGCACCACATAGGGCGAGGCCTTCTCGGCGAGCCGATTGGGACTGACGGTGCGGCGGTCTGGCTCGGCATTGACGAAGGCGAGCTTGCGATCCTGCATGTTTTGCGCGGCTCCAGGATCGATCGGTGGCGGCCCTGAGGGCAGAGTCAGACCAGATTGGGGGTCCGGTTCAATAACTCTGCTGCCAGCATCCTGTCGTGCGGGACCAGCTGGCGTGTTCGTATCGGTGAAGAGCTTCGCCACTCGTGCGGCCTCGATCTCGGCCAGTCGGCGCTGCTCCTCCGGATCGGCGCGCGGTCCACTGATGTTGGACGCCCCAACCGGCATGCCGCGCTCCTGGGCACGCAAGATCGGCCGACCCAAATCGCCAGGCAGCGCGGGGCCGAGTTGCGGAACACCGGCATAGTCCTTCGGCAGCTTCTGTAGCCCGTCGGCCGTTGAGCGGTTTTCGGTGGTGAAGAGCTCGGGCGGCTGTTCGGTTCCGCGCCGTCCGGTGTCGAGCGCCCAAATCGACGTGCCGAGGATCGCAGCGCTGGCAACTCCACCAGCGCCTATCAGCACCTTGCGCGACAATCGCGTGACCCTGGCCGGTTCGGGCCGCAGGCGCAGTTCCGCTCGAATGTCCTGGTTGGGTGCATTTGCAGGGTCGCTCATCGGAACAGCCTCGTGCCAGGCGAGGATCGTTTGCCGTCCGTGCGCACGATGCGGACGCGCTTTTCGCTTGTTTTGTCGCCGAGCCTCAATTCAGCGGCGGCAAACAGCCGATCAACGACGTAGTAGTTCTGGCGAGCACGGTAGTTGACCAGTTCCGAGCCGCCCGATGGGCCGATGACAAAGAGCGGCGGCATTTCGCCCTGCCCGATTCCTGACGGGAACTCGATGTAGACTTTTGCACCGTCGTCGAAGGCGCGAAGCGGCCGCCAGGGCGCCGTGTCGCCTTCGATACGATAGCGGAAATTCAGCTTCTGGATGTCGACGCCGGAGGCGACCGGCTGTGCGGCGGAAGCCTGCGCGTTCTGGCGCCGCAGCGCAATCAGCTGGTCCTGCGGATACTGCCAAGAGACGGAAGCCATGTAGGTCTTTTCGGTCGAGCGCAGCTCGAGATGATACGTGCGGCGGTCGCTGTTGATGACCAGATTGGTCTGGAGATCTGGCCGTGTCGGCTTCACAAGAATATGGACCTGCTGGCGCTCTCCTGCCCCGCTTTGTGTGTCGCCGATGATCCAGCGCACCGTGTCGCCGGCGGCAACAGGCCCGGCGCCGATAAGTTGCTCGCCGGGCTGCAGGGCGATGTCGGTGACCTGGCCGGGCGCGGTATAGATCTGGTAGAGCGCGCCCTCACTCCAGGGATAAAGCTGGATGGCATTGACGAAACCGTCGCGAACCGGCTGCATCCTTGCTGCCTCATTCGCCTGGCTGATCCGCTGCTTCGGATCGGTGGGCTCCGGCTTCACCTTCCCGGCCTCGACCGGTTTCAGCTGACCCGGCAGCGGAAGCGTTTTCGGCACTTCCACCACCTTGACCGGACCGGGCGGGTCGACCCTGGGCACGGCAGGCACCGCATCATCGTAGGCGATTTGCGGCGGAATGTATTTCTTCGAAGCACAGCCGGCGAGCGCCGTTGCCGACAGCAGTACCAGGACAAGCATGCGTGCCTTGGGCCGATTGCGCATGGCCGGTCTCGCGGATCTTCTTGCTCGTGCCGCATGCATCATGAAAGCTCCTTCGACCAGTTGATGGCGTTGACATAGACGCCGAGCGGATTGGCTTTCAGCCGATCGGCGTCGCGGGGTTGCCGAATCACGATTGTGAGGATTGCCGTCCAGCGCTCGGTGCCGGCCAGGTTGCCGTTCTCGTAGCGGCGCTCGATCCAGGCGACGCGGAAGGAATCGGGCGAAGCACGGATGACGCTGGAAACCTCGATCGCGATCTGGAGTTTGCCCAGTTTGGCAAAAGGATCACTCGAGCGAGCGTAATCGTTGAGGGAAGTCGCGCCTCTGTCCGTGGTGTAATCGTAGGCGCGCAGCCAATTTTGGCGGACGATGACCGGGTCGGCAGGAATGCTTCTGACCTGTTCGATGAAGCGGGCCAGATGCCAGGCGATCTGGGGATCCGTCGGCCGATAGTCGGCAACGGCCGGGCCGACAAGCTGCGCCTCGCCAAACTTGTCGACCTGAACCACCCAGGGAACAACCGAGCCGCGTGTCGATTGCCAGACCAATGCGGACGCAAAACCGCCCGCCAGGACGAGCGAGCTGAAGGCCATCAGCCGCCAGTTCTTCGCCTGGACGCGAGCCGAGCCGATGCGCTCGTCCCAAATCTGGGCTGCACGCTGATATGGCGTCTCAGGGTGAGGCGTTTTCGCGTAACGAACGAAAGGGCGTCTAAAGGGGGTCATCGGCGGTCGTCCTGATCGAGGGAAACATTCATCGAGCCGCCGCCATCGTGGCTCGAGTGGACCGAATGGGCGGCGACGCTGGCGCCATGGCTCATGGCCTGGCTACGCTTCATGCGTTTTGCCCATGCGGGCGGAGAGTCGGTACTGGCCTCGGTGGTTGGCCTGTCACCGGAGGAAGCCGTGCCCGACGAGTGCTCTCCACTCGCCGCAGTCCAAGCCGCAAAGCGCCCGGCCTCATAGCTGTCGGACAGGGCCGACGCAGCACGCGACATGGCCTGCCTCACCGGTCGAACGGCAGCGCTGGCACCAGCCTTTGCGACCCCCGCCATGCCGGCGGCGACCGAGCCTGCACCGCCTCTTCCAGATGCCGCTGCGCCAAGTTCCCAGGCGGCCGAAGTGCTGCCGGCCAGGTGTGCGCCGCCGCGTGCGGCTGCTGCCGACATGCGCCCACCGGCACCGAGTGCGCCTGCAGCACCGGCTATTGCGGCGTGGGCACCCATAGCGCCGGCCGCGCCAAGGCCGCCAGCGACGAGGCTCGTGCCAACAGCGGCACCTGCGCCCAGTTGCGGGGCACCGGAGACCAGCCCCGTCGCAATGCCGGGACCGAAGATCGACAGCCCCATCAGCGACAGGGCGCCGAGGACAAGCGACAGCGCATCCATGATTGTGGGCTGTTCGGCGCCGAACCCTTGAGTGAACTCGCCGAACAGGCCCGAGCCGATGCCGACGATGACGGCAAGGACCAGGATCTTCACGCCGGAGGCAACGATGTTGCCGAGCACTTTTTCGGCAAGGAAGGCGGTCCGGTTCAACAGCGCAAAGGGGATCAGCACAAACCCGGCAAGCGTCGTCAGCTTGAATTCGACCAGAGTGACGAAGATCTGGACGGCCAGAAGAAAGAACGCAATCAGCACGATCGCCCAGGCGATCATAAGCACTATGATCTGGACGAAATTCTCGAAGAACGAGACGTAGCCCATCAGCTGGCTGGCGGCCTCGAGGATCGGATTGCCGGCATCGATGCCGACTTGCGCGACGCGGCCCGGCTGCAGCAATGCCGAGCCTGAAAGTGCCGAGCCTCCGGCCTTCAGGCCGAGCCCGGAGAAGCTCTCGAAGACGATGCCCGCGAGACGGTTGAAGTTGCCGATGACGAAGGCGAAGAAGCCGATATAGAGCGTCTTCTTCACCAGCCGATGCAGCACGTCCTCGTCAGCCCCCCAAGCCCAGAACAGGCCGGCCAGTGTGATGTCGATGACAATCAGGGTCGAAGTGAGAAATGCAACTTCCCCACCGAGCAGACCAAATCCGGAATCGATGTAGCGAGTGAAAGTCTCGAGGAAGCGGTCGATGACGCCGGTGTCGTTCATGGCGCCACCGTTTCCGGATAAAGCCGGTCTTCCGCCGGGGACGGCGTTGGCGGTTGGAGCGGCGGCAGGCGGCTCGTGTCCTCTTCGATCGACGGAGCCGCGTTTGGCACGATCGGGCGGGATGGCCTTAGGAAGCGTCGGCGGCTTTCAGCCCAGGCTTTCCTGCAGGCGTCGTCATCAATCGCCGCCATGCCAATATCCCGGCATCGGGCAAGCTCGACCCTTGCCGGCTCGCCGCCCGGATGTGCTGGGCGCGGGGAGGACGCGTCCTGCGAGCCGTCGCCGCGCAGCGCCATGAAGGCGGCGGTCATGGCGGCGCCAAGGGCGAGAACGGCTGTCATCCGGGCGACGATCTTGAGATCCATGCGGTCTTCGCATCAGTCGTGGAACATTTTTACGGATGACGGGCTGTAGCTGCTGCCCGTCATGAAGCGGCTGAACTGTTCCCGTGCCTGCTCCTGGGCGGCAGCCCTCCTCGCTTGCTCAAGGGCCTCGGCTCTTCCTTGTGCCGCCAGCATCGCGGTGAGATGGGCAACTTGCTTGGCCTGAACGGCAAGGAGTTGATTGCCGGCCTGCATCGCCTGCAGCACGCCGACAGCCGACTGGCTGGCGCTGACCAGCGAACTCGTCTGCTCCTGTGTCCCCGCGATGTTGTCGACTGCGACGGCACCGGTTTTCAGCGAATGCTCAAAGGCAGACACCGAGGTCTGCCAGCGCTGACGCGCGCCCTCGACAAGCTGCTGGCTGGAGAGTTCCGAACCGAAGTTCTTGTAAGTCGACGTAAACTGGCTCTCGATGTCCTGGACGCTATAGGCTAGCTTCTCGGCCTCGCCGAGCAGGGCTCTCATCTCGGAAAAGTTGCCCTCTATCTGCCCAAGCAGCGAGGTCGGCAGCGACGTGAGATTCTTCGCCTGATTGATCAGCATCTGCGCTTCGTTTTGCAGCGAGGTGATCTGGTTGTGGATCTGCTCCAGGGCACGCGATGCAGAAAGTAGGTTTTCGGCATAGTTCCTGGGATCGAACACGATCAGCGCTGATGCTGGTGCCGATGAGAGCGCCATGGCGACGGCGATCGCGCCGGCTGCCGCCATGCGACGGATTGGGCTGCCTGCAAGAATGGAATTCATGACGAAATGTCCTCTGTGGATTGGTCGATCACGTTGGTCAGACCTGGGACGAGGTCGGCCGCCCAGGAGAGATCGCGCTCCGCTAGCCAAGCCTCGAGGAAATGGTCTCGTCCGGCCTCGGCGACTATCCGGTCGATCGCGGCCTGGTCCGATTTGGACGATGTGGCGCAGAGCGCCAGCGCGATCGGACCGAGTCCCAGTTCGAAGAGACGGTTGCCGCGGCGGCTTTGACAGTAATAGTCGCGCTTCGGTATCGCCCGGGCGATGATCTCGATCTGGCGATCGTTCAGACCAAAGCGTCGGTAGATCTCGGTGATCTGCGGCTCGATGGCGCGCTCATTCGGCAAGAACAGCCGCGTCGGGCAGCTTTCGATAATTGCCGGCGCGATTGGCGATCCGTCGATGTCGGAAAGCGACTGCGTGGCGAAGACCACGCTGGCGTTCTTCTTTCTCAGCGTCTTCAACCATTCGCGCAGCTGGTCGGCGAAACCGCCATCGTCGAGCGCCAGCCAGCCCTCGTCGATGAGCAGCAGTGTCGGCCGGCCATCCATCCTCTGCTCGATGCGGTGGAACAGATAGGCAAGCACCGCGGGAGCAGCACCCGTGCCGATCAGGCCCTCGGTTTCGAACGCCTGGATGGAGGCTTCGCCGAGACGCTCGTGCTCGGCATCAAGCAGCCGGCCAAAAGCACCGCCGATGCAGTAGGGACCAAGCGCCTGTTTCAGCGGGGCGGACTGCAGCAGCACGGACAGGCCAGTCAGTGTCCTCTCCTGAACTGGCGCAGAAGCCAGCGACGTCAGCGCCGACCACAGATGCTCCTTGACCTGCGGCGTGATAGCCACGCCTTCGCGCAGCAGAATGTCGAAAAGCCAGTCGGCCGCCCAGGCCCGCTCTGGCGTATGATGGATGCGGGCAAGCGGTTGCAGCGACACGGTATGAACGTCGTCAGACAGATCGGCCAAGGTGAGCAAGGGCAATGGATCGTCAGACCCCTGCCCGTTTTCAGCATTGCTTCCGAGACTGTGCCAATCACCATTCATGGCGAGCATGGCAGCGCGGATTGAGCCACCGAAATCGAAGGCAAAGACCTGGCTGTTCTCGTAACGCCGGAACTGAAGCGCAATCAGCGCCAACAGGACAGACTTGCCGGCGCCCGTCGGGCCGATGACGAGGGTGTGGCCGACGTCTCCAACATGCAGACTGAACCGGAACGGTGTGGCGCCCTCCGTCCTGGCGAAGAACAGCGGCGGGGCTCCAAGATGCTCGTCGTCGATCGGACCTGCCCAGACCGCGGAGAGCGGAATCGTGTGCGCGAGGTTGAGCGTGGAAAGCGGCGGCTGGCGAATGTTGGCATAGACATGGCCAGGAATACCGCCCAGCCAAGCTTCGACAGCGTTAACGCCTTCGGCGATACAGGTGAAGTCCCTGCCCTGAACGACCTTTTCGGCCAGACGCAGCTTTTCGTCGGCAATCGACGGATCGGCATCCCAGACCGACACGGTAGCGGTGACATAGGCTTCGCCGATCCGGTCAGAGCCCAGCTCCTGGAGCGCCGCGTCCGCGTCGGCCGCCTTGTTGGCGGCGTCCGTGTCGACGAGAACGGACGCCTCGTTGGTCATCACCTCCTTGAGGATCGCGGCGACGGATTTCCGTTTCGCGAACCATTGACGGCGTATCTTCGTCACCAACTTGGTCGCGTCGGTCTTGTCCAGCATGATCGCCCGCGTCGACCAGCGGTAGGGGAAGGCAAGCCGATTAAGATCGTCGAGAATCCCCGGGAAGGTCATCGTGGGAAGTCCGGTGATGGTGAGTGTGCGCAGATGCGCATCGCCAAGCCTCGGCTCTAACCCGCCGGCCAACGGCTGATCCACAAGCAGAGCGTCGAGATGCATCGGGGTTTCTGGCACGCGAACGCGATGCCGCTTCGTCGAAATGGTTGAGTGCAGGTAACTCAGCGACTCTCCATCATCGAGCCAGTCAGCTTCGGGAACGAAGCCTTCGATGAGGTTCAGCACGCGGTCGGTGCGATCGACAAAACTCTTCAGGAGCTCCCAAGGGTCGACGCCGGTCTTTTCCCGGCCTTCGTAGAGCCAGCTCTCCATGCGCGACACTTCCTCGGCCGGAGGCAGCCACACGAAGGTGAGGAAGTAGCTGCTTTCGAACAGCACACCGGAGTCTTCGAACTGTTCGCGACGCTCGATGTCGAGAAGTGCGGATGCGCAATCAGGGAACCGGCTGTCTGGGTAGCCGCTGGCAGGATTGCGCTGCGCTTCGACAAAAATTGCCCAGCCGGAGCCGAGCCGGCGCAGCGCACCGTTAAGCCGCGCGGTCGTGCCGACCAGCTCCGCCGGCGTGGCGGAGTCCAGATCCGGCCCGCGAAAACGCGCCGTCCTTTGAAAACTGCCATCCTTGTTGAGCACCACGCCCGGCGCCACCAGGGCGGCCCAAGGCAGATAATCGACGAGGCTGGCACTCTTCTTTCGGTATTCCGCGAGGTTCATCATGGCGAAAACGTCAACATCCGAAATGCGAGGGATAGCGAAGGTGCCGGCGGGCCACGTCGAGGAACTGGGCATCGCGCCTTGCCGCCCAGACGGCCGCGAAATGCCCGACCGCCCAGATGACGAGTCCGGCGATCCATAAACGAAGCCCCAATCCGATCGCGCCGGCCAGCGTGCCGTTGGCGATCGCGACCGCACGCGGCGCGCCGCCGAGCAGGATCGGTTCGGTGAGTGCGCGATGCACCGGCGCGAAAAAGCCACGGATCTCCTCCTCCATCAGATCAGCGCTCCGCCGCCGAAGGAGAAAAAGGACAGGAAGAACGAACTTGCCGCGAAAGCGATCGACAGCCCGAAGACGATCTGGATCAGCCGGCGAAATCCGCCCGATGTGTCGCCGAAAGCGAGCGACAGGCCGGTGACGATGATGATGATCACCGCCACGATCTTGGCGACTGGCCCCTCGATTGATTCGAGAATTTGCTGAAGGGGCTCCTCCCAAGGCATGGAGGAACCGGCAGCATGGGCGGGCGCCATCGTCATGATGGCGGCGGTCGCCGCATACGACAGCTCCACGGCAAGTTTGCGGATAGCCGATGAATTGAAGCGGATCGGGGTCATTCTGAAGCTCCAAAGGGCGAGTGGTGATTCACGGTCATTGTGGTCTCGAGATTTGCTTCCAGGGTGCGGTAGTCGCCGGTGGCCGGATCGAGCCCGTCGACCATGGCGATTTCGACGAGCCGGCGCGCGGATCCGCGGCCGACGAGGACGGCGATGAGATCTATGGTTTCGGCAATGAGTGCACGCGGAACCCTGACGACGGCCTCCTGCACGAGCTGTTCCAGTCGCCGCAGTGCGCCAATTGCAGAATTGGCGTGAATGGTGCCGATGCCGCCGGGATGGCCGGTGCCCCAGGCCTTCAGCAAATCGAGCGCTTCGGCGCCTCGTACCTCGCCGATCGGGATGCGGTCGGGCCGAAGCCGCAATGATGACTTCACTAGATCGGACAGCGAGGCGATACCGTCCTTGGTGCGCAGCGCTACGAGATTGGGCGCGGCGCACTGCAGCTCGCGTGTGTCCTCGATCAGCACGACGCGCTCGGCGGTTTTAGCCACCTCCGCCAAAAGCGCGTTGACCAGCGTGGTCTTGCCCGTCGATGTGCCGCCGGCCACCAGCACGTTCTTCCGTGTCTCCACGGCAAGCTGCAGGACGTCGGCCTGGCTTTCGGTCATGACGCCGGCGGTGACATAGTCTTGAAGGGTAAATACCGCGACTGCCGGCTTGCGGATGGCGAATGTTGGTGCCGTGACGAGAGGCGGCAAGAGGCCTTCGAACCGTTCACCGGTCCCGGGCAGTTCTGCCGAAACGCGCGGCGAGCCCGAATGCACCTCCGCACCGACATGGTGCGCGACCAGCCTGACGATCCGTTCGCCGTCGGCCGCGATCAGTGTTTCGTTGCTTGCAACAAGTCCTTCGGTGAGCCGATCAAGCCACAGGCGACCATCGGGATTGAGCATCACCTCGATGATGGCCGGATCGTCAAGGAAGCCTGCAATGGCCGGGCCGAGAGCGGTGCGCAGCATGCGCGCGCCGCGCGACACTGCTCCCTTGCCGGCATGATGATTGGTGGCCACGATGGTCCCCGTTTTCTCGCGGCGGACTGGTTGGTGCCGCGCTGGGGATAATTAGAAAGGGCATGAACATCGAGCCCGCAACAAGTAAAACCGGCTATCGTGGCATGACGTGCAGAGACTTGCGAAATTCGGTGCCACGATTTCGACAGGTCAAGCAACCCGGTGCACGACAGTACATCGCCGCTTCAGCAGAACAGGCGACCGTATCTACGAGAAGGCAGACTTACTGCTCGGGATCGACCAACCCGGATGGCTTTGGCCTAGACCACCGACCAGTGTCATCGAGGCTCCCACGCTTCAAGCATGGCGTCCGCAACGAGGACTAACGGCTCGTTAAGCATGTCTGGCAGGATGAGGGAATGGCTGCCACCGCTCATGGACCGTTGCCGGGATGCTTTCTATTATCAGGCCGATATGCATCAGCTACCAGTAAGTGTCGCCCTGGCCATTTCGGTTGTGTTCGGTTTGGTTGTCGTTGCGATCGCGTCAAAGGATCAGCCGGAGAGCGCTGGGCGGCAGGCGGCGCACCGGCTAGTACCGCTGCCTTGAGATCTCCGACCAGGGATGCAGGCGCGTCCGACGGGCCAACTCGTAGCTCACACATTCACGGCCGCGACGCTGGTCGCGCGAATAAATGATAAGCCTCGTCGAAAACGGCCCTTGGTAGGACCCGAAGCTCGCTTGCTTCGTAGGGGAGATGCTCGAGATACTGCGTCGTCAGGCGGGCAACTAGTCGCGCTTGGGCCAGGTCGCGACGGCGCTTGATTGGCTCGCGATCAGCTCGTTTTGAAACCCACAATTTATGAGCGGCAAAAATACGCGGATCGGGAACCACGAGCCGCAACGGTCCGCCTTTTTCATCGATGGCGATTGCATCGAAAGCAGGGGCATTTTCCAACCATGCCAGGCCGGCGATCTCGGCGGCCACCAATTCGTCGTTGGCCTTCCCGACCGTTTCCCGGTTCGGTTTCCACGCCGGGTTTGCGAGCGGTTTGATCAGATCGACGAGATATCCGTCGCGGTTCACCGCGCGGAACGGGGCGGATGAACGCTCGAAAGACCGATCGACCTTGCGCAAAAGGTTGATGAGCGCCCCATGTTCGACATTGGCGCCAGACATGATCCTGAGGGACTGGCGCGAGTCCATGAGGAGATCGATATCCTGTGTCGATGTGATTCCGGGATCCACGAACACTCCGGCCGCGGCCTCATAGGCGTAGATCGCATTCGTGCCTGCGACACGAATGCCTCCCCCAAGAAGACCGGCGGTATCGATTGCCCTGATAATTCTTGCGGCGATCAGGGGAACACGTCCAAGCCGGAGCGCGCGATTGACAGCAGATTGGCGCTCCATCTGCTCCTCTCGCGCAGACAGCGTTTCTTGGGCGGACGCGCGAGCTGCTTCCCAATCCGCCTTGAGAGCCTCGCTCTCCGGCGAGCGCCGACCCTCTGTCTTTTGGTGTCGTACGCCCGCGGCGTCGTAGTAGCTTCGCATTAAGTGGTCGACCCCGTTCACGGTGTGCCAGACCAGGGATCCCCGAAAGCTCTTCGCCTTCCTTTGGGCCTCTTTGAGCGCAATAAAGCGTTGGTCGGAATTGACTTTCTCCCGACGTTGATCGTTGTTTAATTCAACAAAATCAACCAATTCAACAGTTATCCTGTGTCTAGATCCAAGCTGTTGCAAGACAGAATAGGCAGCGAAGTGGCACATTGCAACAGCTCTCACGTTATTCCCTTGTGACTGTTGAAGTGGCTGTATTAATTACAAAAATAGATGACGGATCAGCTTTTCCGCGGCAGCGCTCGAGGCAAATAGCGCCGCTCGAACACGGCCTCGCTGCATCCGTTCGATCCGCAGAATTCGTCTGGTTTGATGTTGATGCGCAGCGACGGATATCCCCGAACAGCTTCTCCATGCTGCGCAACCGGCATGCTGGAGCGCATCGAATCCAACAGATCATCGCCCCGACCGGCCGATCCACTCCCGCCAGCGCAGCTCCGGCGGCAGATCGAAAAGCTCGGCGTCGCTCACGGAACAAATCATGATCATTTCTCATTGTGGTGATCATCAAGGGAGATTGATCATGGGCGACCGGCACAACCCAAAAATCGAGGCATCGGCAAATGTCGAAAAGGACCCGGAAGATTGGGTCAGCGGAGATGACCCAATGACTCCCGCACAAGCCTCCTATTTGAAAACTCTGGCCGAACAGGCTGACGACCCCGACGCCTATGCTGACGGCCTCAGCAAGGCGCAAGCTTCCAAACGCATTGATGCGCTCCGGGAGAGGTTAGGCCTGTAGCGCGCTCGTGCCTTTTCGTCCCTAGCGTAGGGGCAGCCGATTTGGTCGGATTGGCCCAGTTTTGCTGCAGGTTGTGACCCACGTATTTTTCTGAATTCAGCGCGTTGCTGCTCGATTGGCGATCGAGACGAGAAACGGGCGGAAGAGAGCGGCTTACGGAGTGCCGCAGCCCTCTAAGCTCACCAAGACCTCGCGCCCGCAGGTCCCATCCTGCTGTGGAAACAGATCAGGACGTCCCGACGAGGGCGATGGTCAGCAGAGACACAAAAACGACAAGAGCGATCGCAGCGCCCAAGAAGAAGACCTTTTCGGTGCCGCGTTGCTCTTCCTCGCGAGATATGTGTTTCGCCATTGCATGCATCCTTTGCGAAGGTCGGCGACTGAGCAACGTCCGTGCGAAGGCCGGGTTCCCGGTAAACGACTTGCCCTCTTCGCACTGTGAGAAAGCTCTCGGAATGAAACTCCAACCGTCGGTTGGTGGACGCATTGCAGCTGATCCACCTAAAGTTCGCGTGATCCGCGCGCACCGGGCATGCCCGACCCCGAGCCCCCCGCCCGGTGCAACAGCACTTGATCGACCCCGCCGCATCAAAGTGTGCGGCGGGCTTTTTTCCTCATGCGCTGGAACACCGGCGCTCAGGGAAAGTTCTGCCCACTCAGCAAACTCTTTCCCTCATATTTTTGCTGCCAGATCGGATAGCTCCGATCGGCCCGCGTCGTTTTTTCCTCCGGCGATGCGGGCCCGCGTCCTCGCCTATCGGTCGAGTAGCCACAGAACAAACGAGAGCACGATGCTGATCAGAATCCCGGTGCCGATGGGAGCATAAAACGTGAAGTTCTCACGTTCGATCATGATGTCACCGGGCAATCTGCCCAAACCGACCCGCGACAACCAGGGCCACAATAGGCCTATGGCAACTGTCATCGAACCAATGATAATCAGAGTTCTGGACATGGCGGCATCCGGCCGGGAATATGGTGGCTGCCCGGCTTGTCTCAATCTCATTGGTGTTTTTGCTCTCGTTGAGCCTCAATTTCTTCTGGTTCTTTCGTTTCGATCTTCGCCGTCTCGTTCTCGGCATCGCAGACTGAGCGAAGCAGTTCGTCCATCTTGGCGTGCAGAGCCTGAATATCGGGATGCTCAGCGCGCTGGATGAACAGCGTCATAGCCCCGGTCGCCAGAGCGGCAACGCCATGCCGGTCTAAGCTCGAGCGGTTGAAGATCACCCAAAGCGCCGCATAGGCGAGAAACACAAGAAAAGCCGCCGGCCGGGATGTCAGCGTGCCGATGGAAGTCAGAATCTTTGCGATATCGTGCTTTGGCATTGTCCAGAACTGACGAGTTTGGCGCGGGTTCCAGAAGGCCGGCCAGGACGCGTAAGCAACCATGCAAGAGTTTGCCAAAACGGCTCGCAACGGAGTGGACCAGGCCCGGGGATAGCTCGGGCCGAAGCATCGCCTCAAAGCGAGGAAGACGTTCGCCGTGCGCAGCTATTCTTATCTAGCATGGTCAGAAGTCCTTACAACGGTAGCAATTCTTGACCGCGGGGCGCCGTAACCGACTTGATTGAGGCACCCATAGGAACTTGTCGTGTGACGCTTTGATTGCAAACAATTCTTATGCAGTTTTTCGCAGTTGACGACGCCCTTTACGCTTGATCTCGCGATGTTGTTCATTCGCCACCTCAGGCCGATCCGCTCGATCTGCAACTCCGCGGAGTGCCGTGACAAAGCTCTCTTTGCCCCGCCTTGGAGTGCTTAGCTGTCGTCCTTATAAGACTTGGCGGCCTCGTCGATTTTACGCCAATCGTTTCCGTGGCGCCGCACAAGCTCCCGCGCCTGGGCTTGCGATATGTTTTGCGTTTCGACGACATGGTTCACTTCCGCCTCCTCGCCTTTCAGAGGACGCCAACGAGACGTCGTTGGCCGTCCGGCGGCTGGGTTCTTTGCATGTCGTCTGGGCATGAATCGACCTCTCCGGGAGCACTATAAACGGCTCGGCGCGACTAAGGTTTCCCATGCTGGAGCGTTGAGCATTTGAGCCGCCCGCCTCGTTGGTTCCCCGTTGCAGCTCGACAGTAGGGAATACGTGCTGGTGTTTGAGCCCCAATGACGTGCACCGCGTTCTGTGCGGAGCAATGCTGCCATTCGCAATCTGATGGAAAGATCCGACGCCCCTGCTGCACCGCAGACAGCTTCTGGTGCCGAAGCGCGCTTTCCTTACGATCGGCTGCGGTTGAGCGGTTTCGACAGGCATTCCCGCGCGCCAGGTGGAGTGACGAGCGCAGAAGCTGGTTCGTGCCGGGGAAAACTGCAGCGCGGCGCATCCAGCGGTGGCTTGCGCAAGAGGCGGATCTACGAGCAGCACATGATGACAGCAAGGGACGGGATGCCTTCGCCTTCGATCCCCTGTCGAGCCGGTATCTGGAAGTCGCGGACGACCTGCACATCCGCACGCCATTTTCGCGGGCGGTGCTCGAGGAACTGCGAGCCGTTCCATGGGCGAGTTGGGACGACGAACTGCGGGCCTGGAGGGTGCCTTTCCGCTCTTACGAGGAGTTGAGGCTGCATTGGCCAAGCATCGAAAGGGCCGCACACCGCGCCGAACCGGAGGACAGGAAACGGCGACGGGAAGCGTCCAAACACTCCGAGGAATATAAAGCCGCCCGGTTCCGGTATGCCGAGCGCAGGCGACGTCGCTATCCACTGCCCCCTGACGATTTACCCCGGCTTGGCCGTGCTGTGGCAACGGAGCAATACGGCATCGTGGTCTTCACAGAAATTTCGGGTGAACTCGCCGAAGCCTCGGAACTGGCAGCGTTCTATCCGCAGTTGATCGAGGCGAACGTCGACCATGTCTGGGGTAGATGGCGTCCGGCGACGTTGGCTGAATTGATTAGAACATGGCCCGCTCGGCGCACTGCCGGGTCAACGGAACGGCAGCGAGGCTTGTGGCAACCAACGCTGCCCGAGCTCCGGATCGCTCGCCAAGAAGCTCGAAGCCTGGCGCGAAGAAGGGCTAAACTTGTGTCATCGTCGTAGCCTTTTGGATATTGCCGATGATGGCGTCACTGGCCTTCTAACATCCCGAAGCATCGAAGCGAACTTGACCCTCCGTAGGCGCGCGACATCCTCACATCAAGGGGGCACCAGTCCGCTTGCACGGTGCTCGGATGCCTCAAGCGTTAATTCCAGCAAGCACATTAAAGACACCGCTCGGCCCGAAACGCGGCCGCGATGCCCGCCGTTCCGCTGACACAGGGCCACGCAGTCGCCATTCCAGGTTTGAATTGTGCGGAACCGTACGAAGTGGATTGCAAGCAACCAACCTGGGTGGCCGGGAATTAATTTAGCAAAGCATTAATTAGGAAATCATCGCGGAGGGAGACCATGCTGCATGTTGACATGCCTCGCGAATTTGAGGTCGGCGATGAGGTTGCGCTGGCAGGTACCGTCATCACGATTCTCCCTAGCGGCCGCGCCAGAGTGAGCATTCCATCGTATGACCAACCTTATACGATTGATCCGCAACCCACAGTCCGGGCTGGCGACCAAGTGATTCTTGTTGGGGACGTCACCCGCATCGATCGCGGAGCGAACAAACTCACTGTGCGGATTGACTGCGGCGGGGTGATCACGGTCGACAAGTCGGCGATCACTCGGCTGAGAAAGCACCGCCGGACTTCAGCGGGTTAAAGCCACGGCGATACAGCGGCCGTGTCGGCGTCGCGAAGATGCAAGCGCACTTCGAACAGGCCAAGGGTGCGGCGCTATCCGGCTGGATACGGGCGACGAACGGATGGGAGCTCGACTGCTAGGTGCACGAGTCCAGCCTAGTGCGCCCTGACGCCTCGATACTGGTGAAGCAAGTCCGATCTGAGCTATCGCGACCGTTTCAGCTGCCGTCCAGCCGTTCGCCCATTCGCGATCGTCACTCTCGGCAACAGCCGCCCGCCCGTCCAGGACGCGTCGGCTGTGCGCGCTGTCGAGGGAGGCGCCCAGCACATTCGTGTGAAGGCAACGCGGGCATCGCGCTCGACGGCAGCCTTTCTCACCAATGAGCGCCTGGTGGCCGGTCGGCGAGTTCAACCGCGATGGGCTCCGGATCTTATCCATTATGGAGCTAACATGTTCGTCCCGGCCCCCGATGCCGGCAATAGGTCTGCGTCGGGGCGTCGTGGCGGAACTGGGCGACATGGTTGCGGTAGAGTAGACGCCGTCGCCCCGGGTGAACAACCCGGTCGGTGACAGCCGCAGCCGGATCGGCAACGACCCCAACGCCAAACAAGTCGTAGCCGAAGGCCCGCAAGGTATCTGTCACGGCATAGCGGCGAAGCTCCGCCCTCGGCGGCGAATTCGTTGTAAGCCGATCAGATGAGCGAGAACTTACCCTCGGTCTCGACCAGGCTCGACGTTCGTCGGTAACCGCCGACTACGAGTCGAGGAAGTAGGGCTCGTGGCCGAGTTCGTTGTGATGAAGCGCCTCTGCCATACACCTGATGTCGAACGCTTGGCCGCATGCTGGGCAGACGACGAAATACTCCTCCTCCCTAAGTGACGATGCATCGTGGTCTTGGGGGATGACGATGTCATGGTATTCGTCGGGCATTGGTCCTCCGGCAACGCCGCCCGCCATGCTGGAACGCCTGCCGGCAGGATTTGTTTCAAAGTTACTACGCCTAAGACGAGGCTCTGGGCATCGATTGTGGCCCGATGTCCGGTTTCGACTGCGATGCTGTGGCACCGGGCAGTCAAAGTGGTTTTCATCTGCAATCTTTGGTTACGGCACGGGCAAGAACCGTTTCCGCGCGCGGCAAGGCTCGATTTCAACCAAGCATGCGCGATCATCTGTACCCAATCCGGCAAACAAACCGCTCGGCCGAGATCGACTATGGAGACGAATGCCGAGGCCCGCCGCTCCAACGAAAGGCGATCTGATGGGCATCAGTTGCGCAGAATAGCTCCGCAATCAGTGCCGGGTTTGGGCTGTTGAAGCGCCTGTCTTGCCGGCAGCTCATCCAGCCGCTGGCGGCGCTGCCGGGACATCGTCGGCTATCTCTTGCCTGAGCCTTGGACCTTTGCTGAGCCGGCGACCGAGCGCATCGACGAAATTGTCGTAGCGCTGCAAGCCCTTGGCGCGCGCCTCCGCTTGCGCCGATTCCGGCAAGGCTGGAGTCGAGTTGAGCCAAAACCGGACGAACAATGCTAGAGTCTCAATGGCAATTCCGACGTCACGCTCGACCCGCTGCACGCGCCGATCGATCTGGTCGAGGCGGCGAGTTATCGCCGCTTGCTTTCGTTCTTCGGCGTCCGGCGACAGGAACGACGCGAGCGCAGCCTCCGCGACCAGTGATAGCGAGACCTCGCGCCGCCCAGCGTAATCTGCCAGTGCCCTCATTACGTCAGGGTCGAGATAGGCAGACAGACGTCTTTTCTTAGCGTTCTTCATGCGCTCAAAGCTCAATGCCATCATTGGGGTCAAGGGCGGCCTGACGGGCTGCGCGTCTCATGGCTTGATCGACACTGCGGCGACGAACGGCGTCATCATCGGGCTCGTCCCTGTCGAGGTCGAATTCATCGTCGCAGCGTGGCGTTCGTTCCGGCGCGATGTCTTCGTGTTCGGGAAGCTCGGGCTGGCGGCGAATGCCGCCATTGGCCGGATCCTCGTCCTGCTGATCCCTGGCAAGCCTCAGCTTGCGAGATTTGCCTTCCGGCCCAGCAAGAATTGTCGTGTCGGTCCAGTCGTCAGAGCGAGCGTTTTGCGTTGTCCCTCCGGTCCCTGGTGGCGGCAAGACACGCTCGGCAAGACGCGGGTCGGCAAAGTAACGTGCCTTCTTCGCACGGATTGGGAACTGGCCCGAGATCATGATGATCGCATCGGTCGGCGGAAGCTGCATGATCTCGCCCGGCGTCATCAGTGCACGCGCCGTTTCCTGCCGCGACACCATCAGATGCCCGAGCCAGGGCGACAACCTGTGCCCCGCATAGTTTTTCATCGCGCGCAACTCGGTCGCGGTCCCCAGAGAGTCTGAGACGCGCTTGGCTGTCCTCTCGTCATTGGTGGCGAAGCTCACCCGCACATGACAATTGTCGAGGATGGAATTGTTCGGTCCGTAGGCCTTCTCGATCTGATTGAGCGATTGTGCGATCAGGAACGACTTGATGCCATAGCCGGCCATGAAGGCCAGCGCGCTTTCGAAGAAATCGAGCCTGCCGAGCGCGGGAAACTCGTCCAGCAGCATCAAAAGACGCTGCCGATGATCCTTCGCGTGAAGATCTTCGGCGAGCCTGCGGCCGATCTGGTTAAGCACGAGTCGGATCAGCGGCTTTGTGCGACTGATGTCCGATGGCGGCACGACCAGATAGAGCGTCGTCGGCCGTCCCTCCTCGACAAGGTCTGCGATGCGCCAGTCACAGCATGACGTCACCTTGGCCACAACTGGATCGCGGTAGAGGCCCAGAAAACTCATGGCGGTCGAGAGCACGCCGGACCGCTCGTTCTCGGACTTGTTAAGCAGTTCCCGTGCAGTCGACGCCACCACGGGGTGCGGGCCTGCATCACCCAAATGCCGCGTCAGCATCATGGCGCGCAGCGTTGCCTCGATTGGCCGCTCTGGATCGGAAAGGAAGTTCGCCACGCCGGCGAGGGTCTTGTCCTTCTCCGCATAGAGCACGTGCAGTATGGCGCCCACCAGCAGCGCATGGCTGGTCTTCTCCCAGTGGTTGCGGCGTTCCAATGTGCCTTCTGGGTCGACCAGGACATCCGCTACGTTCTGCACATCTCGAACTTCCCATTCGCCCCGTCGCACCTCCAGCAGAGGATTGTAGGCTGCGGATCCAGCATTGGTCGGGTCGAACAAAAGCACCTGGCCGAAACGGGCCCGCCATCCGGCCGTCAGTTCCCAGTTTTCGCCTTTGATGTCGTGGACGATTGCCGAACCCGGCCAGGTCAGTAGCGATGGCACGACCAAGCCAACGCCTTTGCCGCTTCGGGTCGGTGCGAAACATAGCACGTGTTCCGGACCGTCATGACGCAGGTAGTGTCGGTCCAACATACCCAGCACCACCCCATCTTGACCGATCATCCCAGCGGCCTTGATTTCGTCTCGCGTCGCCCAGCGCGCCGAGCCGTAGGTCGTGGTGTCCTTTGCCTCGCGCGCCCGCCACAGCGACATCGCGATCGCTGCGGCGATCGCCATGAAGCTTCCACTCGCCGCAATCGCCGCGCCCTCGAGGAAGACCTTCGGCGCGTAGGCGTCGTAGAAAAACCACCACCAGAAAAAGGCTGGCGGCGGATAAACGGGCTGTCCAGCCAGTTCGAACCAAGGTGCACCGAGTTGGCTTTGAAAGCCGAGCCGCGCTGCCGTCCACTGTGTCGCCCCCCATGTTGCCACGAGAACGATCAGAAAGGCGGTGAAAACCTGGCCCCATAAAACCTTGCTCGCCGGCATCCGTCGTTTCCCCAAATGGATGATCGGAAACAACCGAAAAGCTCGAATTCCTAAATCCGCAAGAAAAAAGGAGCGGTCGAAGCAGCAGGGCGTACCCGGACGTGGAAAGACTTGCCCGATGCGGTATCGAATCTTCCAGGAGGGCCTGGAAACTATCGAGATTTGTCCGCTTTTGGCTAATTTCCAGACATCTGTTGAAGATGCATGGGACGACCTTGCTCCGGAGTCCATTGAGCCCCTGATCGCTCATCCATCCTTAATTGGGCTCTCGGGCCTAGAAAGCCCGCCCCTAAGACGTGTTCAGTTCCAGCCAGGTTGCGCCGGGAGCGTCGTTGCTGTGTTCCACTAGCTGCGGCCAAGTCATCTTTGAATTGTGTCGTTCAGAGAACGCGGGGAGTGATCGCCCTCGAACCAGCCCACACGATGACCGCGATCGGTCGCTCGTTGACAAGCTTTCCACGATGTGAACAGGATTATACAGGCTCACTGAACAGGTACCTATATGAAGCGGCGCTCGGTTCAACTCTCTCCCGGCACGGGCAAGCCCGAACAAATCGCGACCGTTCTCGAGCATGAAATCCGCTCCGGTGTTCTGGGCTTCGGTGACCGGCTGCAAAGCGAGAACGAACTGGTCCAGCGTTTCTCCGTCAGCCGCAACACCGTCCGCAAGGGCCTCGAGGAACTGTCCAGCCGCGGGCTGATCACCACTAAGGTCGGCATCGGCTCGTTCGTCACCTTCGATGGCAAGCCCGTTGATGACGCCATCGGTTGGTCGCGGGCGCTCGCCAACGCCGGCGCCAATGCCGAGACGCGTACGCTGCGGCTCGAGGTGATCGAGGATCCCGATCTTGCCGCGCTGCTTGGCATCGAAAACCCGTTTTTCATCGCCGTCGACCGGGTGCGCACCAATGCCAGCGATGGCCATGCGATTTCCATCGAGCGCAGCCGCCTGCCATTGTCGCCCGAACTGGAGGACGTGCCGTTGCGCGGCCTGCGCGAAGGCTCGCTGCACCAGACGCTGCGCGGCGCCGGCCTCTTTCCCGACCATGGCGAGGAATGGGTCGGCATCGAAATGCTCAACATCGACGACGCCGCAATCCTCGGCTGCCCGCAAGGCACGCCGTTCCTGCGTGGTCGCCGGTTAACCCGCGCCGCCGATGACCGGCCGATCGAATATGTGACCAGCCTGCTCAACCCGGCGCATTTTGCGCTGCATATGAGGTTCTGAGAGATGCCGGACGACACCCGGGACACCACCGATCGGGCAATTGGGGCGCTTGTCGGCGGGGCACTGGGAGATGCGCTGGGAATGCCGACGCAGCTTTTGTCGCCGGCGCGGATTGCCGAACTCTACGGTCATGTCGAGGGCTTCATTGCTCCTTTCGCCGATCATCCGGTGTCGAAGGGACTCCCGGCCGGAACGATCACCGACGACACCGAACAGGCGCTTCTGCTTGGCCGTATCATGGTCGAATCCGGTAGTCGGTTCGACCATGCGCGGTGGGTCAACGCGCTGCTCGACTGGGAACGCGATGTCAAGGCGCGCGGCAGCTACGATCTGCTGGGACCATCAACCAAACGCGCCATCGACGCCATCAACAATGGTATGCCAGCCGAGGAAGCGGGGCGCAGTGGCGACACAAATGGTGCGGCCATGCGCATCGCGCCAGTAGGTATCATGATGCCGCTGGAGCCGCTTGACGCACTGGTCGCCAAAGTGGCCGAAACCTGCATGGCGACGCACAACACGTCCATCGCAATCGCTTCGGCCGCAGCGGTCGCTGCCGCCATCAGCCGCGGCGTCGCTGGCGGTGACTGGCGTGCCGCTTCCGACAACGCCATCACGGCAGCGAGACGAGGAGCGACGCTCGGCCATTGGGCCACCGGCGGTGACATTGCTGCGCGCATTGCTTGGGCGCAGGAGCTTGTGCGCGGCAAGGCGACGAAGGACGCGATCCGGCTGATCACCGATCTGGTCGGCACAGGCGTCGCCAGTCAGGAATCCGTCCCTGCTGCATTCGCGGTGTTGGAAGTTGCCGGTGGCGACCCTTGGTTGGCGGCAGTCATCAGTGCCAATCTCGGTGGCGACACCGACACGATCGGCGCCATCGCGGCCGGCATGGCCGGTGCCTGCACCGGCTTTTCCCGATTGCCTCAGAACCGCATCGCAGAGCTCAAGGGTATCGACATGACGGAGGTTAGCGCCCTCGCCGCCGACCTTGTTGTGGCGCGGATGTCCAAGGCCCGTTTGGACAAGGGCAGTGGCGGCAAGGATGCAGCGGCATGAGAGCGCGTCTCGTCCATGTCGGCAGCGCGGTGGTCGACTATGTCTACCATATCGATGCCTTGCCGGCACCGGGCACGGAGAAGACCGCGTCGAGCTATGCACAAGTTGCCGGCGGCGGCTTCAACATGATGGTCGCGGCCAGCCGCACCGGCATGAAGGTAGTGTTCGGGGGCCAGCTCGGGAGCGGACCCAATGGCGAGTTCCTGCGCACGGCCTTAGCAACTGAAGAAATCGAGACACTAACGCCGCCATCGCCGGTTATGGACAGTGGCAATTGCGTCGCCATGATCTCGAGCGATGCCGAGCGCACCTTCGTCTCGTGGCCTGGCGCGGAGAGTGTGCTCAGCCTTGACATGATGACGCCCGTCTCGGTCGCACCGGAGGATTGGGTATTCACCTCCGGCTATACGCTGAGCTATGCCAAGAGCCGCGATGCGCTCACCGACTGGATCGAGGCGCTTCCGGCCGACACGCCGCTTGTCCTCGACCCGACACCTGTCATCACCGACATTCCCCGCCCTATCCTGTCGCGGATACTCGCCCGTACTACCTGGTTGAGCTGCAACATGACGGAAGCGGCCGCGATTGCCGGTCCGGGCGCCGTCGAGACACTCGCGTCACGGCTGCTAAGCGACCACTCCCCTAAGACCATTGGCGTCGTCATTCGTGCCGGCGCGAAAGGCTGCCACGTGCGGCTGGCCGACGGCTCGGCGCAAACGATCGCCGGCTTCGAGGTCGACGCTGTCGACACCAATGGCGCCGGCGACACCCATATCGGCGCTTTCGTCAGCGCGCTGGCGCGCGGCGTGCCGCCTTTTGAGGCAGCGCGCTACGCCAATGCGGCGGCGGCCATTTCCGTTACCCGCCACGGTGGTTCATCAGCGCCGACCGACCACGAGATCCAGACATTCCTAAGCCATGCCGGCGGTCCGCCGATCGGCCTCCATGGCCGGAAGCAAAAGGCCAAACGCCCGACAGCCTGACAAAGCCCGGGAAGCGGGCAAACACAGAGAGGAACGAACATGCGCATGCCCGACTTGACTGCCCTGCTGACGGCGACCGCCGTCCTCACCTCCGCACTTGCATTTGCCGCCAAGGCCGACGAGGTGCACGTACTCAACTGGAAGGGCTACGGCGCCGACGAGCCGTGGGCCATCGAGGCCTTCGAGAAGGCGACCGGCAACAAGGTCGTCAACGACTTCTTCAATTCCGAACAGGAAATGCTGACCAAGCTCAGGACCAATCCCGGCCTCTACGACGTCGTTATGATCAACGCCGCCTTCAACGACCAGGCAATGGCGGAAAAGCTGATCCAGCCGATCGACACATCCAAGCTGCCGAACTATGCCGACATCAGCAAGGACAAGGCGAGTTCGCCGATGCTCGTCCATGACGGCAAGGTCTATGGGGTACCTTGGGTCTGGGGACTGACGGCGCTCGCCATCAACGACAAGTCCTTCGACAAGCCGCCAACGAGCATCGCCGAAATGTGGGATCCCGCCCACAAAGGCCGCGTCACCATCCGTGATGATGCCGTCGAGGCGGTGCAGTTCGGCGCCATTGCCACCGGCCAGAACATCAACGACATCAAGGATATGGAGGCGATCAAGGCGAAGCTCACTTCGCTGATGCCGCAGATCAAGACGTTCTGGAGCTCGGAGAACGACTGGAACCAGATGGTTGCCTCTAACCAGATCGACATCGGCACCTACTGGAGCGGCTCGGCCGACCGCGCCAAGACCCATTTCAAGCTGCCGGTCTCGCTCGTGATCCCGCAGGAGGGCGCTGTCGCCTGGCTCGACGCCTTCTCCATTCCGGTCGGTTCCAAGAATGTCGCCGGCGCCGAGGCCTTCATCAACTACATGGTCGACCCGAAGTTCTATGTCGAATGGGTCACCAAGGTCGGAGCCCCGGTATCCGCCAATACCAAGGCTGTGGAAGCACTTCCCTCGGATGCGTTCAACCGCAAAGTGATGGGTGACCCGGCAGTTGCCAAGCGCATCCAGTTCCAGGCGCCGATCATAGACGCCCAGCGCGAAGCCTATCTGTCGCTCTGGCAGCAGCTCAAGGTCAACGTGAAGTAACAGCAGAAAGCGGGATCAGCCGATCATGCATGTCGGCTGATCCTTCCCTGGGAGGATGTCATGGCAGCACAGGTTGCAGCCGCGTCGCGCAGCGGGCTGAGATCGGCCTTGCCGCTGCTGGCGCCTGCCTATCTCTGGCTGACGGTTGCGATCTTCCTGCCGCTCTCAGCCATGGTGTTCTTCTCCTTCATGACCGACCTGCCGCTGTCGGGAAAGCCGTGGGCATTCACGCTCGAAAACTATGCCACCTTCTTCTCGAAGAGCCTCTACCTGACGCTTCTGCTCGCCTCGCTGCGCCTCGGCCTCGAGGTGACGCTGTGGTGCATCATCGTCGGTTATCCTGCCGCTTATGTGCTGGCCAAGGTGCTGAAAGGCCGCAGCCGCGAGGCGATTTTCCTGCTTGTCATCCTGCCGTTCTGGTCGAACGGGCTGGTGCGCATCTTCTCCTGGGCGATGGTGCTACGCGAAGGGGGCATTCTCGACTCCGCGCTCAACGCCGTGCTGCCGTTCAAGATCAGTATCGACCTGATGTATTCCCATCCGGCCGTCATCATCGGGCTGGTGCACTCCTACGTTCCTTACATGGTGCTGACTTGCTACCTGACCCTACAGGCCATCGATGACTCGCTGATCGAGGCCGGGCGCTCGCTCGGCGCCTCGCGGCTGCAGATGCTGAAGCGGGTCATCATTCCGCTGTCGATGCCGGGGCTGGTGGCTGGCGCAGCCCTCATCTTCGTCCCGGTCGTTGGCTCGTTCATGGAGCCGCGCATCCTTGGCGGCCGTACCGGCACCTTTTACGGCACTGTCATCGAGGACCAGTTCGTCGCCGTGTTCAATTGGCCGCTGGGTGCTGCGCTCTCCTTTATCCTACTGGCCGTCGTGCTGGTCATCCTGGTGGTTGCTTCGCCCGTTCTGAGGAGGGCAACGTGATGGCGACGACACGCGTCCTCGAATGGCTCGGCCGCCTCTACATCTGGCTATTGCTTGCCTTCCTCTATGTGCCCATCATCATCATGGCGCTAATGTCTTTCAACGTTTCGCCCTTCTACCAGCTGCCGTTCGAATGGACGACGGAATGGTATGCCTCGCTGTGGCAGAACGACCAGCTCATCTCAGCCACCTGGAACAGCCTCGAGATCGCGGTCATCACCACCACCATTTGCGTGGTGCTTGGCTCGGCGGCGTCACTGGCGCTCTACCGTTATGAGTTTCGGGGCAAGAAATTCCTGCAGGCGCTGCTGTTTCCGCCAATCGCCATTCCGTGGCTGATTACCGGCACGGCGATGCTGATCTTCTTCTTCGGCGTCGGCATCGGGCGCGGACTGTTCGCCATCCTGCTCGGCCACGTCGCGCTTGCACTGCCCTATGTCATCGTCGTCGTATCGGCCCGGCTGCAGACCTTCGCGCCTGAGTTGGAAGAGGCGGCGCGCTCGCTTGGCGCTAATCAATGGCAGGTGACGAACCGCGTCACGCTGCCCTGGATCATGCCGGGCGTCATTGCCGGAGGGCTGTTCGCTTTCGCCGTGTCCTTCGACCAGTTCGTCGTATCCTACTTCCTGTCGACGCCCGGCCAGACGACGCTGCCGGTCGAAATCTACGCCGCGATCCGCAAGGGATTCACACCCGAGATCAATGCGGTCTCGACGATCATCATTGTCGTGTCGATGGCATTGATGCTGCTCACGGCGCGTTTCTTCAAATTCGGCGGAGAGAAATGATGGCGGGCGTGCAGGTATCGAATGTGTCGCGCAGTTTTGGCGCGCACAAGGCGCTGGACGATGTCTCAATCGATTTCGCCGACGGCGGCTTCTACGCCCTGCTCGGTCCCTCCGGCAGTGGCAAGACCACGCTGCTGCGCCAGATCGCCGGCTTCGACTTTCCCGACTCTGGCCGCATCTCCATAGGCGGCGAAAGTGTCGAGCGGGTGCCGGTGGAGAAGCGGCGGATCGGCATGGTGTTCCAGAACTACGCGCTGTTTCCCAACATGAGCGTCTCCGACAATGTCGGCTTCGGCTTGTCAGTGCGCGGCGAGCCCAAGGCGGTGATTGCAAGCGAGGTGCAGCGCGCACTCGACCTCGTGCAGCTCAGCAGGCTCGGCGGACGCCGGCCGCACCAGCTGTCTGGCGGCCAGCGCCAGCGCGTCGCGCTCGCTCGCGCGATAGTCATCCGGCCGCGCGTGCTGTTGCTCGACGAGCCACTCGGGGCGCTGGACAAGGCGCTGCGGGTAGACATGCAGATCGAGCTCAAGCGCATCCAGCGCGAGATCGGCATCACCACCATCTTCGTCACCCACGACCAGGAAGAAGCGTTGACGATGAGCGACCGCGTCGGCATTCTGCGCGATGGCAAGCTGGTGCAGGAAGGCCCGCCCGAGGAGATCTATGATCGGCCGAAGAGTGAGTTTGCCGCGACCTTCCTGGGCGATGCCAACATCCTTCGCGGCAACGCCACTGGTACGGGCATTCGGCTGCCTGATGGAACGGGGATTGCCGCCGGCGGGGGGGCTACGCTTGTCGCCGGCATGAAGGCGAGCTGCGCCGTGCGGCCCGAACGAATCCGCATCTTCACTGATGCCGAGGCTCTGGATGCGGCTAATGCTAATGTGCTGCGAGGGCAGGTGTCGAAGCGCATCTTCGCCGGAAATAGCAGCACCTACTTTGTCGAGCGTGCTGGCCAGACACTTAAGGTGATTGTCCAGAACACCGGCACTGGCAGGCTGGCGGAAGGCCAGGATGTCGTGCTGCGTTGGTCGCCGGAAAGCACGGTCTTGATCGAGGCGGGGTAGCAGGCCAGAGACGTACCACTGACCGAGTCAGATGGGGAGCGTGGATGACATGGCGTTTGTGACGGCAAAAAGATTGCGTGCGGCATCCTGGTTGAGGTCGGGGCCAGAAACACCGATCTGCCCGCCTACGCGGCCATCGCAATTGTTTGGTGACTGATCGCGGGACCGTTCGCGGACGCAAGAACTGTTGCTACATGTCACCAGCCAAAAGGATGTGCCGCGCGAAGCGCGATCACGTCGGCTCCTCCTCACGATAGGTCTTTATGGAGATGAACGCGTCCGTTCACTCTCGCGCGGCACGGGCTGGTTTTTTCACCCTAGCCGGAAGTCCACGGCGAGTCATTTGTGACGGGGGCAAGACGGCAGCGTTCTGTTATCAATGAGCCGCGTTTGGCCGAGCCAGGCGGCTGCGAGCAGGCGGACCGGCCGATCCACGTTTACTGTCGGTTGCAGATCCGCCTCGCCACGAAGTTCCAGGTACTCGACCTCGCGATAGCCTGCGGACAGGATCGCTGCGCGCGCCAGGGCAAGCGTTGGCAGGACGGGAGAGCCGTTCGAGATCTCCTCCGCTGTATCGAGCAGGACCGATGCGAGCCTTGGGGCAACAGCGCGCTCTGCCGGCGTGAGGCGGATATTGCGCGATGACAAAGCGAGACCATCTGCTTCGCGGACTGTCGGACAGGAGACGACGGTGATCGGAATATCCAGGTCCCGGACCATGCGCCTGATAAGTAGAAGCTGCTGGAAATCCTTCTCTCCGAAGAACGCGAAATCAGCGCCGGTCTGCAGGAAGAGCTTTGCAACGACGGTCGCCACCCCGTCGAAATGGTCAGGCCGGCACGCACCGCACAGGCCCTCGCTGACGCCGGACACGGACACGGTCGTGGTGAAGCCGTCAGGATACATCTCAGTTGCGTTCGGAACATAGAGTAGGTGTGCGCCCAACAGAGTGAGTTTTGCAGCGTCTTCGTTTTCCGTACGGGGATAGGCGGCAAGATCCGCGGCACTGTTGAACTGCTTGGGATTAACGAACAGCGTCACGATCACCCGATCGGCCTTCTGAAACGCAGCACGCACGAGACTCAAATGTCCTTCATGCAAGGCTCCCATGGTAGGCACCACGGCGATATTGGCACCAGAACGGCGCCATCCCGCCACAACGGTACGAAGCTCGGCAATGGTGCGGACGATCGGCACGCTCATGCGACTTCTCCGGCCTGCGGCGCATCGGCGAAGAGATGTTCGGCCGCTGGAAAGCGCCCTTCCCGCACATCAGCTGCGTAGGCCCCAATCGCAGCTTCGGCCTCTGAGCCCAGTTCGGCATAGCGCTTGACGAATTTCGGTCGAAAACCGGTGAACATGCCCAGGATGTCGTCAATCACAAGGATCTGGCCGTCGCAGGCGCGCGAGGCACCGATACCGATCGTGGGAATTGTGGCTCCCTCGGTTATCCTCCGTGCGAGCGGCTCCGTGATCTTTTCCAGCACTATGCTGAACGCCCCGGCCTCGGCAACAGCAAGCGCGTCGCGAAAAATCCTGTCGCCGTCTCCGCCCCTGCCCTGGACTTTATAGCCGCCGAACACATTGACCGACTGCGGCGTCAGCCCGACGTGGGCCATGACGGGAATTCCGCGAGCAGTGAGAAAGCGGATTGTCTCGGCCATGCTCTCGCCGCCTTCCAGCTTGAGGGCGGCGCATCCGGTTTCCGCCATGAGCCGCGCGCCATTGCGAAAGGCCTGTTCGCGGCCTTCTTCATAGGAGCCGAATGGCATGTCAACGACCATCAACGCGCGCTCAAGACCACGTCGCACCGCCTTGCCATGCATGATCATCATGTCGAGCGTGACGCCGACGGTCGAGGGCAGACCGTGAAGCACCATACCGACACTGTCGCCGACCAGGACGACGTCGCAATATCGGTCGACGAGCTGGGCAATGGGTGTGGTGTAGGCGGTCAGGCAGACGACCGGGTCCTTGCCCTTGCTGGCCGCGATGTCCGGCGGCGTCAACGCCATCGTTTCTCCCGCCACACTCATCGGCACGTTTCCCCCGCGTCAGGTTTAAGCGGTGAACGGTTTTGCATAGTTTTGTGCAGGTGCGAAGGCCAAAATCAAACTGCGTCGGAAAAGTTGGTGCATTGCGAAGCGCTTCAAGCCAAGAGCCTGGCGGCGCGTGGCGATCGCTTTCGACCTTGAGGAGTACGCCGCTTCGCGCCTGAGTTTGAAACCGGACCTCGATATAGCGATCACCTGGTTTCGTTCAGCTCAGCGAGTCGGAGTGGATGCGAACGGCGTGACAGCCCAATGCCAAATTTGAGAAAGTGGTGCGGGTGGCTTGAACCTGCGACCCCATCGTCCCGAACGATGTGCGCTACCAGGCAAGCCGCCGATTCCCGGGCTCCTTCGTCACGCTTGCTTCGCCATGATTGCGTTTGTTTTCGAGCTTTGTGTGGGGAACGTGTGGGGCGGCCAGACCGGGTTCATATTCTCATTGTCACCAATCCTGAGCCCGGTTTTCGCCGCCTTGTCGTGCTTCTTCGCGATCTTCTCGGCGGCGTCTGCCTGGAAGTCGGGGTGATGGTGGCCATAAGTATCGATCAGGACATCCACGGTAATGCCGAGAAAGCCTGCCGCCTGCCACATATCGGCGCCGGCCCGCATCAGCCAGGTCGCAGCGGTGTGGCGAAGCGTGTGTGAAGTGACGTCGGGACCGAGGCCGGCTGCCTCGCGAGCTCTCCTAAAGCTCTTTTTTACCGACACCACCGGCTTTCCATTCCACTCCACGACAAAATCTTGCGATATTTTTCGGCCGATATTTGCGCTTTTGCCGCGCGCCTTGGTTCTGATATCGAGATCGGTGCACGCCCAGCGGCGGAGGTGAGCCAATAGCCGGTCCGGCAGGCGCACGGGCGGCTGGCGTTTTTTGGTCTTCTTTGCTCCATCGGCGCGGCGGTAAAAGATGCCGCGGTCAAGGTCCACATAACCACGCCCTTTGGTTGGACGGACGGCGGCGGCGCAGACTGCGGCCGAGCGTGTTCCTGTATAAAGCGCGACAAGCATGAAGCGGGCGAGGTGACGCCCGGTACGCCGGCCGCTCTCCTGGCCCTTCCATTTCTGCTTCATACGCCAGGCTGCCCAGATGAGAGCGGCCGCTTCACTGCGCGTCAACCAACGCTCGCGTGCACCAGCCTTGCCGGGCAGGACAATCGTCGGTGCGGCAGTCGTGTAGCCTTCCCTGCGATAGTAGTTGATGGCCGCACGAAAATCCTCGAGTTGGCGGCGCGCAACGGCTTCTGTTGGACAGGACGCGGCGTAGTCGCGGCAGAGTTTGCCGCTGATAGCGGCGAGCCTCTTTTCACCGAAGAAATCGAGGATCTTATCCAGTCGCGCCGCCGTCTCTTCCGGCGCGGCATGCTTCGGTGCAACCTCTCTCAGGTAGATGTTGATGACCTCGGCGATCAAGACGTCTTCGGCGCCGCGCACTCGGTGGTACTTGCTGGCGATGTAGGCCGCGAGCGCCTTTTCAGCTTCAGGTCCTGGACGGCCTTTTTCGCAGCTATCAGCGCTGATGAACGTTGTTCTATCGCGGATAAACCATCCAGCTTGGTTCCGGAGTGTTCCGTCCTTTTTCCAGCTTTTGTCCCGCCAGACGAGATGTGGCCCTTTCGACGTCCGCGGCATAATTCCCTCATTTTGGTGATCGCCAGCAAGGTGACGTACTCCTTTCCGGCGATTAGCTCGGTTTCAAGTCGACCGGCGTCACGCTCCTTGCGCAGGCCCGCCGCGCGCATCGAGCCGTCCGGAAAGGCAATTCGTGCTGCAATCTCGACGCGCAGAGGCGTGGTCTCATCGAATTGGTCGGGGATTTTCAAAACGGGGCCCTCAGCCAATCGTTGTGATCCGATAGTTTCACTCGGAAACAGTCGGATCGCGGGTCTCGTTGAGCGCATGTTCTGTCTCGCCGTGCCGATACCCTGCCGAGCGATCTTTCCTCTGACCACGGTGCTGCGAAAAGCGCCAACTGGAGCTGCGGCGGCAAAGGTGCTCCTTCGACCTGCTAATCGGAACGGTCCTGACACACGCTTTCGCCTTTGCGCCTCGGCGCTCGACGAGCCTTTCGGCTGGCTTCCCACCCGTCGCCGGTCAAACAGCTCCTGACTGAACTTCGGCCATCTGTGCGGCTTCCGTCTCCATTGACTCACTGGCCGGCCCTTGGGCTGGAACTCGCGCGCGCCCGGCATTTGGGGCTCTGCAGATCGCCTCACACTGGGGTTTCGGAAATCTCTCGGAGTTGGCAGGCAACCGAATCTTCGTTCGCCTTTGTAGAGTTAGAGGGCCGCGCTTAGCGCACTGACGGGTTGAAGGCAGGGAGAGAGGCTCCCGGCGCCCGGCGCGGAGACTTGCAATGGCCAAGCATCGGCACGAAGCTGCCCCCACCCGGGCCAGCTTATATGACGAAATCACCAACAAGATCATCGGCGAGTTGGAGCACGGTCGGCTACCCTGGGTTCAGCCATGGGGGACGGGGGCGGCGAAAGCGCCGCTCGCCATGCCGAAGAACGCCGTCGCCGGCCGGCAATACTCTGGGATCAATATCCTGATCCTCTGGGGTTCGGTGATCGAGCAGGGCTTTTCCGGACAGAGCTGGCTGACTTTCCGTCAGGCGCTCTCGCTTGGCGGCAGCGTCCGCAAGGGTGAGCGTGGAACGACGGTCGTCTACGCCGACCGATTCGTGCCCGAAGACGAGAAAAAGCGCGCCCGCGAAACCGGCGAGCAAGCCCGATCGATCCCATTCCTCAAACGCTTCACGGTGTTCAACGCCGCGCAGTGCGACGGACTGCCCGACGATGTTGCGACGGCCATACCCCCGCCCTTGTCCGTCCTGATCGAACCCAAGGTCGAGACGCTGATCAAGCAAACCGGGATCGATTTCCGGATCGGGGGCAGCCGCGCCTTCTACGCTCCGGCCCACGACTGTGTGCGGGTCCCGCCACCTCAGGCTTATTTCGAGCCGATCAACTGGCACCAGACCGCCCTGCATGAGCTTGGGCACGCCACGGGTCATGCCTCACGCCTCAACCGCGACCTCTCTGGTTCCTTTGGCACCAAGAAGTATGCTTTCGAAGAGCTGGTTGCCGAGATAAGCGCGGCTTTTTGCTGCGCCTCGCTTGGCATCACGCCGACCGTGCGTCACGCCGACTATATCGGCTCGTGGCTGGAGGTGCTGCGGGAGGACAACCGAGCGATCTTTCGCGCCGCCTCACTGGCAAGCAAGGCTGCGGATTATCTCCTGGAGTTCTTGCCTGACCGCATTGCCACTGACGATGATCAGTGGGGGGCAGCGTGATTGTCGCCTGCTTCAAGGTCGGCTTCCCCCTGCGAATGCGTTTGTGATCGAAGTCTCCCTCGATGCCGGAAGCCGCTGCGGCGAAGTCGGTGCAGGACGCCAGGACCGAGCTGCAACTCCGCGACGAACGTGCCGTGGTTGTCGAGCACATCAGAGGGAGAGGCGTGACGGAATTCTCATGACGGGTTTGGAGGTCGAGAGACAGGATCTCGGCTGCCCGTCGCGGAGTAAATCCCGATGGCTACTGCCGTTCAGAAGATCACCTTGTCGTCCTCGCGCGACATCCCCTTCAACAAGCTGGTGCTCTCCCAGTCCAACGTCCGGCGCGTCAAAGTCGGCGTCTCGATCGAGGATCTCGCGGCCTCGATCGCCCGCCGCGGCTTGATCCAGAGCCTCAGTGTCTTGCCCGTCATCGATAGCGACGGCAACGAGACTGGCATGTTTGAGGTGCCTGCCGGAGGCAGGCGCTTCCGCGCCCTTGAGTTGCTGGTGAAGCAAAAGCGCCTCGCCAAGACCGCGCCGGTGCGCTGTGTGGTGCGCGACCGTCACAGCACGATCGTTGCTGAGGAGGTTTCGCTCGCCGAAAACATCGAGCGTGCGCCTCTGCACCCGCTCGATCAGTTTCGTGCCTTCCAGGATATGCAAGAAAAAGGCTTGAGCGAGGAGGAGATTGCTGCAGCCTTCTTCGTGTCGGTCAACGTCGTCAAGCAACGCCTTAGGTTGGTTTCCGTTTCGCCAGTGCTGCTCAATGTGTATGCCGATGACGGTATGACGCTGGAGCAACTCATGGCTTTCACGGTCTCCCAAGATTGTGCCCGCCAGGAGCAGGTCTGGGAAGCGATCGGAAATAGCTGGTCGAAAGAGCCCCATCAAATCCGGCGCATGTTGACCGAAACGACGGTGCGAGCCTCCGACAAGCGCGCGGTCTTCGCGGGTATTGACGCCTATGAGGCTGCCGGTGGCATCGTCATGCACGATCTGTTTCAGTCGGATGACGGCGGCTGGTTGCAGGATGCAGCGCTGCTGGACCGCTTGGTCGCGGAAAAACTCAAAGAGGTTGCGCAGGAAGTAGCCGCCGAGGGTTGGAAGTGGGTAGAGGTCGCTGTCAGCTTCCCATACGACGCAACACGTGGGCTGTACCAGCTGCAGGGTGATCCTCTCGACCTCTCTGCCAGGAGCAGGCTGCCATCGACGCCCTCAGTGCCGAGCACGCCAAACTTGCAACCGAATATGAGGGTGCTGACGAGCTGCCCGAAAACGTCGATCAGCGGCTCGGGGAGATCGAGACCGCGCTCGCCACTTTCGACAAGCGCCCAAGGCAGTTCGATCCGAGAGACATCGCCATCGCCGGCGCGTTCGTCAGCATCGGCGCCGACGGCTCGCTTTCGGTAGAACGCGGGTTCTTCCGTCCTGAGGACCTGCCGCCAGTCTCACTCGATTGCTCGAATGAATCGAAAAATGACGGCGGGTCCGGGGCTCCCGACGACTCGTCGGTGCACCGCGCCGTTGTCACCATGGACGGCCAGGCAGTCGAGCGCGACGAAGACGAGCACGATGCGTTAAGGCCCCTGCCGGACCGACTGGTGACAGAGTTGACCGCGCACCGGACGCTGGCGTTGCGCGATGCGGTGGCCAGCAATCCTCACGTCGCCATGACAGCGTTGTTGCACAAGCTGGTCAGCGACACGTTCCAGCACCGCACCAGGACCGGGTGCCTGGACGCCTCGATCCGTCACGTCTTCTTCCCTCTGCAGGCAGATGAGCTGAAGGACAGCCCCTCGGCGAAATCGGTGGCCGAACGCCATGAGGCCTGGAACTCGGACCTGCCGACTGAGAACGATGCACTTTGGGACTGGATTGCCGCACTCGATGAGACCAGTCGTGCGGCATTGCTCGCCCATTGTATCAGCTACGGCGTGAACGCGCTCCACGAGAAGGGCGACCGCTATGGCGGCGCTATCTCAGCGCATGGTGTTCAGCAGCGGATCGCGCAAGCTGATCGACTGGCCCGCGCCGTCGGTCTCGATATGGTCGAGGCGGGTTGGACGCCGACCGTCGAAAACTATCTCGGCCGCATCACCAAGTCTCGCATTCTCGAGGCGGTGCGAGAGGCGAAGGGCGAACAGGCCGCGCAGCTTATCGACCATCTGAAGAAGGGAGATATGGCGAAAGCAGCCGAGCGCTTGCTGGCTGACAGTGGCTGGCTGCCCGAGCCGCTGCGCCTGGTCGATCATGACGGTAGTGCCGGCGCTGATAGTCGCACCGGAGCCGAGGGGTATGGGGAAGAGCTTCCCGAATTCCTCTCAGACGATAGTGCGCAGATTGAAGATAGCGGACCGCACATGGCCGCCGAATAGACTGCCTCGCGCGGGGCGGCTTCGGCCGCTCCGCGCTCTTTCCTACCACCTACCCGATGCCGCTTCCCATGGCCAACGGCGCGGGCAAAGCCAATTGGCCGGTTCTGCCGCGTCCATCCTCGCTCGGCTGGTGCTACTACCCCGCTGCCTACACTGCGCGCCAAGATATCGCCCCGGCTAGCGACTGCCACCAATTGGGCTGACGGCGTGCAGCGGCGCCAGTGCCTGGACCGAAGGTCCGCTATCGGACTGACCGCTCCAGAGGGGGAGATGCCGACCAGGACGGTTTGAGCCGGATTGGTCGAGAGAGAGAGGGCCGCCCGGTTCATCCCGTTCCGCTCTCCTCGAGGTTTTCTCCATGCTTGACGTTTCCAAGACTGGCGCTTCGGCCGTGCCGCTTCCGCCTGTCTCATCCCCGGCGATCGAACCAGCCGCCGCCATCCAATGTGCGGCGCAGTTCCTTCTTCCCCATCTCGAACGCGGTCAGCGCGTCGATGTCTCGAAGCTTCGCTCCGCCATGGAAGCTGTCGTCGGCGTCTCCAATGCAACCGGCGCATGGGACTGGAAATCAGCCTATGACGCTTGCGAAGTCGCGACGGTGCTGTTCCTGCGCAAATACGGCAAGTCGCTTCTCCGCAAAGCCGGTTCTGCAGCCGCCGCCCTTCCGATGCTCGACAAAATCGCCGGTCTGTTGCCAACTCACACGCGCCGCTCCGAAGAGACCGAAGCGCTTCAGCAGTTCGGCACCCCCGTTCCGCTCGGTCTGGCGGTCGTGACCGCCGCAGCGATCACCCCTGCCGACCGCGTGCTGGAGCCCTTCGCCAGTACCGGCCTACTTGCTATTCTGGCCGACATCAGCGGCGGCACACTGCTGCTCAACGAACTGGCCGGCACCCGCGCCGGGCTCCTTTCTTTGCTGTTTCCGGCCATCACCGTTACCCGCTTCGACGCAGCGCAGATCGATGATCATCTCGATCCCGAGATCATCTCCTGGAAAGTACGCATGTTCGTGCCCACCGACGCATCTGGTCCCGCAATTCTGGGCAAGCTGCTGGAGCGCTATCCCGTGCAGTGCATCGAGACGCGGGAGGATGTATGATGCCCCGGCACGACGCGTCGGAACTGGCGCAACGCCTCGGTCGGCAGGCCGAGGCGGTTTGTCGCCATTACCTTTCGAACGGACATCGCGAGGGCCGCTACTGGTTTGTCGGCGATGTCCGAAACACGCCGGGCCGCTCCATGTTCGTGCGGCTCGTCGGATCGCAGAGCGGAAAGGGCGCAGCCGGCAAGTGGACTGACGCGGCGACCGGCGAGCACGGCGATCTTCTCGATATCATCCGCGAAAGCCGCGGCTTGAGCGACTTCAGGGACGTTGCCCATGAGGCAATAGCGTTTCTAGGCTTACCGCATCCCGGACCAGAGCAGACATCAACCCGGCTGAAGTTGCTGGCGGCGCCGTCGGAAACGTCGGAGAAAGCGCGTCGGCTGTTTGCGGTGTCGCGGCCGATTGCAGGCACGGTCGTAGAGACGTATCTGCGCAACCGCAGTATTACTGCTTTGCACGGGACCGAAAGCCTGCGTTTTCACCCCCACTGCTACTATCGGCCCGACCAACACTCGCCGACTGAGACCTGGCCGGCGATGATCGCTTCCGTCACCGATGTCTGCGGTCATTTGACCGGCGCACATCGCACCTGGATTGACCCTTCCGGTACGGGCAAGGCACCAGTAGAGACCCCGAGGCGCGCTATGGGCGACCTTCTTGGGCATGCGGTTCGCTTTGGTCGACCCGGCGAAGTCATGGCGGCAGGCGAGGGCATCGAGACGGTCCTGTCGCTTCGGTGTATCTTGCCCGACATGGCCATGGCCGCAGCTCTCTCGGCCGCGCATCTTGCTGCCATCCTGTTCCCCGGCACCCTGCGACGGCTCTACATTATCCGTGACCCCGATCCAGCCGGTGACGGCGCGCGTGATGTCTTGCTCGAAAGAGCAAATGCTGCCGGGATCGACGCGATCGTGCTCTCGCCGGCATTTGGCGATTTCAACGAAGATCTCTGTAGGTGCGGCATCGCTGATCTTCGAGCGCGCGCCCGGGTCCAACTCGCCCCGCAGGACATTGACCGATTCATGCCAGTGGCGGCATAGCCCGGACCCGGCAGCTGCCCGCTGTCGTGGCATTGCTCAGGTGCCCTGAGATCGGAGAGTAACCGCGCCTGCGGCCTTCAAGAGGGCGATCGGCCAGCAAACGACCCGGCCTCGCAACGTCTTCGGCCGACTATTTTCCGGCGCGCCCCCAAGGGAGCGCTTTCCATCGCGAAGCAAAATAGCCGGCCTGCGCCCTCCTCCGCTGACGCTCCGGCCCTCCGCTTCGCTGCGGGTGCAGGACCGTCCCGCCCGCCGGCTTTCGTCGCCATGAAGGCCGCGAGGGTCGCGGTCCAACCGACGGAGCATCCCAGATGAGCGAGCATGACGACTACGAACCACAGCATTCGTCTTCACCGATCGACCACGCCCTCACCGAACTCCAGCTCTATGGCTACCGGCCCTTCGCGGATGAGCCGGATCCCCGACCGCTTCCAGAGGGCCACCGCGTCGCCGGCGCGATTGCAGACATCTTCGAGGCGTTCATCGCCACCCTGCAAGATACTCGCCTCGAGCCCGACCTCGACGATCTCCTTTGGTCGACCGTCAACGTCTTTCACCGCGCCGCAGATCGGATCGAGCGTGAACTTGACCATAACGAGCAGGCGCAGCGCCGTAGCCAGCGTGAGCAGGACGGCAGCGAAGTGAAGTCGGTCGAGCTGGAACGCCTGACGGCCGAAGGACAGACTCTCCTCGAGCGCCAGAACGCCTTCGAACTGATGCGCGACCAGGCAGCCGAGCACTATGAGCGCCACACCGGATCGAGCTGGCGACCGCGCAGCGGATCAATGGTCAACCACCGCAACCTGACCTCCGCGGTGATCGACAGCAGCGACTTTCTCAGGGCCAAGAAACGCGCCTCTCAGGAAGTCCTTTTGCCACCAGGCCCGAAAATCGCCTTCACCGCCGGTCTCGAGTTCAATGATCACCAGTTGATCTGGGCCAAGCTCGACCAGGTCCGCGCCAGGCATCCTGATATGGTCTTGATGCACGGGAAATCGCCGAAAGGTGGCGAAAAGGTCGCCTCCTGCTGGGCCGACCATCGCAAGGTACCCCAAATCGGCTTTGCCCCCGATTGGACAAAGCACGGGAAAGCCGCCCCGTTCAAGCGCAATGACGCAATGCTGGACGTGCTGCCGATCGGCGTCATCGTCTTTCCCGGGACTGGAATTCAGGACAATCTTGCCGACAAGGCAAAGAAGCTCGGCATACCAGTCCTCGACTTCCGCCCCAAGGGAGGCGGCGCATAGCGCCGCTATCTTTGCTCTTTGTCCGCTGCACGATGCGGCCGCGGTCGGGCCGGGGGGCTTCTTCCAGTTCGCTGGATTGGATAGGTCCGGATGCCGGATATCCGCTCCCGCTGGCGCCCGTCCGTTGCGGTAGTCAAATCCACGTCCATGCGCAGGTGCGCGGCGCTATCACGCTTACCTTCCACGTTTCAGCTGCTTCGCAGCCGGCGTCACCGGCGAGATAAGGACGTCCGTTCGAGGGGCGGGCCCTGGATCGGGGCGAACTCACCGAAGGACCGAGGCGGATCGGATGCTGTTTCTGACCAGCCTTTGCATTGTTTCCGTTGTTGCTGACGCGAGGTCGCGCGACGGACGCTCGGATTCGCCACCACGTAGCGTCCTGTTCCAAAGATGGCGAATGTGCGGCGATGCGCGTCAGCCTTGAGCTGAGCCACGGCATGCGCGTCTCAAGCGCGGTGCTAGCACCAGCTTGCTCTTCTCAGAAGCCTGCGAAGGGGAAGCATCGACCGCGGTGATCGTGGTAACCAGGCTTTCGCCAGTGCAATGGTTTCGCCAGAAATCCTCCGTTGATGTTTCTATCTGGTCTGCCGCTCCAGACGGCCTCTTCAATGGCCTGATCTGGCCGAAGGTCGGCTTCGCCTCGATCGTCTAAGCCGCAATGGCGCCGATCGACTTTCTTCCCCTGCCGGCTTCCCCGTCATTCCTCGCGAAACAACAAAGTCGCTTGGCTGCCATCCTCCGCTGACGCTGCGGTCGCAAGCGATGCGGCGTCGATCGCCTCCGGCCCGCAGATCGCCATCGAGGCCGCAATGGTGCGGGCTCGAAACAGAGTTCAAGGAGAAAGCTCATGGCGACCATCGGAACCTTCAAGAAGACCGGCAACAACGAGTTCACCGGCGAAATCGTCACCCTCTCGCTTCAGGCCAAAAACGTCCGCATCGTGCCCGAGGCAAACCGCTCCGGCGACAGCGCCCCCAGCCATCGCGTTTTCGTAGGGCAAGTCGAGATCGGTGCCGCCTGGGCCAAGCGCTCCAGTGAGGGCCGCGACTATCTCGGTCTGAAGTTGGACGATCCAAGCTTCACCGCTCCGATCTACGCGAACCTCTTCGACGACGAGGACGCAGAAGGCCACAGCCTCATCTGGTCCCGGCCCAACGGCCGCCGCAACGCCGATTGAAAAAGCCGCGAGCTCCCGCCCGCGAACCGGACGGGAGCTGTCTTTTGCTTGTGAACGCTGCAGTGGAGTGCAGTTGCAGTTGACAGCGGCCATCAAAATTGTAGTCCGACAATCGTCCGTCTCATCTTTGAAGACGCGGTGCAGGACGTCTGAGCAGATCTGCGGCCTCGATGCCGAGGACGTTTGCCAACTTGTCGACAACGTCTATCGACGCGCCGTAGACGCTGCGTTCCAATGCACTGATATAGGTGCGATCAACGTCCGCACGGTGGGCAAGTTCTTCTTGCGAAAGCCCCGCTGCCTTTCGGTACCGCCTCAGATTGCGCGCAAATACCTCGCGTATTTCCATGTCCGCGAGTGCAATGCCTTGTCGAGTATTCAGCCACGGAGTATTCTCGACAAACTGACTTCGACGATTGGAAATCGCTTGCTCAAGCCACTGCTCGATCCTGATGTCGCCGACACTGCGCCGAATGCCCCGATCCTGACCGGCTATGATGAGGAGCGGCTACTTACCTACATACGCCTCCTTGATGCGGCGGCGGAAGAGGCCGACTGGCGAGAGGTGGCCAGGATCGTCCTGCACATTGACCCAGAACGGGAGCCGGAGCGAGCGTTCCGGTCTTGGGAAAGCCATCTTGCACGCGCGCGATGGATGACGACCAGCGGCTATCGGTACCTGCTCGCACGCGGTGCTCCTCATTGAGCGCCTAGTCATGCTTTGCTGAATCTGCGCAACGATTTGCCGACTTCCCAACTATTCACATTTCTCTTCACCCTGAATGTTGATGCCGAGGCCTCAGATGCAGTTACGCGGAGAGGACAGGAACCGTGCAGGACGATTGGACCGACCCGGCGGCCTACGTGCACATGAGCAGCTATCAAGCTGAGGAGTTCGCCGCCGAATATCTGATCCGGAACGACAAATTCATCGGCGAGTGCAGTCAGATCGCATCACAGCTTGCAGGTTCCGGAGATCCTGTCGATCAGCGCGACTTCGCTGCCCGTTGGGGTGCACGATTTCAAGACTGCCGGTGCCGGATTTCCGCAGGCTGAGAATATCGTCTGGACAGAACAGGCCTCGCCGCGCGTGCTGCGGGCCGCGCGGATGTCTGCCCCTATCAGCCCCTCTCATCAGGCAATTCGGCCTTCCAGACTTATCGGAGCCAGCATTTCGCAACAGGAAGAAGGACTTCACATTCTTTGGTCTGCTCCAACCGGGAGGAGCCATCTGGTCTGCGAAGACCGCCCCGGCGAATTCGACGCTATCTTTCTGCCGCTTGACGCTGCATTTGAGACGCGGCTCGATGCGGCGCGCCGACTCTGGCGGGCGCTGAACGGCCGAACTGCCAGCCCATCCTACGGCTCTCTACCGCAACAGACCAAGATCAGGCACATCCTCAATTTGCGCGCGCATGACGGCCGCCACATGGGTGCAACCTATCGCCAGATCGCGGAGGTGCTGTTGTCGCGAGAGCCGATTGTACCGCGAGACTGGCGTGATCATCATCTCCGGCACAAGGTCCGGGCTATCTTGCGCCGTGCAGCTTTTCTAGTCGCTGGTGGCTATCGCGATCTTCTCTTCTACCCCCACAGTCGCAGCGGGAGGTCCGGTCGCCGAAGTCTCTCTTCGGGGTAGCAACAACACACCCCCTGATCTTTGCCCTCCCTGCCTTTTCCCCATTTCGAGCATGGTCCGCTTTGCGCGTCCCGGCAGGCCAGGATGACAGCACAAGCGAATGGAGATCAGCAATGTCGATGGGTCCCGCGGACGCGCCCCGAAAATATCTGCGCACGAAGGAGGCAGCACCCATCGTCGGGCTCTGCGCCCGTACTCTCGAAAAGCACCGGACCTATGGTACCGGGCCGAAATACCGAAAGATCGGCGGACGCGTCCTCTACGACATCGACGACCTGCATGCCTGGATAGAGCTCGGCGTACGCACCTCCACCAGTGATGCGAACGCGACCAATGTTCCACCGGCAAAACCACATGCAGCCCGCGCGCCGGCTTATGTCCGCAGGCGCGACCGCAGCTCCTGATCTCTGGCAAAATGAAATGCAGTATGCCGAGACCATTCAGCAGCAGCTTGCGCTGGCTCACGCTTGCTTATCTGGCTTCGCTCGGGATCATGTGCCGTGGCTCGTCTTATTGGTGAAATCCCGCCGCCTGACATCGATCCACTCTAATGCCGACAAGGAATCGTCCTGCGTCGAGGCGGCGAATGTGCATGGCATGGCAACGATTTGGAACGCTGACCTCCTGGTCGCCGCGCCGCAAACCATCCACGCCCATGCCAGGAAATTGCCGCCGCGCCTGCTCGCGACGAACGGCACCGGACGCCGACGTTCATGTGAGCTGGTCAACGCGTCCATAGCCGAATGGCCGCATGCGAGCAGCCGGATTCTTACAGGGGCAAACGTCGTAACGTTTGCCTGCGGCGCCCCAGGATCGACGTCATGAGCAAGCGCATGAAGATCATCGCCGCGATGGTTGGCGGCTCGGTGCTCGCCCCGGCGCCGGCATGGATTAGCCATCCGCCGCTGGCCATCTGGAACGCTTCCGCAAGCCTCCCCATCGGGTTTTATCGCATTGTGCCGGCCGACAAAATCCGTACTGCCAGCATCGCCGTCGTCGTGCCGCCCGAGCCATTGGCGGCCTTCATGGCAAGACGCGGATATCTGCCGAAAAACGTGCCGCTCCTGAAGCAGGTTTTGGCACTCGGGGGCGCGACCGTCTGCCGCGAAGGCACAGCGATCATCGTCAACGGCAGGACCTATGGACATGCACGCGAGCGCGACAGCCGCGGTCGACCCCTGCCCAGCTGGCGGGGCTGCCGCGAGATCGCCAGCGGCGACGTCTTCCTCATGAACCCGGACGCCGCCCAAAGTTTCGACAGCCGCTATTTCGGCTCGCTCCCGCTCTCATTGGTTGTCGGTCGCGCGGTTCCCGTCTGGACCACGGAGCGCACCGCTCCGGCGCTGGATGCTACCAACGACGTTTCCCGGCGAACCGTCACGTCTCGGTTCAACGCCCACTAAACACTCATGAAAGGAGCACTGCAATGCCCCAGATCGGCACCTTCACACGCAATGATGACGGCTTCTTCGGCAACCTCTCAACGCTGACAATCGAGGCGAAGATTGCCATCCTGCCTGCTGAGAAATCGAAAGCCGAAAATGCGCCCGACCACCTCGTCTATTGCGAGGGAATGGCGGTCGGCGCGGCGTGGGACCGCACTGGAGACAAGGCTGGGGACTATGTCTCCGTATCAATTGACGACCCGTCCTTTACGCAGCCGATCCGCGCGAAGCTGTTCCGGTCCGACGCCGAGAACAGCCTCTGGAGCCTGCACTGGAACCGGCCATCGAAGCGCGAGGGGCGAGGCTGAACAGATGCTGTTTGAGCCCTTCGATGAATCTCTCTTGTCAACGTCTTTGACCGTGCGGACGCCGGTCCAACCCATGGAGAGGGTCGGCAGTCCGGCAGCAGCCCGCGACGAACATCAGAGGTGGCCGGACACTTGCCTATCACTCCAGAGGCCGACTTCATCAGCGTTTTGGCAAAGCTGGTCCGGCCAGCGAGGCGTCGCGCATAACGGAAGTGAACACCGCGGCGGCCTAGCAGCTCATCAGTTCCGGGGTCGGCAGGATGCCGCCTACAGAGCTGTAACGAGGATTGCCACATGCATCGTGCTCGCCTTCGCGACTCCGGAAGCTGTTGCAGACGCATGCTCTCATGGTGAACGGCCGGCTCACTCCGAGAGCACGATCTGGTCGGCTGGCCAGTGGTCGCGCGATATCCGGGAAGCGGCCAAACGGTTCGCCATTCCGGAGCGTTTGCTTAGCGGCGTCATGCATGTCGAGAGCGTCGGCGATGTTCGAGCGCGTTCAAGCAAGGGCGCAATGGGACTGATGCAGATAATGCCGGCGACGTGGGAAGAACTGCGCATTAAGCATCGACTCGGCGACGATCCCTATCAGCCGCGTGACAACATTCTTGCAGGCGCTGCGTATCTTCGCGAAATGCTCGACAGCTTCGGGCGCAGCGGCTTTCTTGCAGCTTACAATGCTGGCCCTGGACGGTACAAGGAACATCTGTCAACCGGCCGTCCGCTGCCACGCGAGACCGTCGACTACGTCAGGAAACTCGCGCCGCTGATCCGTGACGCAGTTCCCAGTCCGACGTGTGCACGGCAAGGAAGAGACAGAGCCAGCTCACGCAGAACTCCGCTTTTTGCGCATAGCAATGACATTCGGAACGCAGCCGCATTGGATGGCAATGGTTATGCAGACACGACCTTTTCGCCAATTCATTCATCCACAATGCAGTCGCTAATGGCCAATTCTGTTGCTGACCTGACCGCGATCGAGCCATGGCCAGGTGTGAAACGTTTCTGGTCGAACCACGCTGTTCCCGGGCTATTCGCTCGGCGCGCTTCACCGGCATTGTGATGATCGGCAGATTCCTCCTCGATTGCATTCCGGCCTGTTCCGTCGCCGAAATTGCGCTGGAAGGGCTGGCCGCAGATAAGGGGGCAGAGATTGGCAGGATAAAGGGCCGCGAGGTGCGGCTCGGTCGGCCGATTGTTTTCCTTGTGAGTTTCAACTCAGTTCGCGATGTGCTGGCACAAACGGCGATGTGCGCTACTCGCGTTTTTCGGTCTTTCCAACGGAAACCGCACCTCGTGGCCGCCTGGCATGAAACGTGACGATAGCTTTCGCGTCCGCCCTGGTCGCATCCGCTCCCGCGCCGGCCAGCGCGCGCGACCTTTTATCTTCCAGGCGCTTGCGGCCACGCAGCGCGCCGGCGGTCACCTTACACGCGAGGGCCGGATCACCTCCCCACGAGCTTCAACGTTTGGTCGCGGCAGGTCGGCGGCCATCCGCGCCGGTAACCTCATCTCTGAGCGCTCACGAGGCGCCGTCGTCAAGACCCGTGTGGTGCGGCAATTCGGAGGGTCTGCACCACTCGCCACCCATCTCAAGTACCTTCGCCGCGAAGGTGTTACACGTGATGGCGAGAAGGCGAGGATGTTCGGCCCCGACACCGAAGAGGCAGACCATGATGCGTTCTCCGACCGCTGCAAGGACGATCGTCATCACTTCCGTTTCATCGTTTCGCCGGACGATGCAATTGAGCTCCGTGATCTCAAGACCTTCGCCCGCGATCTGATGGTCGACATACAGCGCGACCTCGGCACGAGGCTGGACTGGATTGCCGTCGATCACTGGAACACCGGACATCCGCATGTTCACATCCTCGTTCGTGGCGTTGCCGACGATGGCGAGAATCTTGTCATCTCGCGCGACTACATCCGCCAGGGCATGCGCGATCGGGCAAGCGACATTCTCACCCAGAGGCTGGGGCTCCGCACCGACCTCGACATCCGCCAGGCCACAGAGCGACAGGTCGACACCGAGCGCTGGACGCAGCTGGATCGCCAGTTTGTTCGCGACATTGACCGTCATGGCATCATTGAACTCGCGCCACATCCTGATTGTCAGCCCGACGAGTTCCTGGGGCTTAAGGTCGGCCGGCTCCGGCAACTGGAAAGACTGGGCCTCGCCTATGAAACCCATCCTGGCCAATGGATAATGGCCGAAGAGGCCCAGGCGACTTTGCGCGCCCTCGGCGAACGCGGCGACATCATCAAGCGCATGCACCGCAGTCTCACCGCGAACGGCCTAGAAAGAGGGACAGCCGACTATGTTCTTGCGGCCGAAAAAATTGATGCGCCGGTGATCGGCCGACTGCTCGAACGCGGCCTCGACGAACTGCGCGGCTCGTCCTACGCCATCGTCGACGGCATCGATGGTCGCCCGCATCACATTCGTTTCTGTGACCCTGACGCCGCCGGGGACTCGGACCCAGGCTCGGTCGTGGAGTTATGCCGCGATGCGGGTGCAAATGGCTCTGGCAGGGTCAGTCTCGCCGTCCGCTCTGACCTTTCGATCGAACAGCAGGTCCATGCTTCCGGCGCGACGTGGCTCGATCGGCAACTTGTGGCGCACGAGCCGGCCGAACTCCGCGACGGCGGCTTTGGCAGGGACGTAAGACAGGCACTGGAAGATCGGGTCGACGAGCTTGTTAGGCGCGATCTGGCCAGGCGCGAGGGACAGCGCATTATTCTAGCGCGCAATCTAATCGACACGCTACACGATCATGAGGTGGAATCGCTGGGTGCCCGCCTCGCCACCGAGACCGGCCTGTCATTCAGAAACACTGCCAACGACGATCATGTGGCTGGGATTTACCGGCGCTGTTTCTCGCTGGCTTCCGGCCGGTTCGCGATGATCGACAATGGACTAGATTTCAGGCTCGTGCCCTGGTCGCCATCGCTCGAGAAGCGGCTTGGGAATCAGGTTTCCGGAGTCGTGTGTCCGGATACAGGAGGTATGGATTGGAGCTTGGGAAAGAAGCGCGGCATCGGATTGTGAGACGACAGGCGCAGATTCTGTCTGATGCAGTCCAGGTACCCAGCACCGGGCGTCTCACATCTTGTATGTACCTTCCCAGCCGACCGTCATTGCCTCTTCAAAGGCAGGGCCTGCGAAGCCCTCAGTCCGCCGTCAGCACGACCTTGACGCTTTGTGAACGGTCGGCGGCAAGTCGGAACGCGTCGGGGGCCGAAGAAAGCGCACGCTCCGCTGTCACCAGTTTCAGGACGTCCACTTCTCCCGAGACGATGAGATCGACTGCGCGACCGAACTCCGTGCCGAAGCGGAAAGTGCCTTTGAGGTCGATCTCCTTGGCCATCACCGCATTGGCCGGCAGTGGGATCTGGCCGCCGGGAAGGTTGCCGACTTGCACCACCGTGCCGCCGCGCCGGATGCTGGCGATCGCAGCGGCAAGGCCGGCCGCGCTGCCTGAAATCTCGAACGCCACGTCGAGCGAACCGCCGGCCGAGAGCGCCTGGAGTTCGGCGTCGCCGCCGGAAAGGTCGATCGTCCTGTCAGCGCGAAGCCGGCGAGCGAAGGCGAGCGGCGCGGCGGCGATGTCGGCGACGGTCAGTTCAGCGCAGCCGGCAAGCCTGGCCGCGAGCATGGTCAAGAGACCGATGGGACCGGCACCGAAGAGGATGACGTTGCGGTCCCTGATGTCGCCCGCCCGCGCGACGGCGTGCAGGCTGACCGCCAGTGGTTCGGCAAGTGCGGCCGCCTGGTAGGATACATCAGATGGAATCTTGAAACATTGCGCGGGCGTGGCGTCGAACAGACTGGCGAAGCCGCCCTGCATATGCGGCGTCTTCGATGCCGAGCCCATGAAGTAGATGTTCTCGCAGAGATTGGCGCGGTCTTCCAGGCATCGCGCGCAATGCCCGCACCAGCGCGACGGATTGACCGCGACGCGATCGCCGACGCCAAGGCCGGGTGCCGCGCCGTTGATCTCGACGATTTCGCCGGAGATTTCATGGCCGAGAACAAGCGGCGAGGTCACCACGAAGTCGCCGGTACGGGCATGGCGGAAATAATGCAGGTCGGAACCGCAGATGCCCCCTGCCCCGAAGCGCACCCGCACCATGCCTGGCGCCAGCGGTTCGAGCGGATGCTCCACGACGCGCAGGTCCTGCGGGCCGAACAGCGTCGCGGCAATCACTTGGCCCCTCACCGGATCAAGCCCATCTCGGTCGGCAGCCAAAGCGTGATGGCGGGTATGAAAGTGATCAGAAGCAGCGCCACGATAAGCGGCACCAGCCATGGCAGGATCGCCATGGTGGTGCGCTCGACCGATAGCTTGGCGACGCGTGACAGCACGAACAGCACCATGCCGAGCGGCGGGTGCAAAAGCCCGATCATCAGGTTGAGCGTCATGATCAGCCCGAAATGCACCGGGTTGATGCCGTAGACGGCGGCGACCGGCAGTAGGATCGGCACCAGAATCGTAATCGCGGCGATCGTATCGAGGAAGCAGCCGACCACCAGCATCAGAATGTTGACCAGGATCAGGAACACCCACTTGTTTTCGGTGAGCGCGAAGATGAAGTTCGAAAACAGCTGTGCTGCCTGACTGACGGTGAGTAGCCAGGCGAAGATGGACGCAGCGGTAACGATGAAAAGCACCGAGGCGGTTGTTTCGATCGTGTCGAAGCTGGCCTTGGCAAGCAAACGCAGCGTCATCGTGCGGTAGCGCACCAGCCCGAGGAAAAGCGACCAGATGACAGCCGCCATCGCCGCCTCGGTCGGCGTGAACCAGCCCATGGTCATGCCGCCGATCAGGATGACCGGCGTCATGAGCGCCATGACCGCGGAGAAGTCGAAATACCAATCCGCCACGATCAGCACCAGCAGCGCGATGCCGACCGCGATGTTGATCGAAAGCCCAAGCTGCACAAGTGCGTAACAGCCAATCGGAAAGGCAGCCACCACCAGCACCTCGCCCGCCGCTTCGGCCAGCCGCCGAAGCTCGAAAGGTGTGTCGGAGCCCCAGCCGCGATTGTAGGCAAAGATGGCGACCGTGATCATCATCAGCACGGTCATGACTACGCCGGGCAGGATGCCGGCCATGAACAGCGCGCCGATCGAGACATTGGCCATCATGCCGTAGATGACGAAGGGCAGCGAGGGTGGAAAGATCGGCCCGAGCGTGGCGGAAGCGGCGGTGACGCCGACCGCGGCGTCGATGGGATAGCCGTGGTCCTTCATCGCCTTGATCTCGATCGTGCCAATGCCGGCGGCGTCGGCGAGCGCGGTGCCCGACATGCCGGAAAAGATCACCGATCCGATGATGTTGACCTGCGCCAGGCCGCCCTTCATCCAGCCGACCAGGGCAAGGGCGAAGGAATAGATGCGGCCGGTGACGCCGGCGATGTTCATAAGGTTGCCGGCCAGGATGAAGAACGGAACGGCGAGCAGCGGAAAGCTCTCCACCCCGGCGATCATGCGCTGGGCCGCGATGATATCGGGCGCGACGCCGTAGATGACGAGGTAAAGGATCGAGGCGGCCGCCATCGAAACGGCGACCGGCACGCCGATGAGCATCAGAACGAGAAAACCCCCTACCAGAAGCAGCATCGCTCAGACCCCCGCCGTCTCGAAGGCACCGGGACGCTCGAGCACCGAATAGCCGCGCCTGTAATTGCCAATAAAGACCTGGATCGAGCGTAGAAACATCAGCACGAAGCCGGCCAGTACGGCGTAGAAGAACCAGCGCCGCGGCAGGTTGACGGTGACCATGCGCTCATGCGCCACGATCATAACGTAGCGCCACATCAGCCATGTTCCGTAGGCGAAGAATGCGATGCGGACAATATCGACTGCGAGCGCCAGCCAGCGGCCGACACGCTCCGGCAGATAGTGGTAAAGCACGTCGACATGGATATGGCGCGACAGGCGCACGCACATGGCGGCGCCGAGAAAGACAACAACGACGAGCGCGTTGATGGCGATCTCCTCGGTCCAGGCAAAGCTGTTGTTCAGCGCATAACGGGTGAAAAACTGCAGGAAGACACAGACGACCATGCCCCAGAACACGGCAAGCGTGACCCAGTCCTCGATACCGTGGTCCGACAGGTCGACATGTACCGGTACTTCCTCGAAGGCGTGAGCAATCTCTTCGATGGTGATCTCGGTGTGGTGTTCCTCGGCCATTGGCGCGGGCTCCCGAAGCTGTTGGGTCGTCAAGGATTGGAAAGGCCGTCCGGCGCAATCTGAAGCCGGACGGATGGGCAAGCGGCGAATCCGATTGCCGCCCTATCCTCTTGATTAAGCATCCTTTTTCCGATGCTCTACTTGATGGCGCGGATCGCTTCCCAATCGGCCTTGTTGTAGCCGAACTCCTCGAAGGTGACCTTCTCCAGCACAGTCTTCTCGAAATCGGCACGGTCAACGTCGGTTACGGTGATGCCGCGGTCCTTGAAAACCTGCACCAGTTCCTTTTCGCGGGCGACGATCTTCGCCGTGGCGCGGGCGGCAGCCTCCTGCATCACCTCGGTAAAGATCTTCTTGTCCTCGTCGGACAGCGAGGCCCAGCGCGACGCCGATATGATGGTGTTGAGATGATCGACGATATGGCCAGTGAGCACGATGTTCTTCTGCACCTCGTAGAATTTCTTCGCCTCGATGGTGGTCAGCGGGTTTTCCTGGGCCTCGACCGTGCCGTTCTGCAGGGCGAGATAGACCTCGGCGAAGGCAATCGGCGCGGTGTTCGCGCCGCAGGCACGCGGCATGGCGAGATAGGCCGGCACGTCAGGAACGCGCATCTTCAGGCCCTGCATGTCCGAGCATTTGGTGATCGGCCGGTTCGAGGTGGTTTGCCGCGTTCCGTAGTAGGTGGTGGCGACGATGTGATTGCCGGTCTTGTCTTCGTAGCCCTTGGTCAGCCTCTTGTAGACGTCGCTCTTTGTGTATTTCAGCAGATGATCGGCATCGCGGAAAGTGTATGGGAAATAGGTGACGCCGATCGGTGGATATTCGCGCGCCGCGAAGCTCGATCCGGAAATGATGATGTCGACGGTGCCGAGCATCAGGCCCTGGTTGATGTCTGCTTCCTTGCCGAGCTGTGAGGCCGGATAGACGTCGATGGCGTAGCGGCCCTGGGTGCGCTTCTTGATCTCGTCGGCAGCCCACACGGACTCGGTGTGGAAGGGCTCCGTCGTCTCGTAGACATGTGCCCATTTCAGGACCGTTTCTGCCGAGGCCGACGCCATGGGTATGGCAATTGCGGCGATCGCACCGAGCAGAACTGCGTATTTTCTCAGCATGTAAATTCCTCCCTGGTTGAATTTGACGGCCGGATCTCCCCCCGGCCAACTGCTATTCCGCAACCTCCTTGGCTGCGGCTCTTTCATCGAAATTGCGTGAGAATCTGATTTGCGACTGGCGCAGATGCTGCTGCATGGCGGCCTTGGCCCGCTCGGCGTCGCGCGCGGCAATTGCATCGCGCACGGCACGATGTTCCTTTGCCGCGACCTGCCAGGAATCACTGGTCTCGAAATAGATCGACAGGCGTTCGAAGTACGGGTTCATGCGCTGGTCGAAAAGCTCGCCGATGAAGCGCACCAGCACCGCGTTCTCGAGAATGCCTGCCACCGCGGTATGGAATTCCCGATCGAGCGCAATGGTCATCTTGTTGGGATGACGCATGGCTTCCATCCGGCGCAGCACGTCGTCGAGCCGTGCGATATCTGTGGGCCGGACGTGGAGAGCCGCTTCGGCGGCGATCGCGCCTTCGACGAATTCGCGCGCGCGCAACAGCTCGAACGGGCCTTCCTCCATTTCCGGTTCGGAGGCGGCGGCGCTCGGCGGATCGGTGACGTAGATACCCGAGCCGACGCGGATGCGTATGCGGCCTTCCACCTCCAGCGCTATCAGCGCTTCACGGACCGTCGGGCGCGAAATTCCGAGCTGGTCGGCCAGATCCCGCTCGGTCGGCAAACGGTCGCCGACGGAGAACTCGCCAGCATCGATCAGCCGCCTGAGCTGATCGGCGACCTGTCGGTAAAGCCGGCGTGGTTCAACGGCCTGGATCGGCATGCGCGTTTAGTTTCCTCCCGGGCCATCCCTTGGTACATTGGTCTGACCCATTTACCGCAGCCTATACAGACGAGAAAGGGAGTCAAGCCGGATAACAAGGCACAAGAGGCGCCTGCCTGTCTGTCCGGTACACCTATGTTTCGGACCACGAAGGCGGCGCATTTGCGAACCATTGCATGCGTCAGCGCCGTCCGCCGCGAATGACCAGGACGTTTCCGTCGGCGACAAGGACGAGGCCGATCATCGCGTAAGCGGTCCAGGCATAGGCTTCCAGGGCCGTGGAGATCAAAAGCGCAAAGACGGGAAATATGACGGTCGCATAGCCGGCGCGGGCGCCGCCAATGCGTCCGAGTAGCGTCAGGTAAGCGGCGAAAGCCATGACCGTCGATATGACGGCGAGGAAGACCAGCGAGCCGATATAAGAGGCGGTCGTCGCGAACACGAACGGCTCACCGAACAAGAAGGCCAGGAACGCCGACCACAGAGTGCCATAAAGCATGCCCCAGGCGCTGGTTGAAACGAGCGGCAGGCCGCGGCGCTGGTTTGCGACGGAGACGAGATTGCCGGCGCAAAAGCTCAGCGTGCCGCAGAGGCACAGAAGAAGGCCCACCAACGTACCGCCGGAAAGCCCGTTCGCGGCGATTTCGGGAAAGAACATCAGCGCTATTCCGGCGAAGCCGATGATGCCGCCGGCGAGAATGCGCGGCGCCGGGCGCTCGCCGGTGACCAAGGTACCGAGCAGCATGTTGATGACCGAGGCGAGCGAGAAGACGACCGAGAGCAAGCCGCTGACGAGATAGCCGGCGCCGTAATAGAAAAACAGGAAGTTCGACGAGAAGATGAGAATGCCGAGCACAGCAAAGCGCAAATGATCGGTGATCGGAAAGCGGAGCCGCCGGCCGGAAAAACCCGCCCAGGCAAACATCAGCAGCGTGGCGATGGCGAAGCGCCAGACCAGATTGACCTCGTTCGACACGCCGCTGCCGACCTGAAGTTCGATCGCGAACCACGATGCGCTCCAGGCAATGACCGTCAGGGCGTAAAGCCCGTAGTCGACGGGTTCGAAGGGGCGGTCGCGCGTCGTCAGGCCCATTTCCGCATTAGCCGGCTCCGAGGCGCCGTTCGGTTCTGTTGTTACTGACATGCTGGCCAGGACTCTTCCGCTCACAAGACGCGCTTACAGACCGATTGTCCGCCTTCGCCGCTTCTGAACCCAGAAGACGAGACCGAGCAACAGCAGGGCTGGAACCGCGAACCAATAACGCGACGGCCGTTCCGCAGGGACTAGCACCTGGTTGATTTCGTCGCCGGGCTGCAGGCCGAATTTGGCCGCCTGGCTGCCAAGTCGCACGACGCCGACCGTTACGCTGTCGCCAAGCGCGCTGACGTCCAGGCCCGCAGCCTTCAGGCGTTCGGCCGATGAATTTGCAGGCCCGAGTTGTAGCCGAACCAGCTTCGATATCTCATCGCCGTTGAGGTTCAGTGTCGTCAGGCGCAAGCGAACCGCGCCTCCCTCGGCTGTGTCGTCGACGATACGGCTGAGTTCCGAGGCGGGTACTGCCCGATAGGGTTCGCTCACCTGATCGAGCAACAATCCCGGCCTGAACAAGATGAAACAGGCCACAAGCAACGCAATCGTCTCGTACCAGCGGTTGCGCACGAGCATCCAATTCTGCGTCGCTGCTACAAACGAGACCATGGCCAGCGTCGATGTCACCACCATAGCGACGAAATCGAACGGACCTTCGAGATCGATCATCAGCAGTCCGGTGTTGAAGATGAAGATGAATGGCAGCAGGCCGGTACGGATCTCGTACTTGAAGCCCTGAATCCCGGTCTTCACCGGATCGGCGCCGGAAATTGCCGCAGCAGCATAAGCCGCCAGCCCCACTGGCGGCGTCACGTCCGCCATCAGCCCGAAATAGAAAACGAACATGTGGACGGCGACCAGCGGCACGGCAAGATCGTTCTGCGCCGCCAAATCGACGATGACCGGCGCCATCAAGGTGGCGACGACGACATAGCTTGCAGTGGTCGGCATGCCCATGCCGAGAATGATGCAGATCACCGCGGTGAACAAAAGCATGACGATGAAGCTGCCGCCCGAAATGAATTCGACTAGCTCGGTCATCACCAGCCCGATGCCGGTGAGCAGAACCGTGCCGACGATGATGCCCGCCGTCGCAGTGGCGATGCCGACCGTCGTCATGTTGCGTGCGGCCGCGGACAGGCCACCGACCAGATCGTCGAAACCGTGAAGCCAATGCCGTGCCAGCGCGCGGTCCTTGCGGAACAAGGCAGTGAGCGGCCGTTGCGTGACGATCAGCGCCATCAGGGCGACGACGCCCCAGAATGCCGAGAGGCCTGGCGACAACTCCTCCACCATCAAGCACCAGATCAGTAAAATCACCGGCAGCAGAAAATGCAGGCCGGTGCGCACAGTCTCGCCGAAATGCGGAATCCTGACGACCTCGCCCTCCAGATCCTCGAGCGGCAGGTCGGGATAGCGCGCCCGGTAGGCGACAAGGCCGATGTAGACGGCGATCAGCGCGGCGGTGATCATCCAAGTCGCGGCCGCGCCGAAAACGATCTTCGTCCAGCCAATGCCATAATAGACAAGCCCTGCGAGGACGATGAAGCCGCATATACCCATCAGCCCACGCAGCGCACCCTGGAATGCGGAGTGCGTGCTGCGCGAGGGCAGGCCCTTCAGCCCCATCTTCATCGCCTCGATATCGACGATGTAGAATAGTGAGCCATAGGTCAGCAGCGCCGGGTAGAAGGCGTGCTTGACCACCTCGGCATAGGAGATGCCGACATATTCCGCGATCAGGAACGCGGCCGCGCCCATCACCGGAGGCATCAGTTGACCATTGACGCCGGCCGCGCATTCGATGGCGCCCGCCTTCACCGCAGAATATCCGACCCGCCGCATCAGCGGGATGGTGAAGGTCCCGGTGGTCACGACGTTGGCGATCGACGAACCTGAGATCATGCCGGTCAGGCCGGAAGCCACGACGCCGGCCTTGGCCGGACCGCCGCGGTATTTGCCGAGCAGCGAGAAGGCAAGCTGAATAAAAAAGCCGCCGGCGCCGGCGCGCTCCAGCAACGTTCCGAACAGAACGAACATGAAGACGACGTTCGTGGACACACCGAGGGCAACACCGAAGACCCCCTCCGACGTCAGCCACATCTGCGAGGCTGCGCGCGATAACGTCGCGCCCTTGTGGCCAAGCAGGCCAGGAAGGTAAGGCCCGGCGAAGATATAGATCAGCATGATCGTCGCGATGACGGTGATGGCAGGCCCGACGGCGCGACGCGCGGCCTCGAGCAGGATGAGGACGCCGGCGATCGACACGACCAGGTCAGCCGTAGTTGGAAGACCCGGCCGATGGGCGATATCGCTGTAAAAGACCAACAAATAGAGGGCGGACGCCGCCCCGGCGATGCCCAGCACCCAGTCGGGCAGCGGCACCCGGCTGCGCGACGAGGTCTTGAAGGCCGGAAACGTCAGCATCGCCAGAAACAGGGCGAAGGCCAGATGGATGGAGCGGGCGATGCCGTCGCTGACGACACCGAAATTGAGCAGGAACGGAACGGGCGAGGCATACCAGAGCTGGAACAGCGACCATACCAGCGATACGCCGAGGATCAGCCTCGCGGTGCGGCCGGTCGGCTTGCGCCCACCGGTGTCGGCCTCGGCGACGATCTCGCTGAGCTTCTCAACGTCGATAACGGGTTGGTCAGGCGCTGCCGCCCGCTGGCTTTGATCTGTCATCGTTCCCCACAAATAACTGCGATGCGAGGCGTCCCGTTGGCGCCTCGCATTGAAGGCTCAGAGCCAGCCCTTCTCCTTGTAATAGCGCTCCGCGCCCGGATGCACTGGCGCCGACAAACCGGTCTTGATCATCTCCTTGGGATCGAGATTGGCGAAAGCCGGATGCAGTTTCTTGAAATCATCGAAATTTTCGAAGACCGACTTCACCAGTTCATAGACCACATCGTCGGGCGTGCTGGCATTCGTCACGACGGTCGCGCGGACGCCGAATGTCTTCACGTCGTCCGGATTGTTGGCGTACATGCCGCCTTTGATCGTGGCGATGGAATAGTACCGATGTGCGGCCACCAGTGCGTCCACTGCCGGACCGGTCAGCGGGATGAGCTTGGCGCCGCAGGCCGTAGTCGGGTCCTGGATTGCGGCTGACGGATGGCCGACGCCGTAGAAGAAACCGTCGATCTTGTTGTCGCACAGCGCACTGCCCTGCTCGTCCGCCTTCAGCTCCGCGGCAAGCGAGAAATCGCCGAGCGTCCAGCCCATCTGCTTGAGCAACTCCTCCATCGACGAGCGCGTGCCTGACCCGGGATTGCCGACGTTGAAGCGTTTGCCTTTGAAGTCCTCGAATTTGGCGATGCCGGCGTCCGGCCGCGCCAGCACGGTAAACGGCTCGGGATGGACGGAGAACACGGCCCGCAGGTCCTTGAACGGCTTGCCGTCGAAATTTCCGGTCCCCTCATAGGCCTGGTACTGGACGTCCGATTGGGTCAAGCCGAAATCGAGGTCGCCGGTCTGGATGGAGTTGACGTTGAACACCGAACCGCCGGTCGACTCCGTCGAGCATCGGATGCCGGTTTTCTGCCGGTCCTTGTTCATCAGTCGGCAAATGGCACCGCCGACGGCGTAATAGACGCCGGTGACCCCGCCGGTGCCGACCGTGACGAAGCGTTGCTCGGCTCCGACGGATGGCAGCGCCAGCAGCATGCACGCCGCCGCGCCGATCAGGGTTTTCATCGAACTGTACATGGTTGCTACCTCTCTGGTGGGTGTCCCGGCTCGTCGCCGATGACGCGTTGGAACTGGTTGAGGCGATCCGCGGCGGGCGGTCAGGCCGCTGAAGCGATCGCAGCGTCGATCGCCTCACCGAGCCGTTCGACGATCTGATCGACGTCCTGTTTGGAAATGATGAAAGGCGGCGCCACAAGCACATGAACGCCCCGCACGCCGTCAATCGTCCCCGCCATCGGATAGATCATCAGTCCGCGGGCCAGTGCTTCGCGCTTGATGCGGGCGTTGAGTTCAAGCCTCTGGTCGAACGGTTCCTTGCTGGCGCGGTCAACCACCAGCTCGATTCCCCTGAACAGACCCCGCCCGCGAATGTCGCCGACGTGATGGTGGTTATCGAAGCGTTGGTGCAGGCGTTCGTCCAGCTGCGCGCCCATTGCGCTGACGTTGTCGAGCAGACGGTCGCGCCGGATGACGTTCTGCACGGCAAGGCCGGCCGCCGCTGCCATTGGATGTCCCATATAGGTATGTCCATGCTGGAAGAAGCCCGAGCCTTGGGCAAAGGCGTCGAAGATATGCCGGCCAAGCAGCACCGCGCCAATCGGCTGGTAGCCGCCGCCAAGCCCCTTGGCGATGGTCAGCAGGTCGGGAGCGATGCCGTCCTGCTCGCACGCATGCAGCGTGCCGGTACGACCCATGCCGCACATCACTTCGTCGAGAATGAGCAGCACGCCGTAGCGGTCGCAGATCCCGCGAATGTGCTTGAAGTAATTGGCGACCGCCGGCACCGCGCCGAGCGTGGCACCCACCACCGGCTCGGCGACAAAGGCGATGACCTCGTCCGGGCCGAGTTCGAGGATCTTGTCTTCGAGCTGCTGGGCGGCGCGCGCCGCATAGGCTTCGTCGCTTTCGCCATGCTTTTGATAGCGATAGGCGTAGCAGGGGTCGATATGGTGGGTCTCGATCAGCAACGGCCTGAACTGGGCGCGCCGCCATTCGTTGCCGCCGGTGGCGAGAGCGCCGAGCGTATTGCCGTGATAGCTCTGCCGGCGTGCGATGAGATGGCGCCGTTGCGGCTCGCCTTTCTCGACAAAATATTGCCTGGCCATCTTGAGCGCGGCCTCGACCGCCTCCGAGCCGCCGCTGACCAGATAGACGTGGTCCAACCCTCTCGGCGCGTCCTCGACCAGCCGATCCGCCAAGCGCTCCGCCACCTCGGTGGTGAAGAAGCTGGTGTGGGCGTAGGCGATGCGATCAAGCTGGGCGTGCAGCGCCGCAATCACGTCGGGATGACCGTGGCCGAGACAGGACACGGCGGCGCCGCCCGACGCGTCGATATAGGATTTGCCCTCGGCATCGAACAGTTCGATGCCTTGGCCGCGAACGGCGACCGGCCGCGTCGAGTGGATGGTTCGATGAAGAATGTGTGTCATCGACGGTCCCTCATGGGCATTTTCCTCGGCGGACGTTGGTTCAGATGGGTCTTGAGAGCGGCGCCCTGCTCATCGAAACGTCGCAGCGACTCAACGGCGCCCTCGCCTGCATGCCCTGCGACAAGAGCACCGAGGACCTCAGCAACGACGAAAGCTGGCGTCATGGTGTGGAAAAAGGACGGGCTCCCCGTCGGCACGATGACCAGGTGATCGGCAAGCAGCGCCAAGGGCGCTACGCCGCTGTCGGTGATCGCAATGACCGGTACGCCGCGGCCGGCAGCGTACTCGACAAGCTCGATGGTGAAGCGCGTGTACGGCAGGACGCTGGCGGCGATCAGCACGTCGTCCTTGGTCGCGTGGGCCAGAGCGTCACCGTCGGTTCCGCCGATGCCGTGCAGCAGCACCGACTTCTCGCCGATCAGCGACAGGATATAATGCAGATGCCAGGCGACTGCGTGACTCGAGCGCAGGCCGAGGCAATAGACGCGCCTTGCCGCACTCAGCGCCCTGGCCGTCCCGACCAGACGGTCGATCGACCTGCTTTCGGCGAGATGGGCAAGCTGGCTGGAAATCGAATCCAGAATATCGGCCGCCAACGCGTGGTCGCCCTTGAGCTTTTGGCTGGCCATCTGGAGGCCCGCCTTGCCGGCGAAACCGATTTCGCCGTCCCGGATCGCGGCGGCGTAGATATCGCGTACCGCCTCGTAGCCATCAAGGCCGAGATGCTGGGCCAGCCGCGTCATCGTCGCCGGCTGCACTCCCGCGTGCCGGGCCTGCTCGCGCATGGACAACAACGCGACATCATACGGCTTATCAAGGACATAGCGCGCAGCGGACCGAAGCTGCGCCGACATGCCGTCGAAGGCAGTGACGATCTGTCCAGCAAGCTCTTCCTGGTCCATGGATATTGCTAGCTCGCCAGACCAGCGATTGCAACGTCTGTTTCAGTGTGATCAAAGATTGATCCATATGAATCTTGTCACTCACAGAACGGCCCCGTGAAGCCGGCCCATGGTCTCGACCGCATCGCCATAGCTGTCGCCCCGAACGGGGGACGTCGCAGCAAGGCCGACCATCCGGCGATTCCGCTGACGCCAGCCGAACTTGCGAGGACGGCCGCGGAATGCGCCGATGCCGGTGCGGCTATGATCCACGTCCATGTCCGCGACGGAAGCGGCAATCATCTGCTCGACGCCGACGCCTACCGCCAGGCGATCGCCGCCATCCGCGGTGCTGCCGGCGACCGCTTGGTAATTCAGATCACCTCCGAAGCGCTCGGTACCTATTCGCCGGCCCAACAGATCGCCGTCGTACACGATGTGAAGCCGCAAGCTGTCTCCCTGGCGCTTCGCGAAATCGTTCCTGATGCCGGATCGGAACTCCCCTTCGCGCGCTTCATGGCCTGGCTGCACATCGAGGCGGTAGCGCCGCAAATCATCCTCTATTCGCCCGAGGAGGCCGTCAGGCTTTCGGACATGCAGCAGCGCGGACTGATCCCCTGGGCAAGCATACCGGTGCTCTACGTGCTGGGCCGCTACACGCCGGGACAGACGTCCGTTCCTGCCGATCTCCTGCCATTCCTCGCGGCGAACATGCCGCGCTTCGACCATTGGAGCGTCTGCGCCTTCGGCCGCAACGAAGCGGCGTGCGTGACCGCCGCCGCGTTGCTTGGCGGCCACGTCCGGGTCGGCTTCGAAAACAATCTTTTCCTTCCGGACGGCAGCATAGGTTCGTCCAACGCCGAACTGGTAGCGACGGTCGCACGCATACTCGCCGACTGCGGCATCAAGATCGCCTCGGCGGCCGAGTTGGCGGCTCAATGGAACGCGCCGTTTCGTTCCGTATGACTCCGTCCGTCGTTGTGGCAAACCGAAGCGTGTTTTCGGCGGGCAGGCTCGCGCAAGGCATAGAGAGGCGGCTGCAATGTCATTCGCCACGGAAGCACGACGTGTCCCGCCCGCGGCGCGGCGATTGCAACAACAGTGCCGGTCGTTGTAACCATTCGGGCCGCTTGTTTTTGGAGGAGACGCAGCATGGATCGATTCACCGGCGGTTGTCTGTGCGGCGACGTCCGAATTGTCGCGTCGGGGCGCCCGTACCGAGTCGGCCTTTGTCACTGTCTCGACTGCCGCAAGCATCATGGCGCCCTTTTTCACGCTTCCGCGATATTTCCTGAGGATGCGGTGACGATCGACGGCGAAACACGCGACTATGCCGGGCGGTTTTTCTGTCCCCGCTGCGGCTCGACCGTTTTCGCCCGCACCGCCGACGAAATCGAAGTGAACCTCGGATCCCTGGACGCGCCTGACCAGCTGATGCCAACCTACGAAAGCTGGATCATCCGTCGCGAGTCCTGGTTGCCGCCGTTTCCGCTCACGAGACGATACGAGCGCGATCGTGACGCCACGGGCCGCTTCGAGGAATAGGTCGCACGAACGGTGCCAAGGCCTAACGCGGTGCAACCCGCAGCCCGGCTGCATCGAAGAGATGCATGCGCTCCGGCGGCAGAGCGAAGCTGATCGGCGGCCCTTGCGTTTCAACGCCCTGCTGCTTGAGGACGGCGATCAGTTTGCTGTCGCCGGCAATGGTGGCGTGGACAACGGTTTCCGGTCCCAACGCCTCGGCCAGCGTTACCCGCGCGGCCACCGATCCGTAGCTGCCATCCGAAAGTTGGATGTCGTGTGGTCGGATGCCAAGCGTCGCGTCATCTCCCGGCTTCAGCGCGACCCCGTCGGCCACGACGGAGGCCGAAAGCCCGCCCGGACCTTCGACATGCACCTCGGCGCCGCTTGACGAACGCACCTTCACCGGTAGCAGGTTCATCCGCGGCGCGCCGATGAATCCGGCGACGAACAGGTTTGCCGGCGTATTATAGAGATCAAGCGGCCGGCCGACCTGCTCGATCCGCCCGGAGCGCATGACCACGATGCGGTCCGCCAGCGTCATCGCTTCGATCTGGTCATGGGTGACGTAGACCATCGTGGTTGCCAGCCGCCTGTGCAGGGCCGCCAGTTCAGCGCGCATGGTGATGCGCAGTTCGGCATCGAGATTGGACAGCGGTTCATCGAGTAGAAAGGCGGTCGGATTGCGCACGACCGCACGGCCGATCGCGACGCGCTGCTTCTGGCCGCCCGACAATTGTCCGGGCCGGCGGTCGAGATAGGGAGCAATTTCCAGCATGCGCGTCGCTTCCGTGATCCGCGCGTCGATCTCGGCTTTCGGCATACGGACGTTTTCGAGCCCGAAGGCGAGGTTCTGGCGCACGCTCATGTGCGGGTAGAGCGCGTAAGACTGGAACACCATCGCCAGACCGCGCTGCGCGGCCGAAACGTTGGTGACGTCGACCCCGTCGATCTCAATCTTGCCGTCGGTCGGCCGATCGAGCCCGGCAATCAGCCGCAGCAGCGTGGACTTGCCGCAACCCGACGGGCCGACGAGGACCAGCATCTCGCCGTCGCCGACGTCGAGATTGATGCCGTGCAATATCTTCATCTTGCCGTAAGCGCGATCGATGTTGGTCAGCGTTATCCGTCCCATGACATCCTCACTTCAGTCCGGTGCCGGCAATGCCGGAAGTGATGTAACGCTGCAGGAAGACGAAGACGAGGACGACGGGGATCATCGTCACCACGGTCATCGCCAGGATGTAGTGCCACTGCACGTTTAGCTGGCCGGCATAGGTGTTGAGGCCGACCTGGAGTGTGTAGAGTTCCTTGCGCGACAGCACCACCAGCGGCCACAGAAAGTCGTTCCAGCGCCAGACGACCGAGAAGATCGCCAGCACGGCGAGCGCCGGTGCTGCAAGCGGCAATACGATGCGCCAGTAGATCTGCCATTCGGACGCGTTGTCCATGCGCGCCGCATCGAGCAACTCGTCGGGGATGGTCAGCATATATTGGCGCAGCAGAAAGACCCCGGTCGGGGTCGCCACGGTCGGCAAGATCACGCCCCACAGCGAATCGAGCAGCCCGACGGCGCCCACCACCGAATAGAGCGGCACCAGGATGACCGACAGCGGCACCATTAGCGTACCGACGATCACAAGTATCGTCAGGTCGCGGCCGCGGAACTTGTATTTCGACAAGGCGAAGGCGGCCATCGAATTGGTGAGCAGCGTGATCAGCGTCGCCATTGCCGTCACAAAGACCGAATTGCGCAGATAGCGCAGGAAATCGAAATGGACGAAGGGCTCGGTGTAGTTCTCCGTCGCGAAGCCGATTTCGCGCACCGGCTGCCGGTCGGCGATGTTGACCTTAACGATATCGTTCGGCGCCTGCGGGTCCACCATCTGCGCCATGATGCCGACGCGCCGCACCTCGGCCAGCGCCTTGGTCGAACCATCCGGCAGCTTCACCCTGTAGAGGGCCAGCGGCTTGTCGTAGCCTTCGACCCTCGCCTGTTGGCTGACATAAGGCATTATGGTCGGCGGGAACTCGGCGAGCTGTGCCGGTGTCTTGAATGACGAACCCACCAGCCAGACGGCCGGACCGAACATGATGACAACGCCGCCGAGCAGCCACAGCCAGCTCACGATATCGGTCCAGTGCCAGCCGTCGCGGCCGCGCCGGCGGGTCAGGAATGTCATAACCCGGCTCATTCGCGGGCTCCTTTCCGCTCACCCCGGCGTCCGACCTGCAGCTGAACCAAGGTGAGCACGACCAGCACCAACCCCATCAGGATCGAAGCCGCCGAAGCCAGGCCCGGATTGCGCAGCAGGGAAGCGAAGCCGATCTCATAGATGTACTGCGTGATATAGAGGGTCGAGGTTCCCGGCCCTCCACCCGTCAGCACATAGACCTCGTCGAAGATCTGCACGGCGCGGATCAGCGTCAGCACTATGACGACAAGCAGATTCGGCATCAGCAGCGGCAGCGTGATGCGCCAGAACACCCGCGCCGGCTTCGTGCCGTCCATCTCGGCCGCTTCGTAAAGGTCGCGCGGGATCGCCTGCAATCCGGCAAGCAAGATCAGCGTATAGAAGCCCATATGTGCCCAAACCGAAACGCTGACCGCGGCGGTGAAAGCCCAGAAGCGGTCTGTCAGCCAGTTGTGTGGGTCGCCGCCCAGATCATGGACGATCAGGTTGAGCAGGCCCTGGCGCTGCAGGATCCAACGCCAGATCAGGCCGGTGACGACGGGCGACAGCAGCACCGGAAAGAAGAATACCGCGCGCCAGAAGCTGCGCCCGACGATATCGCGGTTAAGGATCAACGCTGTCGCCATCGACACGACGGTCATCAGCGCCACCTGCACGACGACGAACAGGCCGGTATTGTGCACGGCCTTCCAGAAGAGATCCTCGTGGCAAGTGGCAGTGTCAAGGTAGTTGCCGCAATCGAGCAGGCGCTGGTACTGCTCGAGCCCAACATAGGTTCGGTCCTGCAGGAAGTAGGCCGTTCCTGACGTCGCCGAATAGAAGAAGTTGATGATCATCGGCACCAGGACGAAAATGCCGAAGATCGCCATGTTTGGGGCGAGGAAGAACGCGGCCATGCCGCCGGTGCCCGTCGCGCGCTGCCAGAACTTCAGCGGCACGTTGACGATCGACGCCAGCCACACGACCGGCGCCGCGAGGGCGGCGCCAATCCATGCCTTCAGTGTCGCGGCGGCGGTCACTTCGCCTCGGCAACCTTGTCGGCGATATCCTGGTCGATCCTGCCCCAGGCATCGTCGAGGCTGAGCTCGCCGGCCATCACCTGGCTGACGCGCGTCACCAGCGCGGCGAAGTAAGCGTTGGCCCACTTCCACGGCGGCAGCGCATCGGCGGCCGGCAGGGTTTCACCCGCCGCCTTGACGAACTTGTCGAGCGCCGGACCGACGTTCTTGTCGGCAGAGACCCATTTCAGCCCGCCCTTGTCTACGACGCCCTTGTGCGCGGGCAGAAACAGCGTGCGCTCGCTGAACTCCTTCACCACGTCTTCACGGACCAGATAATCCATGACCTTGGCGACGTCCTTGGGGTTCTTCGTGTATTTGATGGCGACCAGCGCCGCGCCGCCTTTCACGCCTGAACAGCCTGCAGTACCGCAGGGCGAGCCGGTTGCCACCCAGTCGAAACTGTCGCCGATCTTGGTCGACAGATTGGCGACCTGCCAGCTGCCCGAATAATAGAACGGGATCTGGGCGTTGATGAAGTCGTCGGCGGCGGCGCGGTAGGTCGAGCCTGCCGCAGACACCCAGGTGTCCTTCAGCATCAGGCCCTTGGCGGTCCAGTCGACGAGCTTGCCGACGAAAGCCTTGGTGCCGTCGTCCACTTTGGCCGGCATGCCATCGGGGCCGATATAGTTCGCTCCAAAGGAGACATTCGGACCCGAAATGCGGTGACCGGAACGGTCGATGGCGAAGGCAGCCGGAAGCTGCTGGCTCTTCGCCACTTCGGCGGCAGCGGCGATCCAGTCGTCCCAGGTCGCCTTGTCGCCGGGCAGCGGCACGCCGGCCTGTTCGAACAGCGTCTTGTTGGCGAAGCCGCCGGTGAGCGTGAGCTGGGTCATGAAACCCGGGATGGCGTTTGAGCCGTCGGGGCGCATCCAGTCCAGCGTGTCAGCGAAGTTGTCCTCCCAATATTTCGGATCGGCCACCAGTGGCCTGAGATCGAGCCAGTGCTGGGCAAGCTCCTTGATATTTGTGACGCGGGCGATGTCCGGACCCTGGCCGGCTTCGAGCTGGATGGGCAGCTGCTCCTGGATCACCTTGTAGGCGACGTTGTCGAGCGTGACGTGGATGTCGGGATTATCCTTCATGAAGCGGTTCAGGATGTCCTGGATGACATCGCCTTCGACACCGTCCGAATACCACATGATGCGCACGTCGCCGGCAAACGCCCTGGTCGATGCGAGCAGACTGACCGATAGCGCGGCCAGCAAAGTGCGGGTCTTATTCATGCTTCGTCTCCTCCTTTAGTGGGGCGGCGCCCCGATGGTTCAAGCGGCCACGCCCTCTCCTCTTGAGCGTCGCAGCCGATTTCCTCCCTACTCGCTTTGCTTCATGCGCATCGCCTCACCGCGCACGGTCCAGTTGGCCGGATCGAGTGTACGTCCCTCAGCCACGATCCTTGCGTCGGCGAGGAAATGCACCGTGCCGTACTCCGGATCGTCGACGATCAACTCGCCGTCGGGACCCGACTGCACCGACAGGCCGGCAAAGGCGCCCACCCAAGCGTCGAGCGCCGGCAGATTGGCATTCCGGTCACCAAGGCGAACGATCCATGTCGTCCTGCGACCCGCCGCCCGCAACTCATTGCCGGCGGTCGGGCCGGCCACGACCTGCGTGAGCGGAACATCCGTCTTCAGCATGACGAACGCGTCGCCGGATTGCGCGAACGCCCGATCGCCAGCCACTTGCACGGCATCGAAGGCACTTGCCGGGAACCAGGCGTGTGTGAAATCGGGCTGTTCATCCGAGCAGGAGAAGCTGACTATGGCGAGGTCGCGGTATTGGTGAAGCCGAGGCAAAGTGCCTGAGCCGCCCCAATATGATGGTCTGCCATATCCCGATTGCAGCACTTCGCCGGGGTGGTTGATCCAGATCTGCGCATCCGGATTCTTGCCCAGCCGGGCGTGAATGACGGTCTCCTGATAACCCCATTGGTTCCACCGGTATCCAGCGGCGCTGCCCATCGCATGGTCGCGCGTCTTGTAGTGGTAGAGCCGCGCAAAGCGGTCTTGTCCCTGCGCGAAAGTCCATTCCCACGCCGTATCGTCGGTGAGGGAAGCAATTGCTGCCAAGCCGTCCGGAACGCTCAAATCGTGATCGCGCAGGCACAGTGCCAGCTGCGGCAGCGCATGAAAGCGCATGCCGTAATTGCCCTTGCCCCAAAGCATGCGGCAGATGCCGGATAATTCCAGGGAACGCGCGGCGCGCAGCGTGTGCTCATAGGAGCGGCCCTGCGCTCCGGTGAGGATGCCGAGATGCGCCGAGCGGGCAATGATTTCAAGCAGGCGTATCATTGCCTTGCCGGCACGTTCGGCGATGTCCTTGTCCGGGGCCAGCGCGTAGAGCGCGCACAGGCCCTTGAGGTCGATCGGAAAATAGGGCGCCGAGTTGAACTCGGCCATCTCCCATGCCTCGAAATGGTCGAGCCAGGCTCGCACCCGTGCGGCTCCAACCGCGGACTGTTCGCGGCCAAGATGGCCCGACCGCACGAACCGTGCATCAGGCAACAGGCCCCCGGCAATATAGGCGGCGGTGTGGAAGAGCAGCGCGTGGTTCTCGGAGAAGTACCACTGCACATCATTGCCGGGCTCGTCCATCCAGTAGCGATAGCCGAGGATGGCGTCGTCGACGCGCGCGCGCAGTCTCACTTCCAGCCGATCGCCATAAGCCTTGCGGCACCACAGCAGCGGCACCAGGATGAAGTCGGCGCAATCGTGACAATCCTCGATCGCCGGCAGCGTGCCGGAGATCATGGCGTCGGTCTCGGCGCCCTGCTGTCCGATCGCCAGCCGCGCCAGCGCGCGCACGGTGTCGGCTTCGGCGTGACCGGCGACCTCGCGCAAAGCCTCATCGATACGCGCGGTAAGCGTTTCCGGTGCCTCGCCCTGACGGCGCGCGTGGCATATCTCGACGCCGAAGACACGCGATACCGCATGGTCTGCGACCGTCAGCGTCACCTTGAAATGGCGAAAGTCGGCCGGCAGCTGCTCGGTATCGGCGATCGGCAGCCGCGTCTGGCCCGCCGGCAGATCGAAGGCGAAGCGCACCGGCGTCTCGATCGACATGAAATCGCCTTCGATCTCGACCTCGACTTGCGCGTCGCGCGGCAGGGCCACGCTGGTGGCGAGCGCCACCTCGCCGCCGTCATAGGCGGGGCGGTCGAAATGCATGTCGTCGAGGGCTGCTTCCATCGCATCGGCAACGCCGCTCTCGATTTCGATCGGCAGTGCGACCGAAGCAGCCGGACCGGATAGACAATCGAGCTGGAAATAGTAGCGGGCGTCGCGCTCGGCGAGATCGTCGAACCATATGCGAATGTCGTTGCGGCCGGCCTTCAGCTCGATCTTGAAATGCTCGGCACTTTCCAGATTGCGGCCGTAGGGCGCCATCCAGCCGGCTTCCTCACCATTGGCAAAGAGTATGGCGCCGCCGCATGTGCGCAGCCGCACCATCACCTCGCCGGTCGAGGCCGCCTCGATGGTCGTCTCGGCCCAGCTTCCAACCACCGTCGGCCGAAACCAGAAACCCGACAGGTCGATGCGCGGCGAGGCGAAGGGCAGCCAGAGGCGCTCGGCGCCGAATTCGGCGCTGACCTGTGGTCGCTTGCCGCGGCGTTCAGCTGCGAACTGCGTGCGGCAGGGATATTCATGGGGAATGAAATTCTTGTGCTTGGTCAAGAAGAAGAAGGGATCCATCTCGCCTTGCATGGGCTGGTCGGCCACGTCGTAGCGTTGCTCGGCGATAGACCCGAGCCGCCAATACACGATTGGCTGCCCCGCCACGAGCGGCCGGCGCAGCGTAAAGTCCGTCCGAACGCTTTGCGCGGCCTCGCTCATCGCAAATCCTTCACGGCAACTGGATCGACATCGGTGTAGGCCTGGTTCTCGCCGGTCATGCCCCAGACGAAAGCATAGGGGCCGGTGCCGGCACCCATATGGATAGACCAGGCGGGCGACAGGATGACGTCACCGTCGGCAACCATCAGGTGGCGCGTCTTGTCAGGCCGGCCCATCAGATGGACCACACGGTCGGCCTCGGCGAGGTCGAAGTAGCAATAAGCTTCCATGCGCCGCTCATGCAGATGCGGCGGCATGGTATTCCACACACTGCCCGGCGCGAGGTCGGTGATCCCCATCAGCAAGAGGCAGGACGGGGCCACTTCGGGATGGATGTACATGCGCAGCGTGCGCCTGTTCGCACGAGCCTCCTCGCCGAGCACAAGCGGCTTGGCTTCGCTACGAACGATGAGACGGTGCGCAATATCGGCGCCGGCCGGCACCGAGTTCATGTAGAAGCGTGCCGGCCTCTCCGGATCGTCGCTCTCCAGCATCACCTCGCGCGCTCCGCGTCCGACATAGACGATGTCGCGGTTAGCCACGTGAAAGCGCCGGCCGTCCACCGCGACCGCGCCATTGCCGCCGAGATTGGCGATGCCCATCTCGCGCGCGTCAAAGAAGAGCGGAGTGCCGACTTCGGCTCCGTTGCCGAATGCCAGCGGGTTGGCCAGCGGCACCGCGCCACCGACGATCATGCGGTCGACATGGGTGTAGGCGAATTCGATCGCGCCAGGCCGGAACAAGCCGTCGACCAGGAACTCGGCCCTCAGCCGGTCCGTGTCCATGCCGGCAATATCGCCCGGCGACGCGCCATAGAGCGTCCGTATCATGCCGGCTCCACCTTCGACTGCAGATGCCGGGCTCCTTCGGTCAGGCACAGAATGGCCAGCGCCTGCCCGTAGCCCGTCGGATGGATGGGTATATCGCGATAGAACTGCAGGTCGGCGCCCATGCGTGTGCCATAGGACACGTTCGCCACCACACCTTTGTCATCGATGTTGGCCACCACGGCTTCCAAGGCGCGGAGCCCGGCGGCAAGGCACTCTGTCGAGCCGATCCCGAGCCGCGCGGCCTTCATCAACCCGTAGCCAAAACCGGCCGTGGCAGAAATCTCGTCGTAAGACGTCGGGTCGTCGAGCAGAGTATGCCATGCGCCCGAACCTGCCTGCACCTCGAGCAGGGCGTTGATCTGCGTCTCCAGCACGCCGAGCAGATAGGCCCGAACCGAAGGCGCAATTTCGGCGAACTCCACCAGGTCGAGGATACCGACGGTAATCCAGGCATTGCCTCTCGCCCAAAGCGCGCGGGCGAAATTATGCCGTCCCGCGAACGTCCAGCCGTGGAACCACAGCCCTGATGCCGGGTCGGCGAGATAACGGGCGTGGACCAGGAATTGCCGTTCTGCTTCCTCGACGAAGCGACGCTGGCCGGCAGCCTGGCCATACGATGCGAGGAACAGTGCTACCATGAACAGCGTGTCGTCCCACAATTCGTGGTCGTTGACCCGGTCCGAAACATCATGCTGGAAACCGCCCTCGGGCGTCCGCGGCAAGGAGGTGACCACCCGCTCGGCCCATTCGCGCAGGACCGGCTCGAAGCGCGGCTGGCGCCGGCGCCGCCACAATTCGCTTAGCGCCAAAAGAGGTGCGGTGGTGTTGACGTTCATCGCCGGGAGACCGGCAGCGATGCGTCGATCGTACCAGGCCTCGATCGTCTGCAGCAGCCGATCGTCGCCAGTCTGCGCCCACATCCGAACCAGCCCGTAGAGCCCGACGCCTTGCGGCCATTCCCAGCTGTCGAAGCTGACATAGTCACCCGGCGTGCCGTCGAGATTCGGCTCATGGAACCGCCCGTCATGACGCAAGCCGGTCATGCCTGCCACAAGGCTGGCAAGCGCGGAATTCAGGCGTTCGGCCGATAGCGGCATCACTCCTCCCGTTCTCGCGCTGCATCAGAACTGTTTCACAGGCATTTTTCTTGCGCAATCTGAAAATTTTTTGCATTAGTCGGATGACTTTGCCGGAGGTGACGGAGCGATGAGTATCCAGGGCAAGCGCGGCCGCCCCAGCCGCCGCATTCGACTTGAAGAGATCGCGGCGCGTTGCGGCGTGTCGGTCAGCACCGCCTCCCGTGCGCTGAGCGGCGTCGGCGGCGTAAGGGATGAGCTTCGCGCCAGGATCATCGAAATGGCGAAGTCGATGAACTACGCCATTCCCGCCTCGGTTGCCGGCCGCAAGGTCATCCTGGCCGCAAGCAGCGTGGCAATGGTGGACCGTGCCCGCAATCAGTTCACCTACCATGTCCTTGACGGGCTCAACGAGCGCGCCCGGTTGCTGGGCGTCGAACTGGTGACCCGGCCGGTTTCGGCACCCGAGGACGAAATCGCGCTGCTGCGTGAATCCGAGCGCGACGACAGCGTCGCCGGCTGCCTGTTTCTGACGCTGGACGAGGACGACGTGCTGACGCTGACAGCCGGCTTCGCCAAGCCGATCGTGCTCGTCAATGGCGACGATCCCTGGATGCGCCATTCGAGCGTGACGCCCTGCAATCGCTCTGCCGCCATGCTTGCCGCGCAGCATCTGATCGGCCTCGGCCACCGCCGCATCCTGTTCCTGATGCGGCGTGGCCGGCGCACGATCGAGCGGCGCTACGAAGGTTGGCGCGACGCGCTGATCACGGCCGGCATTGCCGGCTTCGACGACTTCGTGGTCGAGGTGCAGGACTGGCTGCCGGAACTTGCGAGCAGGGCCGTGACCGAGCGCATCGCTGCCCGCGGCCTCGATTTCACCGCCGTGCTGACGGCCGGCGACAGCCTGGCGTTTGGTGCCATCGGCGGCGTCCAGGAGGCCGGATATTCGGTGCCTGCCGATGTGTCCGTGGTCGGTATGGACGACTTGCCGCTCGCTGCCTTCTGCAACCCGCCGCTGACGGCGATGCACATCCCCATGCGCGAGATCGGATCGGCGGCGCTTAGCCTGCTGCTCGACGACATGGCCCATTCGGGGTCGCCGCCGCGTCGCGTCGAACTTGCCTGCAATCTCGTGGTGCGCCAGTCGACGGCACCAGCCCGAAGCGGCGCCGGCGGTCATCAGCTGGCCTCTTGAGCGCGCGACTTGCCGCCAGCAAAGAGCAGCGGCAAACCCTCTTGCGTCTCCAGTTCAAGGACACGCCCAAGCAGGATCATATGGTCGCCAGCCGGAAAGCGGTCGGCGACGCTGCATTCGAACCGCGCCAGTGCGCGCGGCAGCAATGGCACGCCGTGTTCGCTCCACGACAGGTCAAGATCGGCAAAGTCCGTCCCCGACTTCGAAAAACGCCAGCACAGATCGATTTGATCTTCCGCCAGCACGTGAATGGCGTAGTGCGCGGAATTGGCGAAAGCTTCGAACCGGCGCGAGTGGCGGCCGATAGACCAGAGCACCAGCGGCGGATCGAGCGACACGGATGAGAAGCTGTTGGCGGTGATTGCGACCGGGCCGTCGGCAGTGCCGGTGGTGATGACCGTGACGCCGGTGGCGAAACGCCCGAAGGCATTGCGCAAAAGGCGTGGATCGCACGCGACATGCTCCATCAGCGGCGCTCTCCCGTTCCCAGTGGTGTCGCCGGTGTCCGTTCCGGCTCACGGCCATAGGCGTGCGGGAGCGAACATGTCTTGAGCTGGGGCAGGACCTTGGCGCCGAAATGACGCGCCTCATCGAGGTGCGGGTAGCCGGAAAAGATGAAGGCGCGGATCCCCATCTTCATATACGCTTCGATTTTCGACAGAACCTGATCGGTCGAGCCCACCAGCGCCGCGCCGCAGCCAGAGCGCGCCCGCCCGACGCCCGTCCACAGATGCGGCTCGACATAGCCTTCGACATCGGCGATCTGGCGGTTCCTAGTCTGGTGCGATACGCCGAGCGATCGGGCGTCGAGCGAACGCTCGCGGATCGCCCTGCCCTGCTCGTCGTCCAGCCTCGAAACCAGCTCCCGGGCATATTCCTTTGCCTCTGCCTCGGTGTCGCGCACGATCATGTGGACGCGCAGGCCGTAGTCGAGCGTCCGTCCATGGCGCTGGGCGCGCTCGTGGACTGCTCTCATGCGGCCGGCAAGCTCCTCCTTGGTTTCCGGCCACATCAGGTAGACGTCGCACTGTTCGGCGCAAAGCTCGAGCGCGTCGGGCGAATAACCGCCGAAATACAGCAGCGGGCCGCCATTTTGCTGATAGGGCTTCGCCGGCGCCGTCGAGAGCCCTTTATAGCGATAGACCTCGCCCTCGAAATCGATGCTGTCCCTGGTCCAGGCCTGGCGCAGGATCTGCACCACCTCGCGGGAACGCTGATAGCGGTAGGCGCTGTCGGCTGTCTCGCCCGGAAAGTCCGACGAGATGATGTTCACCGTCAGCCGGCCTTCCAGCATGTGGTCCAGCGTCGCAATCGTGCGCGCCAGCATGATCGGCTGCATCTCGCCGCAGCGCACAGCGGCAAGCAGATTGATCTTCGACGTGATCGGCGCGCAGCCGGCAACGAAGCTCAGCGTGTCCTGGCCGACCTGATAGGACGACGGACACAAGATGTTGCGGAAACCGAGCGCCTCGGACGTCTTCACGATCTCGGAGCAATGCGCCCAGCTCGAGCGCAGTGCGCCGTCCGGAACGCCGAGATAACGATAGTCGTCCGAGCAGAGTGCGGCGAACCACGAGACTTCGGCGGCACCGAGATCCGGCGAGGTGATTGGGACGATGCTCATTGCCACTCTTCAGAAAAGACGTCCGGGCCACTCTTCAATGACGCGTCCGGAGCTGCGAATAGGGCTTGCGTAGCATTCGTTTTTGTGTAGATCAATACTGTATCAATTTTGGAGCCACACCCGAAACCGGGATGCGATTGGAACACCGGATGCATTTGACAAGGGCGGACCCCGGCCACCGATCCAGCCAGATGCGCGGGCCCTTGCCTGTGCACTTGCAGACCAGCGAAATGCTGATCCGCGAAATCGCGGCCGGACGGCTGGCCGACGGGGCGCGGCTGCCGCCCGAGCGCGAGATGGCCGCGAGCCTCGGGATTGCCGTCGGCACGCTCAGGCGGGCGCTGGCAGATTTGACCGAAAAGGGCCTTCTCGACCGCATCCAGGGCTCCGGTAACTATGTGCGGGCGCGCGGCGAGTTGCTCGGGATCTATGCCTTCTTTCGCCTGGAGCGCATCGGCGGTGGCGGCCTGCCCAGCGCCGACGTGCTGTCCGTCGAGCGGCTGCTCAAGCCCGCCGACCTGCCGCAATTCGGCAGCGCGGGCGAAGCCCACCGCATACGCCGGCTGCGACGGCTTGACGGCGAGCCGGCCGCGGTCGAGGAGATCTGGCTCGACGTCAGCCGCGCCGATCGGCTCAAGCGCGAGGACCTGTCGGAATCTCTCTATCTCCACTACCGGCTTGCGCTCGGCTTTTCGATCGTTCGCGCCGAAGACCATGTCGCCGTCGCGCCTGCGCCGGACTGGGCCCCGCTCGAGTTCAGGCCACCGCCGGGGACGGTCGTGGGTTTCATTGAACGTATCGCCTGGGCTGGCGACGGCGCCAGCGCGGAATATTCCCGCAGCTGGTTCGATCCGGGCGCGGCGCGCTACGTCACGCGTTTCAGATAGGCCGGAGGAAGTCGCAGCGTGACCAGATCATCGATCGGCTACGGCATCATCGGCTGCGGCATGATGGGCCGCGAGCATATCCGCAACATCGCTCTGTTGCCCGACGCGCATGTGGCCGCGATCTTCGAGCCGGACCCCGGCATGTTGGCGGCGTCGCTGGCGACGGCGTCGGGCGCGCGATCGGCGGCATCGATCGCCGAACTGCTGGCCATGGACGAGGTAGACTGCGTCTTGATTGCCAGCCCCAACCACCAGCACCTCGGTCAGATGGAGCAGATCGCCGCGTTTCGACCACTGCCGGTGCTGGTGGAAAAGCCGCTCTTCACCGACGCCGCTGGCGAGGGGCGGATCGCGGCGCTGAAAGCTCGGCTTCCGCTCGTCTGGGTGGCCATGGAATACCGCTATATGCCGCCCGTCGCCGCGTTCGTCGAGCAGGCGCGCCACGCCACCGGCGGCATCCGCATGCTGACGGTCCGCGAGCACCGTTTCCCGTTTCTGACCAAGGTCGGCGACTGGAACCGCTTCAACCGCAACACCGGCGGCACGTTCGTCGAGAAGTGCTGCCACTTCTTCGACCTGATGCGGCTGATCCTCGGATCCGACCCCGTCCGCGTGATGGCGAGCGCTGGACAGGCCGTAAACCATCTCGACGAACGCTATGGCGGTGAGAAGCCGGATATCCTTGACCATGGCTATGTGCTGGTTGATTTCGCGAGCGGTGCGCGCGCCATGTTGGAACTCTGCATGTTCGCCGAGGGCAGCCGCTACCAGGAGGAACTCTGCGCTGTCGGCGGCGACGGAAAGATCGAATGTCTGGTGCCGGGTCCCGGTCGCTTCTGGCCGACCCACCTTGGCCCTGCGCCAGTGCCCCAGTTGATCGTCAGTCCGCGCAATCCGCCTGGACCACGCCTGCTGGAGATTCCCGTCGACCCCCGTCTGCTCGAGGCAGGCGACCATCACGGTTCGACCTATTTCGAGCATGTCCGCTTCACCGCTGCGGTGCGCGAACAAGGCAAAGTGGAAGTGACCTTGCAAGACGGCTGGTGGGCCGTCGTCATGGGTCTCGCCGCCCAGAGATCGGCCCGCGAAGGCCGCGCCATCGAACTCGCCGGTGAATTCGCGTTGCCGACCTAAGGCCGACCACGCATTCACCAGACCATAGGGTCAGATGCGCCGACCGGTTGCTGCGTCGAACAGATGCGCACATGTCCGGTCGATCTCGATCCGCACCCCTTCGCCTTGCTTGAGCGCAAGCCGCTCTCGGAAGAGGCAGGAGATTTCTTCACCGGAGCAGTCGACCCTGGCGAAGATTTCGGAGCCAGTCGCCTCGAGAAGAGTGACCGTGCCCGGCATGCCCTGCCCGGTTGCCCGGATATGTTCCGGGCGAATGCCGTAGACGAGCTCGCGTCCCGCGGCATCCGCCGGCTGGGCACCTGCCGGCAACGGCAGGATAAGTCCACCGGCGCTGCGGAACACGCCCTCCTCGATGCGGCCGGCAATGAAGTTCATGGCGGGCGAGCCGATGAAACCGGCAACGAAGAGGTTGGCCGGATGGTCGTAGAGGTCCAGCGGCGCGCCGATCTGCTCGACCAGGCCGTCATGCAGCACGACGATCTTGTCGGCCATGGTCATGGCCTCGATCTGGTCGTGCGTGACATAGATCGTCGTCGTACCCAGCCGCTGGTGCAGGGCTTTGATCTCGCCGCGCATCTGCACGCGCAACTTGGCGTCGAGGTTGGAGAGCGGCTCGTCGAACAGAAAAACCTGCGGGTCGCGTACGATCGCGCGGCCCATGGCGACGCGCTGGCGCTGGCCGCCGGAAAGCTGGCGCGGATAGCGGTCAAGCAGCTTTTCCAGGCCGAGGATGACGGCTGCCTTCCGGACCCGGCCAGCGGTGTCGGCCGGGTCGGCTTTCTTGATCTTGAGGGCAAAGCCCATATTGTCGGCAACAGTCATATGCGGATAGAGCGCATAATTCTGGAACACCATGGCGATGTTCCGGTCCCGCGCCCGCAGGTTGTTGACCATACGCTCGCCGATGGCGATCTTCCCGCCCGAGATCGTTTCAAGTCCGGCAATCATGCGCAGCAGCGTCGATTTTCCGCATCCCGACGGGCCGACCAGGATGACGAATTCGCCATCGGCGATATCGACGCTGACGTCGTGAATGATCTTGGTGGCCCCGAAGGCCTTCTGCACATTGTTGATCGTTACCGATGCCATTGGATCTTTCCTGGAAAAGAGTGATGTCAGGGCGCCCCTCAGCCGCCCTTGACGGCGCCAGCGGTCAGCCCCGCGACGATCTGCCTTTGCGCGAACATGGTCAGGATCAGCACCGGCAGGGTCACCACCAGCGCCGCCGCGGCGAGCGGCCCCCAGCTGACCTGTTCGTAGGACAGCATGTTGTAGACGGCGACCGGCAGCGTGCGCGTCCCACGGCTGGCGAGCACCACGCCGAAGACGAAATTGTTCCACGAGAAGATCACGGACAGGATGAAGGCGACGACGATGCCCGGCTTGGCGATGGGCAGGGCAACCAGCCGGAAAACCTGCCAGGAGCTGGCGCCGTCGATGTTGGCCGCCTCTTCCAGTTCAATCGGCGTGGTCTCGAAATAGCCGATCATCACCCAGACCACGATCGGCACCGTCACCACCAGATGAATGATGATCTGCGGCCAGAGCGTGCCGAGGATCCCGATCCATTGGAACAGCAGGAACAGCGGGATGAGATAGGATAGTCCAGGCGTCATGCGGGCGATCATGATGACGACCGCCGACCGTTCAGCCTTGAGCCGCGCGATGCCGTAGCCGGCCGGTACGCCGATCAGCAGCGCCAGCAAGGTCGCCGTGCCGGTCACCAGAACCGAATTCCAGAGATAGAGCAGGAAATTGTTCTCCTCGAACACCTTTACATAGTTCGACCAGGCGAAGCGTTCGGGGATCAGGATCGGCGGATAGGCACCGTTGTCGATCTCGAATTTCAGCGACAGCGAGATCATCCAGAGGAAGAACAGGATAGCCGGAGAGACGAAAACCAGGGCAGCGAAAAACAGACCGATCTGGTTGAGCAGCCGTGAACTCATCTATTTGCCCTCCGTATCGATCCACTGCGAGCGTTGGCGCAGCATCAGCAGGACGAAGGACAGGGCCACAATGACAATGAAGAACACCACGGCCATGGCCGAGCCGTAGCCGATATCGTAGTAGGAGAAGGCCGTGTTGTAGAGATAGATGTTGATGGTCTCCGACGCCGTGCCCGGCCCGCCCTGGGTCATCGCATAGATGATGTCGAAGCTCTTCAGCGCATCGATGGTGCGGATGATGACCGCGATCATCAGGAACGGCGCGATCATCGGCAGAGTGAGATAGCGGAATTGCTGCCAGGCATTGGCGCCGTCGATCTCGGCGCTTTCGAAGGGCTCACGCGGCACCGAGGCCAGCCCGCCAAGCACGATCAGCATAACCAGCGGCGTCCACTGCCAGGTCTCGACCGCAACAAGCGACGGGATGACCGTGTTGGCGTTGAAGATCCATTCCTGAGCCGGGATGCCGACCAGCGACAGCAGGTAGTTGAGCACGCCAAGCTGAGGATGGAACATCATTGTCCAAACCAGCGCCACGGCAACGGGTGTCGCCATCATCGGCATGACGAAGACGCCGCGCAGCAAGCCGCGCAGCGGAAACCTGGCGTCGAAGATCAGGGCGGCCAGAGTGCCCAGCAGCATCGGCGCTGCAACCGAGAGGAAGGTGTAGGTCAATGTATGAACAAGCGATTCCCAGAACCGTGGGTCGCTGGCCAGGCGGAGATAGTTTTCCATCCCGGCAAAGCTCCGCGACTGGCCGAGCGTCCAGCGATTGACGCTCATCCACAGGGTGAAAGCCCAGGGGAAAACGATGACGGCGCCGACGACGACGAGTGCGGGGACAACGAAGGGCCAGTAGTTGGGAGCCAGCCGGATCGTCTGGCTCCCGTCGATAACCGGCATCGTCACCCCGGTCTGTTCTGGGGTGGTGGCCGACATCAGCCCTGCTCGCTCCTGTCGAGAACCGGCTGGAACTGCTCGGTGGCCTTCTTCAGCTCCGCGGAGGGATCGGCGCCGGCAATCATGTTGGTCAACGCCACGCCATAAATGTCACGGAATTCGGTGACGGGGATGATGACCGGCAGCGCCAGCCGGCTGATATTGCCTGAGCCGACCACGGCATCGAGCCAGCTTGCCGGCATGGTGACGCCTTCGCGCACCTTGGGATCCTCCAGCACGGATTTGCGGAACGGAACGCCGGCGCCGGCCTGCAACAGCCGCGCGCCCATGGCTGGCGACACCGCCCACTGGCAGAACAGATAGGCGGCCTCCTTCTTCTCGCTGGCGGCGGTAACGCCAATCCCATCGCCGAAGGTGCCCGAGGCATGCGCCTTGGGGCCCTTGGGCATCACGCCATAACCGACCTTGCCGACCACCCTCGATTTTTCCGGATTTTCCATCGGCGGGGCAAAACCCACGCCGTCGAGCCACATGCCGATCTTGCCTTGCAGGAAGGCAGACTGTGCTTCGGCCCAATTGAACCCGGTTACGCCGGGAGGGGCGGACTTGGTCATCAGTCTTTGATAGAGCGCGGCAGCCTCGATCGCCTCGGGAGCCTCGGTGCGCAGCTTGCCCTTGTCATCGAGCGGCGTCATGTCGTAGCCGAGCATCAGCGACGTCCACACCGGCGTGTTTGCGTTCTTGAGCCCGCGCGCGACGAAGCCGTATGTATTGGTCGAGGGGTCGGTCAGCGCTTCGGCGGCGGCCACCAGTTGCTCGAAGGTCTCGGGGTATTTGAGGCCCTTGGCCTCGAACAGCTCCTTGTTCCAATAGAGGATCCAGTAGTCCACCGAGAACGGTAGCGAGCGCAGCACGCCCTGGCCGTCCTTGGCAAACAGCATGCCGGCTTCGGCGAAGTCGCTTTCGACCAGCGCCGGGTCGGTGAGCGACTGATCGGCGAGATAGCCGGCGATGTCCGCTAGCCACCCACCCTTCTCGAACTGGCGTTTCTGCACGTGGTAGCTCAGATGCACGACGTCGAAGCTGGGCTTCCCCGAGCTCAACTCGATCACCGTCTTCTGTCGCTGCTGCTGCTCGGGCGTTGCCTCGGCATTGACCTTGATGCCGGTCAGTTCCTCGAACTCGGCGAGATATTTCAGGATGGTGTCGCTGCGCGGGCTTTTCACCAGATTGACGTCAAGCGTCGTCCCGGCAAAGCGTTTCCAGTCGACGCCTGCGGCAAAGCTGGAGCGAAGCCCCACAAGGCCGGCAGCGGTGAGCGCCGCGGTTCCGGCAAGGAGTTGCCTCCTGGTTAGGCTGAACAGATTGGACGACATTTCTTCCTCCCGGTTGCTGTCGTTGTGGATGCGCCGCGAACCCCGGCGCGGCTATATTTCCTCAGATCTGGAGCGCCAGCCGGCGCGCATTGTCGATGTGCAGACTGATCGCTTCAACCGCCTTTTGCGGATTGCGGCTCTCCATGGCTTCGATGACGGCCAAATGTTCGCGCATCACCGGCACCACACGTCCATCGATGCGGAAACGCTCCTGGTGGATCAGCCGGATTTTCACCGAGTTGACCAGATAGGCCTTGGCGATAATCTCGTTGCCGAGCGCATTGATGAAGGTGTCGTGCATGGCCCAGTCGATGTTCTGGGCCTTGGCTTCCATTTCCGGCGTCGGCGCCTGCCCCAGAGCTTGAGCCAGCATCTCTTCATGTTCGCGCCGCATGCGGGCAAGTTCGGCGTCAGAAGCGCTGGTCGTGAATAGCGCCACTGCCTCGCGTTCCATGAACAACCGAAACTGAAACGCCTCGCGGATCAGATTGATGTCAATATGCGCGATCTGCATGCCGCGCTGAGGGATGGTAGTCAGCAGTCCCTCAGCCTCGAGACGCGGGACGATCTCGCGAATGGCACCCAGCGGCAGCCCGGTGAAAGCGACCAATTCGCGCTGTGACACGAACTGCCCCGGCCGCAGATCGCGGGCCAGCAAATGCCGCGTGAAGCTGGCATAGGCTTTCTCCCGGAGAGTGATCGGTTCGCTGCCGTCTTCCACTTCAGCTCGCTTCCTTGTCGGCCAGCCCGGCCTTGTCGGTCAGGCCGCCTCTGTCGCAAACAGCCTGTCGTAGGCAGCAGCAAGCTGCCGCTGTCCTTGCGGGCCGATCGCCTCCAGCGGCGGGCGGACCGCCAGCCAGCGCTCGTCGCCGGTCTTGCGCGCGACCATGACCTTCACCGCCGGCGTGACCGGGTATTTGAGCAATTCGAGCACGAAGTCCTCGACGCGTGGATCATCGCGGCCCTCTTCGACCATTGCGCCGATTTCGGCGGTAACAAAATTAGCCATGCCGGAAATCGCACCCTGTCCGCCGCCGCGCACGCTTCTCGCCAGATGCCGTTCGTCGCCGATCAGGATCACCAGATCGCCGTGCGCTTCAAGCAGCGCCTCACTGAAGCTCCAGTCCCCGCCGGAATCCTTCACCCCGGCCACCACAGCGGGAAAGGCGGCGCGCAACCGGCCGATCAGCCCAAGCGGGAGCGGCACCATGGTGACCGAGGGGATGTTATAGAGGAGCACGTCGCGCGCCAGCGGACCGAGTGCGGCGAAGACGGCGGAAAACCATCCGAACAGCCCGTCCTCGCCGACATTCTTGAAGTAGCTCGGCGGAGCGAGCAGAATGTTGCGAACGCCGCGGTGCAACGCGTGCCGAGCCTGATCGGCGGCATCTTCAGCTGCATCGACCAGCACTCCGGCAACGAGTTGATGTGCCGGAATACCGGCCGCCAGCATGGCCTCGGTGACGATCCGCCGCTCGTCGGTGCCGACCGAGGCTCCTTCGCCGGTGGTGCCGAACAGCGTCGCGCTGCTGCAGCCAGCGCCAAGGCAGGCTCGGGCGTGCGCAATCATCGGCGCGAGCGCTATCTGCCCCGACGGGTCGAAGGGTGTGGTTAAGGCAACCGAAAGACCAAAGCGGGAAGCCAATGCGATCTCCGTTGAAATCAATGTGCATGTAGCGTTATCATGCTAACATGTCAGATGTAAACTGATGATCTTGCCAACTTGGCATCGCCTAACGGCACTGCCGCGGCAGCGCCATCGCCGATCATTTTCCACCACTCGAACATCACATATGCAGCTGTCCCGAGCCTCTGCGGGATTGGCTGGACGAGGCAGCCTAAGCTCAATCAAGTGGCGACGAGGTGGCCGTCGCCAACATCTTCGAGCTTGAGTTTCCGGGGCTCCTCACCGATGCGCCGCACAGCGCTTGGAATTTCGCTGTCCAAACGGGCGAACCGGGTGCGGCGCCGGCCCGGATCGGGAACCGGAACGGCTTCGATCAGCCGCTTTGTGTAAGGATGGCGCGGCTTGGAGAAGATCTGGTCGCGGGTGCCCATCTCGACGATCTGCCCCAGATACATTACCGCCACGCGATCGGAGATGTTCTCCACCACTGCCATGTCGTGCGAGATGAAGAGATATGCGACGCCGAATTCGCGCTGCAGCTCCTTCAGCAACCTTAACACGCGCGCCTGCACCGACACGTCGAGAGCAGAGACGCTCTCGTCGGCAATGATCAGCTTCGGTCGCAGCGCCAGCGCCCGTGCAATGCAGATTCGCTGGCGCTGCCCGCCGGAGAATTCGTGGGGATAGCGCTCCATCTGGTCAGCGGAGAGGCCGACGCGTTCGAACAGGGCGGCGATCTGGGCATGCTGTTGCTCTCTGTCGCCGAGGCCGTGGATCAGCAGAGGCTCGGCGACGAGATCGCCGACCCGCATGCGCGGGTCGAGGGACGCGAAGGGATCCTGAAAGATCATCTGCACATTGCGGCGGACAGCCTTGCGCTCCTTGCGGCTGAGCGCCGACAGGTCGTGGCCGCCGATTGAAATGCTGCCGGTGAAGGGCACCAGCCCGGCGATCGCCTTGGCCGTCGTCGACTTGCCGCAGCCCGATTCGCCGACCAGCGATAGGGTTTCGTGCGGCGCGATCGAGAAACTGACGCCTTCGACCGCATGCACCCTGCGGTCAACGCGGCCGAAGAAGCCACCGTGCAGGTCGAAGCGGACGTGAAGATCGCTGACAGATACAAGCTCGGCCGGCATGTTGGTGACGTCTTGTCGGTCTTCGGCCGTCCGTCCGCCGCCGATGCGCGGCACGGCGGCCAGAAGCTCGCGCGTATAGTCGGCCTGCGGCCGATTGAAGATGTCGTCCGCCCTGCCCTGCTCGACCATCCGGCCATCGCGCATGATGATGACTCGGTCCGCCATCTCGGCAACGACACCCATGTCGTGCGTGATCAGGATAACACTGGTGCCGTGCTCGCGCTGCAGGTCGCGCAGCAGCTCCAGCACCTCGCCCTGAACCGTGACGTCGAGGGCGGTCGTCGGTTCATCGGCGATCAGCACGTCCGGGTTCAGGGCCAGAGCCATGGCAATCATCACGCGCTGGCGCATGCCGCCTGAGAGTTCGTGCGGATAGTGCTCGAGCCGCCGTTCGGCATCCGGAATTCGGACTGCCTTCAGCGCCTCGAGCGCCCTCAGCCGCGAGTTGGAGCGCGACAGCGAGGTGTGTGCCTCGATCGCCTCCGTGAGCTGCCGGCCGATGGACAGAACCGGATTGAGCGATGTCATCGGTTCCTGAAAGATCATGGCAATGCGGTCGCCGCGGATGCGGCGCATACCGCTCTCGCTGAGAGCCGCGAGATCCTGATCGCCGAGCCGGATGGAGCCTGATCTGATGCGTGCCGCCGGCTGCGGCAGCAAGCCCATGATGGCCAGCGCCGTCATCGACTTGCCGGAACCGGACTCGCCGGCGATGCAAAGCGTTTCGCCGCGCATCAGGCCAAATGTGAGGTCGAAAACGACGTCGCGCTCGCCCTCCTCGCCGCGTACGGCGACGCTCAGACCTGAGACGCTGAGTACCGGCCTGACAGAGCCACTCTCCGCGGCGGCCTGCGTGGATCGTTTGATGTCCTCCACCCTCATTCAAAGACGCAGCGGGGGAAGTAGAAAGAAACCACCCAGTTGGGCATGTCGACGATCTCACTGATGCGCAGGTCGCCGCAAACCGACACGAGCATATAGGCGTCTACCGGATCCAAGCGGTGGCGGCCGGAGAGCAGGTCGATCATCTGCGAGACGGCACTCCTGGCGCCGCCCATCAGATCCGGCCCGATACCGGTTGTCACCTCATAGCCCTTGGCGTCGAGATGTCGCGACACCGGACCGAGCGTCGTGAAACGCGGCGTCCGCAGCCGGGCATCCTTGACCAGATCGAGCGTCAGCACGGCGTTCATGGGGCTCTCGATCGCCGTGCCGCAGACCTCGCCGTCGCCTTGCGCGGCGTGCGTGTCGCCGACCGAGAACAACGCTCCCGCGACCTCCACGGGAAGGTAGAGCACCGTGCCGGCAGCAAGATCGCGGATGTCCAGATTGCCGCCCACGCGCCGCGGCGGGACCACCGAATGCAGACCCGGCTCAGCCGGGGCATTGCCGATGGTGCCGGCGAAGGGCTTGAGCGGCACCCGGCCGCTCTTGCCGAACAGCGCCGGTTCGAGCGAGGCGGCGTCGTACTTCCAGATATTCAGTGCCGGTTGAGTGAAGTCATCCGCCAACAGACCGAATCCCGGGATATTCGCCGTCCAACCGAAGCCGGACGGCTTGAACGCCTCGATGGTGATTTTCAGGGCATCGCCCGGCTCTGCCCCGTCGACATAGATTGGCCCAGTAACCGGGTTCACCTTGGCGAAGTCGAGCAAAGCAACGTCGTCGACGGCGCTCTCCATCGTCAGCTGCCCGCCGGACGAGTCCAGGCACTGGAACTCGATCGTCGACCCTGGCGCGACCCGTTCGGCCGGGACAAAGGAATTGTCCCAGCCGAAATGATGGTGGCGCCCGTGGATGGTGTAGTCGCAGTTATTGCACATCGGTCACATACACATTGTCGTAGTTGATCGGGATGTGGACCGGGTCGACATAGAGGTTGTCGGCGCCACCCATGCGGGCTGATTTCATGGTGAAACGCTGCTCGTTGAACACCGGTGCCCAGGGCGCGTCTTCCATGATCTTGCCGTAGATCTCGCTCCACATCTTGGCGCGTTCGCCAGCCTTGGCCGGGTCGACGATGGAGTCGGCTTCGGCTGCCTTGGCGTCGAGCTCCTTGTTGCAATACCACGACCAATTCCAGCCGCCTGGGACGGCACCAGCGCAGCCGAGAATCGGGCCGTAGAAGTTCGACGGATCGGGGAAGTCGGCGATCCAGGCCATGCCGCCGGACCAGATCATCGGCGCGCCGGCCTTGTCGCCGCCGGCGGCGATGACGTTGGCCTGCGCAAGCGACTGGATGCTGGCCTTGATGCCGACCGCCGCCAGATCCTGCTGGATCGCCTGCGCGATGCGCGGGTTGGGATCGGTGTTCATGGCAAACAGCTGCGTTTCAAAACCACCGGGATGACCGGTCTCGGCAAGCAAGGCCTTGGCCTTGGCCACGTCATAGGGATAGCCCTTGAATTCCTTGTCGTAGCCGGGCATCGACGGCGGCAACGGCTGATTGGCCGGCACCGCGCGGTTGTTGATCAGCTGGACGATGCGGTCCTTGTTGATCGCCATGTTGACCGCCTGCCGCACCTTCACATTGTCGAAGGGCGCCATGGTGGTATTCATGGTGATATAGCCGGTGTGTAACTGGCCGCCCTCGACGACACGGGCCTTCTGCTCGGGATCGGCCATCACCTCCTGGAATTTCGCCGGCGGAATGCCGTCGCCGGGAACGTCGATCTCGCCTTTCTGGAGCCGCAGCAGCGCCACTATCGGCTCCTGGCCGATCTCAAAGGTGACCTTGTCGAGATGCGGCAGGCCCTTCTGCCAGTAATCCGGGTTGCGCTCGAAGACCACGCGCTGGCCGAGCGTCCATTCCGCGAGCTTGAAGGCGCCGGTGCCGACCGGATGTTTGCCGAAGTCCGCGCCGTATTTTTCGACCTCTTCCTTCGGCACGACATGCGAGAAGTTGATCGCCATGACATGCAGGAAGGTGGCGTCGGGCCGGGTCAGCTCGAACTTGATCGTGTAGGGATCGACGACGGTTATGCCCGCCAGGCCTTCCGCCTTGCCGGCAGCGACATCGTCATAGCCTTTGATCGAGCCGAAGAAGCCGGCACCCGGGCTCTGTGTCTTTGGATTGGTGACCCGGTCGAGCGAATATTTCACGTCGTCGGCGGTCATCTCGCGGCCATTGTGGAACTTCACTCCGTGGCGCAGCTTGAAGGTGAAGGTCTTGCCGTCGGGCGCAATCTCGTAGCTCTCGGCAAGGTCGGGCCGCAGGTTGGTGGTGCCCGGCTCGTAGTCCATCAGCCCGTCGAACAGGCTCTTGATCATCGACCAGTTCTGCCAGTCATAGCCGATGGCTGGATCGAGCGTGGCGACGTCGTCCTTGTAGGTGATGGTGATCGCGCCGCCCTGCTTGGCATTCGGATCGACGGCGTCTTCGGCGCGTACGCTTGTCATGCCAAGCACCAGCGCAAGCGCCGATGCCGCCACGGTCGATATCAGATATTTTCTCATGTCATGTTCCTTTTCTCTGGTTTTCTTGGTTTTCATCTGAGCTTGATGCGTGGATCGATGAACGGTGCGACGGTGTCGGCTAGGAGATTGCCGAGCACGATGGCAAAGGCCGAAACCAGTGTGACCCCCATGATGATCGGAATATCGATGCGCTGAATGGCCTGCCAGGCTAGCTGGCCGATGCCTGGCCAGCCGAACACGCTTTCGACAACCACGATGCCGCCCATGAAGATGCCGATGTCGATGCCGATCATGGCGATGACCGGCAGGATGGCGTTGGGCAGCGCGTGACGGAAGATAATGGCGCTGCGTGCAAGACCCTTGGCACGCGCGGTACGCACGTAATCCTGGCGCAGCACGTCGATCATCGACGAGCGCATCATTCGGGCGTACCAGCCGGCGCCGAGAATTCCCATAGTCAGCGATGGCAGCACCAGATGACGCCAGGTGCCGTAACCGCCGATCGGGAACCAACCGAGCCGCACCGCGAACACATAAAGCAGCAGCAGGCCGACGACGAATTGCGGCGCCGAGACGCCGACGAAGGAGGCGACCATCAGCGACTGGTCGGTTGCGGTGCCACGCTTGACGGCGGCGATGAGGCCCATCGTCAGCCCGATCACGACTTCGCAAGCAATGGCGCCGACCATCAGCAGCAGGCTTGCCGGCAGCCGCGAGACGATCAGCTCCGTGACCTCCGAGCGCTGAATGTAGGAGCGCCCCAGATCGCCGCTGAGCAGGCTGGTCAGGTAGTGCCAGTACTGGACGACAAAGGGCTGGTCGAGGCCGAGCTGCCGGCGGATGTTCTCGACTGTCTCGGGCGTGGCGCTGCGGCCGGCGATCTGGCGGACAGGATCGGCGGGCAGCAGATAGAGCAACGCAAAGGTGATCAGAGAGACGCCGAGCAAGATGAGCACGGACTGGACAACGCGACGGCCGAGATAGGCGATCATGCCCGCCCCCTTTGCGTCGGATCGAGGATGTCGCGCAGGGCATCGCCGACCAGGTTAAAGGCCAGCGCCAGCGCCAGGATCGCCCCACCCGGAAAGAAAACCAGCCAGGGCGCTGCCTGGAAATAGGTCTGGTTTTCGAAGATGATGTTGCCCCAGGAAGCAGTCGGCGGTTGCACGCCGATGCCGAGATAGCTGAGCGTCGCTTCCAGAAGCACAGTCGTCGAGATGCCGAGCGTGCCCCAGACGATGATCGTCGGCAAAAGGTGCGGCAGGATATGGCGAAACAGGATGCGTGGGGCGCTTGCGCCGATAGTGCGCTCGGCATCGATGAACTCGCGCTCGGCGAGCGAACTTGTCTCGGTGTAGATGACGCGGGCGGTCTGCACCCAGTTCACCAATGCGATCACCATGGCGACGATCCACAGGCTCGGCTGGAGCACCGCCGCCAGGCAGATGGCGAGCAGCAGCGCCGGGAAGGCCATCATCAAATCGGTGAAGCGCATAAGCGCGCTGCCGATCCAGCCGCGGAAATAGCCGGCGGTGATGCCGACCAGCGTGCCGATCAGAAGCGCCACGCCATTGGCGACGATGCCGATGATCAGCGACGTGCGCGCGCCGAAGAGGAGACGGGTCAGCAGGTCGCGACCAAGCAGGTCGGTGCCCAGCCAGAACTGGGCGCCCGGCGGCAGTGGCGCGCCTTCAAGCGTGAGCCCGTCGAACATCTGCTCGTTCGGATCGTAGCCTGTCAGCCACGGTGCAAGAAAAGCGCCGGCCAAGACAAGGGCAATAATCCCGAGGCCGAGCAAAGCGAGAGGCCGTTTTAGCAGACGTCGCCAGACGCCGGCGCGAGGCCTGGTCGGCATGCGCCCGGCGGCTGAGAGCTCAGGCGCGATCGGATTGGTCATCGTCGCCTTCTTTTTGTGTCATCGCCACGATCCTGCGCGCGGCGTCCTCGACGCTGATTTGCCAGCTCATCGCCAGCGAGCGGAGCTGCGCATAGGCGCGGCCGTCCTCGGCGCCCTTCGACAAGACCTCCACGGCGCGTACGATGGTCTGGCGCTCCGCGACGCGCTGACGAAGCGAGGCGATCTCGCTGGCCAGAAGCTTGCGAGCCTCGAAACTCTGCCTTGCGATCAAAAGCGCGCTATAGACGCCGGCATTGCCGACCGGTTTCAGCAATTGGGCATCGGCCTTGTGCGACAGTGCCCATTCGACACGCCCCGGCGCCTCGGAGCCGATCAGCGCTATCAGCGGCATCGGTGCCTCGCCCGGCTTCCACGGAAATTGCTCGTCAAAGCCGAGGTCGACGTCGAAGAAAACGAAGTCCGCCGCCAAGGCTTCGGCCGGCAGTTCCGGCCAGAAGCCAATCGCCTCAAGGCCGATGGCCGACAATTGCCTTGTGATCGCCTGCACGGTCGGATGTGGACGATGCAGGACAAAAGCCCTGGCGCCTCCAAGGTTCGGGATACGCGCCATCTTGCTCACGACACCACCCGCAGGCGTGGCCGCCCGAACGTCTCCGTCCGGTCATAGCGGGAAAGGTAGGGATCGGGTGCCACGCCCTTCGTCAGAGTGACCGTTTTGAACGATGTTCCATCGATACGTCCGATCTGCACCGGCAAGGTAGCGTGCTGGGTTTGCGGGTCGATGGCGATGTCGCCCAGCGGTGTTCGAAATGATGTTCCGGCAAAGACCTTGGGAAGGTCCGTCCATTGTGCACCGGGGTTGCGGGTGAGGATCTCGGCGAGCGTGCGCACCGAGGCATAAGCCGCCGCCTCGAAGGATGAGGCAGGCATGACGGAAGACACTGAAGCCGCTCCGCGATCCGCCCCCGAGGTGTCGTGAAAATAGGGCCCAACGGAAAGATGACCATCGCCTGCCCCGTTGAGCGCCGGCAATTCGCATTCCGTGAGATTGCAGGACAGGATCGGGCAACGCTCCGGCCTGAAATGCGGGTCGCGCCGGCCAAGCTCGGCGTAGGCGGCGATAAACGCATAGGAAGAAGGGCCGATGAGATTGTTCAGAATGAAATCAGGTCTCGTCGCCTGTATCTCCGCGATCAGCCGCGCAACATCGACCTCGCCGAGCGGCAGATAGCGTTCGCCCAGCACCTTGCCGCCGGCGTCCGCAATCAGGTCGCGCGCCACGCGGTTGGTCTCCCAACCCCAGATGTAGTTGGAACCGAGCAGGAAGCCGTCGGCGCCGAAACGAGGCACGACATAGGCAAGCAGCGGTACGAGATGCTGATTGGGGCAGGCGTGCGTGTAGACGACATGCTCGTTGGCTTCGAAGCCCTCGTACGGGCAGGCGTACCACAGCGTGCCGCCTGCCCTTTCCAGGATTGGAATGACCTCCTTGCGGCTCCACGAGGTGACGCAGCCAATGATGTGACGCGCGCCGCTGTTGGCGAGAATGTCCGCGCAGCCGCTTGCATACCGATCGATGTTGCCCTGCGGGTCGCGCTCGACCGGGATAAATTCGAATGGGATAGCGGGATCGGCGTTGACGTCGGCGATGGCGTTCATCGCACCCGCACGGCAGGATTCGGACACCAGCCGGTAGTTGCCGGACCGCGAATAGAGAATGCCGATCTCGATATGCCGTTTCAAGCAAAGCCTCAAAATGACAATGCCCCGCAGCCACCGCCGCAAGGCGAGGCATACGAGGCATTCTTGCCGCCCGGCGGCCAGAGCCGGTATTTGTCCTCACCGTATTACGCCGGCGCCCCCAGTCAAGAGCCGCCACACGAAACTTTGGCCAGCCGAAACGGTTCGGCGCGGAGCACGCAACTCATGCCGCTGGTCGTGTAGAGTCCGCCAGGAACCAAAATTGCTGATGTCCAGGTATGAGGCCGGACAACCTGGTTCGCTACCATTCAAAGCAACGACTTTAATATCGGTTTACCTGAATCTGCTAGCAGCAATGACGCCGGTTTTTCGTCGATCAAGCAAAGGGTCCACCTTGCCGCAGCAATTCAGCACTCCGTTCGGTCATCGGAGCGATCGCAACTGGCCGAGGTTGCACCGCTTCATGGGCGTCGAGTTGGAACTCGCGTCCGATGTTCTCGTGCCTCGCGTCGCCTTGGCCCGGAAGCTCGGTGGACGGGACTTTGGTGGCGGGAGCCGGGCTTGAGCGTCATTCGCGCCTTGCAAGGCGCCGACCTCCCGGCAGTCGCGAACATGTTTCAGCGCGTGCTGTTGAAGGAAAGGACCAAAGCGCCGGCCTCTCTCGTGGAATACATGAAACGGTTTTATCTGGATGCGCCCGGTTGCGGAGACGACCTCCGGTCGCTTGTCCACGTCAACGACGCCGGTCGCGTCTCCGGATTTGTCGGTGTCCACGTGCTGCCGATGACGTTCAACGGCCGACAACTACGCGCCGCCATCTGTAGCTCGCTCATGGTCGAGGACCACGAGCACGATCCGCTGGCCGGCGCCCGCTTGCTGAAAGCTTACCTGGATGGTCCGCAGGACATCTCCTTCAGCGAGACGGCCAACGATATCTCCGTGAAATTGTGGACCCGGCTGCGCGGCGTGGTCCTGCCGCAATACAGCCTTGACTGGGTCCGCGTGATGCGACCGGCGGCCTTCATGCTCGGCCTTTCCGCCAATCGCATGGCGCTTGCCCGAATGCTAAATCCGTTGGCGCGTACAGTCGACCGATTTTACTGCAGGAGGATGACGTCCAGCGAACGACGCTGGTCGGGTGTGGCGGTGGATGGGGCAGGCCACGGAGCATTTCGTACATCCGAAATCGACAGCCACGCATTCGCCAAGCTCATCGAGCCGTTTACCGCTCAATTCACCCTGCGGCCGGACTGGACGGAAGACCAACTCGACCACATCCTGACCGATGCGGCACAAAAGCCGGATCTGGGCGAGCTTGTCTACGTTTGTGTGACGTCGCCAGTCGGCACCAATGTCGGTGCTTTCGCCTATTACGCACGGAAGTATGAAATCGGTCGCGTGCTGCAGATCCTCGCCCTCCCCGGCCAGGCGGGCTCCGTGATAGATTGCCTGATCGATCATGCCGCCGCGCGCGGCGTCAGCGGCCTGCGCGGACGTATTCAGCCTGCACTTCTAGAGGCGATGCTTGGACGACGCATCGCTTTCCTGACCGTTGCCTCAACGGTGGTGCATTCACGCGATCCAGAGCTTTTGGACGCCATGAAGAACTCGCAAGCCTTCCTGAACGGGCTCGCGGGCGAGCAGTGGAGTCGGCTGATCGGCAGCCGTTTCAGCTAAAACGGGACGCATTCAACTGTGCACACCGCTCTACCTGTTTGTCAGGTACCGATTTCCTCGACGTCATCAACGAGTTGCGGGCGCTGGTGCAGATAACGCGTCGCTTTGCGTTTGGCGATGATATCGGCCCAGATGCGTTCGACTTGTGTGGCGGCCAACCCCGCCGCCTGCCCCACCACCTCAGCCGCCATGCCGTTGTTGAGACCGTAAAGGCAAAGATCCATACGGTCATAAGGAAGCGAGAAGTAGAACTCCTCCTGCGTCTGCGCCAGCGAGTAGGTATCGGTGGTCGGAGGCCGGTTAAGGATTTCCTCCGGAACACCGAGATGGGCCGCAAGCGCATAGACCTGCGTTTTGTAGAGGTGGGCGATCGGCTTGACGTCCGCGGCGCCGTCACCGTTCTTCACGAAGAAACCCTGATCGTATTCCAGCCGGTTCGGCGTTCCAAGAACGGCGAAGTTCAAGCGATCGGCATGATAGTATTCAATCTGCTTGCGGGTGCGCTGTTTCATATTGGTAGCCGCGACGACGCCGAGATAGACAGGCAGCGGCATTCTCAGTTTCGTCTGCTTGCCTTCCGGATCCTGCACCACCAGGGATGAGATGTTGTAACCCCCGCCCTCGAGCGCGTTCGCGATCACGATCTTCGAGGCCCAGCCTTCGCCGTATTCCGGGACCAATTCGCGGATAAAGGCGTCCCGACGCTTGTAGCAGCCCATAGCGCGCAGGATCGGCCCGATATCCTCCGTCACAGCCTCGACACCGAAAGTTTCGGCGACGAGGCGGCCGAGCCGCAGGCTTTCAGGATCGGAATCGCTTTCCGGCATGAACAGGCAAAGCACATTCTTGGGGCCGACGGCTCGCGCCGCCAACGCGACCGAGACGCTCGAATCGATCCCGCCCGAAAGACCGAGCACAAGGCCCCGCTTGCGAAGCCCGCGCACCTGCTGGCGCAAGGTCGTTACGATACGGTCCGTTTCGGTGGCCAGGTCGATCTCCAGACCCTGCGCCAGAAAAATCCGCGCATCCTCGGTCGGGCGAACATTCATTGCGCGGCCTCCATGGTTTCTGCGGCAAGCCGACGGCTGACCTTGCCGGTATCGGTCTTCGGCAGCTCGCGGCGGAACTCGATGACCTTGGGGACCATGAAGTCCTCAAGGTGGCGTGCACAGTAGCGTAAGATATCCTTTTCGCTAAGCGCCAGGTCAGACCGTACGATAACTGCGCCGATCGCATGCCCGAGCACGGGATCCGGCACACCGACAACCACCGCTTCCGCGATGCCCGGATGAGCGTGAAGCACGGCTTCCACTTCCTTGGGCGCCACCTTCTCTCCACGCGACTTTATGATGTCGTCCTTGCGGCCGACGAAATAAAGAAAGCCTTCCTGGTCGGTCCTAAACAGATCGCCGGTGTAGAGAACCTTCTCCCAAGGGTTCGGACCCGGGAGCAGGGCTTGTGCCGTCGCGGCTTCGTTTCGCCAATAACCCTGCATGACGTGCGGCCCGCGAATGACCAGCTCACCTGCTACGCCCGGCGGCACCCGTTGCCCCTGGTCGTCGACGACAAAGGCTTCGGTATTCGGAATGGCTATTCCGACCGAGCCCGGCCGGCGGTCGAGTTCCTCGGGCGGCAGATAGGTGCAGCGCTTGCATTCCGTCAGGCCATACATCGAATAGAGCCTGACACCAGGGAAAAGGAACCGAAGGCGTTCTATGTGAGGCGGCGGCAAGGCAGCCGCCGTGTTGGAAATATAGCGGAGGCTGGGCAGGAAGCCCGGCGCTAGGTCCCTCATCTGCAGGATCATCGCTGCCATCGTGGGCACGAGCGGAAGCCCGGTGACGCCTTCCTGGCGGATGCGCTCAAAGACCGCCTGGGGAAAAGCGAAAGACTTCTCAAGCACGAGCGTGGCGCCAAGCCTGACAGCCATCAGCAATTGATAGAGGCCGTAGTCGAAAGCGAGCGGCAGAACATTCAAGATGATGTCGTCGGGCGAGTTGCGCAAATAAGTGGTGATGGAGTCGGCGGCCGCTTCGCAATTGCGGTGCGTCATCATCACACCCTTGGGCCGGCCAGTCGAGCCGGAGGTGTAGATCAACATCGCAAGATCGACGTCAATGCCGCGATGGTCAATCTCCCTGGCTTGGAACGTCAAGCAATCCGCCAGGGATGTAGCTCCTGCCGGGCATTGGTTATTAGCAGCAACGGTGGAAGCCACGAAGATGCCGGTCTTGCCGGAGGACGTCTTGCCGGAGGATCCGGACGCCTCGGCGACCACGGGCATCAGTTTTGCTTGCGTGAGGATCGCGGCCGCGCCGCAATCGGCGATGATGTAGGCCAGCTTTTCGGCCTTGGTGGATGCGTTGATCGGACTGAAAGTCGCGCCCGCTTTAAGAACTGCGAAAATCGAAACCGCAGCCTCCCAGCAATTGTCCATGAAGATCAGCACCCGGTCGTCGCGCCTGACGCCGTTCATGAAAAGGGCGGCGGCCAGGCGGCTCGAGAGATCGTCCAGCTCTTCGTAGCACAGCCTTTTGTGCTCGGTGATCAATGCCGTTTTGGCTGGATGGGCAGCGGCCTTCGCCGTCAGAAAATGTTCGATCCGCACGGACGCTCCTCGCCGATGGCGCTTATGCTGCCAGCGCTTCTGCTTTCGCCTTGATGAAGGCTGAGATACGGTCAATCGAATCCAGATTGGCCGGTACGATGTCGGCATCGACCATCGCTATGCCGAAATCATCCTCTATGAAGGCGACGAGCTCCAACACGGCCGTCGAGTCGATGATGCCGTTCTCGATCAGTGATGCGGTGTCTGCAAGCTCGTAGGACGAGTCGCCGAACAGGAAGTTGTCGACGATAAAGGTTTTGACCTTGTTCTTGATTGCTACCATGATTTTTTCATTCCCTCGATTTCTCAGGCCGCTCGTGCTGCACCGAACTTTTCGCCGGTGAAAATCCTCTGCCACAGTTGCGTCGACAAAATGCCGACGAAAGCCGCATTGTCGCGGAATCCGGACGCTGGCTGCAAGCGGCATTTCTCGTGCAGGTTCGCCACCGCCTTGGCGTTGAATAGCCCTCCGGCGGCGATGCTCGCTTCGCTGAGCGAGTCGCGTACGTAGTCCAGTTCTCCGGCTCCAACGAAGGAGCGCGCTTCCGGCGCCCGGTAAGGCTGCTTGGTGCGCTCGCGGATGGCCGTCGGAAGCAGGTGCTTGGCAGCTTTGCGCAGTATGTGTTTTTCCACCAGTCCCTTCAGCTTCATCTCCGGCGGAAGCCTTGCCGCAAACTCCACCAGGCGATGGTCAAGGAAGGGGAACCGCCCCTCGATACCGTGCGCCATTGCCATGCGATCGCCCTGGCTGGAGAGGATGTAGCCCGGCAGGAGAAAGCGGGTTTCGAGATATTGCGCCTGATGCAGCGGATGCCACCGGGAAAACGCCTCAGGCAACCGGCTGGCCAGTTCCTCGGCTGCGTCATAGCCCTTTAATGTCGCGCGCAGGTCACCGGAGAAGAACATCTTGGCCGCTGATGTGGTCTTGAAGCGCGGCCGATGCGAGAACAGCGGATCTTCCAGCGTAGCGCCGCCTGTGCCGAAGAACGCAGCCAGGTACTCCACGGACTGCTGTTGCAGGCCCGGCAGATAGGGATAAAGCTTACGGAACAGCTGTGGCCTTATGCGCGATGCTGGCTGTCGTGCACAGAAACGGCGAACCCGCGCTTCCTTGAAGACATCATAGCCGGCAAAGACCTCGTCGGCGCCTTCGCCTGTCAGCACTACTTTCAAACCAGCCTGGCGAACGAGGCCGGACAGTTGATAGAGGGGCGCCGGGGCGGTGCGGATGATCGGCCGCTCGGTAAAGCGGATGACTTCGGGAAATACACCGGCGATGTCGCCGGCACGGCAGGCTATGGTTCGATGGCGCGTGCCGAGTGCTGACGCCATTTCGGTCTGGAAGGCGCTTTCGTCATGCTCAGCGCTGTCGAACGTCACGGAAAATGTCTGCAGCTTAAGAGGAGTCATGCCGGCCGCGAGTGCCGAAACGAGGGATGAGTCTAGCCCGCCCGAAAGGTAAGAACCGACCGGCACGTCGGCGCGCATGCGAAGCCTCACCGCGTCGGTCAAAAGGGCCTGCAGTTCCCCGGCCGCGTCGTCCTCATTGGTGATCTTCGATGGCGTATCCGGATACGCATAGTCCAGGTGCCAGTATGGTTTGACCGTGACTTGCCCCTGCGTGGCGATCATCACGCTTGCCGGCTCCAGCTCGTGGATGTTGCGGAAAGCCGTGCGTGGAGCGATCGGCGCCCACAGCGTAAAGATCTGGTCAAGTGCAATTGGATCGATTTCGGCCGAGATGCCGGGTACCCTCAGCAGGGCTTTTATCTCCGACGCAAAGTAGAGCACCCCGTCCTTGCTGGTATGGAACAGCGGCCGAACACCCATGCGGTCTCTTGCAAGCACCATTCGCCGCCGCCGGTTATCCCAAATCGCGAAGGCGAAATCACCGTTCAGGAGCGACAGGCAGTCTTCGCCCATTTCATCATACAGCTGCAGGAGAACTTCTGTGTCGCTCGCCGTGCGGAATCGTCGGCCCTTGGCCAACAGCCCTTCGCGCAATTCCACGTAATTGAAAATCTCGCCGTTGAACGCAATCGTCAAATTGCCGGTCTCGTCGGACATCGGCTGCTGGCCGTCACCAATCCCGATCACCGACAGCCGCGCATGCCCAAGTCCAGCCTCGGGCGCTACGAATTTCCCTTGCTCATCCGGTCCGCGATGGGCGATCGCCGACGTCATGCGCGCAAGCAAAGCTTCCGCATCCCGGACTGAACCGAAATAGCCCCCGAATCCGCACATCCACACAGCTCATACTGAACAGCAAGCCACGAAACATAGCGGTCATAAGCGCCTCAAAGGTTAATCGAATACCTTTCAGCGAGCATATGGTTAACAGGATGTTAGGACAAAATGATGCTTTTGCGGACCGACCTGTGCCCACCCCAGATGTAGCGCTTGAAGGCCTCACGGCGAGCGGTGCAAATCACTGCTTCGAGTACGGCCGGTACCAATCGACAAACTTCTTCAGTCCGTCCTCTATCGAAACGCTAGGCCTGAAGCCGAAGTCCCGCTCCAGCGCGGTCATGTCGGCGTAAGTCTTCTCGACGTCGCTCGCCTGCATCGGCTCGTTGTGGCGGATTGCCTTGACCTCGAGCAGCCTTTCCAGAATGTCGATGAAGTCGCCCAGCCGCACCGGCCGGTTGTTGCCGACATTGTACAGCCTGTTCGGCGGAACGTCAGCCGTCGGCGGCTTATCGAGCACGGCGACAACCGCCTTCACAACATCGTCTATGTAGGTGAAATCGCGCCACATTTCGCCATTGTTGAACACCCGGATCGGCTTGCCCTCGAGTATCGCCTCTGTGAACATCCAATAGGCCATGTCGGGGCGGCCCCAGGGACCGTAGACCGTGAAAAACCGCAGGCCGGTCTGCGGTATGCCGAACAGATGGGCGTAGGTGTGGCTCATCAACTCATCGGTTTTCTTGGTGGCAGCGTAAAGCGAAACGGGCTTGTCGACCTGATCGGCTTCGCCGAACGGCACGCTGCGGTTGCCGCCATACACCGAGCTCGACGAGGCATAGACCAGATGCTCGAATGCGGGTTCGGCGCGACAGAATTCAAGCACTTCAAGGTGGCCCATCACATTGGAGCGGATATAGAGCCGCGGATTGTCGAGTGAGTGGCGCACGCCCGCCTGCGCGGCAAGGTGCACGATCCTGACGATGCCTTGCCCGGCCAAAGCGGCCGCAAGCGCGCCCTGTTCGGCAATATCGATCTGGTGGAACGAAAAATCCTTATGGGGCAGAAGGCGGGCAAGCCGCCCCTTTTTGAGCGCCAGGTCGTAATAGTCGTTCATGTTGTCGACGCCGACGACTGCCTCTCCCCGGTCGAGCAGATGGTGGCAAACGTGACTGCCAATGAACCCCGCGGCTCCGGTGACAAGTATAGGCAACAAGCTTCTCCACGCGCATAGCGGACCGGTATCGGGAGCGGCAGATCCGGCCCATTTCGTCGTGCTATAGTCGAAAGCCGAGGTGGAGACCACCATTAAGCTGATGCGTCAGCTTGCCTCGCGCATGGCTTCGGCCGCCTGCAGGTCGACCGACACCAGTTGGCTGACGCCTTGCTCGGCCATGGTCACCCCGAACAGCCGGTCCATGCGCGCCATGGTAATCGGGTTGTGTGTGATGATGACGAAGCGTGTCTCGGTGGTTGCGGCCATTTCGTCCATCAGATTGCAGAAGCGTTCGACGTTGTGGTCGTCGAGCGGCGCGTCGACTTCGTCGAGCACGCAGATCGGCGCCGGGTTGGTCAGGAACACGGCGAAGATCAGCGACATCGCGGTCAATGCCTGCTCGCCGCCGGACAGCAGCGTCATCGTCTGCGGCTTCTTGCCGGGCGGTCGCGCCAGGATCTCGAGCCCTGCTTCGAGCGGATCGTCGGACTCGATCAATTGCAGCTCGGCGGTGCCGCCGCCGAACAGATGCGAAAACAGCCGTTGAAAATGGCCGTTGACCACCTCGAAGGCAGCGAGCAGCCGCTCGCGGCCTTCGCGGTTCAGGCTATGGATCGCCTGCCGCAGCTTGCGGATCGCCTCGATGATGTCGTCGCGCTCGGAAACGATGGCCTCCAGCCGGTCCGACAATTCCTTCTGCTCTTCCTCGGCGCGCAAATTGACGGCGCCCAGCCGTTCGCGCTCGATCTTCAGCCGGTCGAGCTGACGCTCGATCTCGGCGATTTCCGGCATCGGGCTGTCGGGTTCGAGGCCGGTGTGGCGGATCACCAGATGCGGCGGCGTGTTCAGCGTTTCCTGGATGCGCGCCTCGACTTCCAGCCGACGCTCGTCGGCGGCGGTCAGCCGCTCTTCGGCGCGAACGCGGGATTCGCGCGCCTCGGCCAGCGACTGGATGGCAGCAGTCGCAGCCTTGTCCAGCTCGGACTGCCGGTTCTCCGCTTCCTGCAAGCGGTCGCCCGCTGCCTTGCGCAGGCTTTCGGCCTCGGCGAGCTGCGACAGCAAGGCGCGCCGCTTGGCGTCGATCTCGTCGGGGGCGTCGGCCAGCCTTTCGCGCTCGGCCTCGGCCTCTGCCTTGCGTTCGCCGAGCGCTGCGATCTGTGTCGAGGCGTTTTCGGCGCGCTCCACCCAGTTGCGCCGTTCAGAGCCGATGGCATCGAGCCGGCGCGCACGTGCCTCGGCTTCCCGCCTCAGGCCCTCGTGAACGGCACGCGCATCGGCAAGGGCGGCGCGGTCGGCGGCGACGTTGGCCGCCGACTGCTCGATCTGGCGCTGCAGATCGCCGAGATCGGGCGCGTCCTGCAGCAGCATTTCCGCCTCGACGAATGCCGCCGCCGTTTCCTCATGGCTGTCGACGATGCGCGCGCGCGCCTCGTCAAGTGCGGCGCGCCGGCTTGACAGTTCGCCGCCGGCTTTTTCGGCGTCGGCCAGCGTGTTGCGGGCAGCTTCCAGCCCGTGCTGGGCGTCGCGCCCGGCCTGTCGGGCATTGCGTTCGGCCTCGCTCGCCTGGGCAAGCGCCTGTTCGGTCTGCGCAAGAGCCTGTTCGGCTTCGCGCAGGGTGCGCGTGGCTTGGACTGCTTCAGCATCGAGTTCGGCCAGCCGGTTTTTTTGCGCCAGCCGCTGCGCGGCGGGGGTCGGTGCATCGGCGCTGGCGGTGAAGCCGTCCCAGCGCCACAGCGCGCCTTCGCGGCTGACCAATCGTTGACCGGGAGCAAGCAGCGTCTGCAGCCTTCTTCCGTCGGCGGCTTCGACAATGCCGATCTGGGCCAGCCTGCGGGCCAGCTGCGCCGGCGCGCGCACGACAGTGGCGAGGCTCCTTATTCCTTCAGGCAATGCGGCGTCGGCGGGCTGGATTTCGCTCTGGCCCCAATGCACCGGCGCGCTGCGGTCGAGCGGCACATCAAGATCTTCGCCAAGTGCTGCACCCAGTGCCGTCTCGTAGCCGCGCTCGACGCTGATCTGCTCCAGCACCGAGGGAAATAGATCGCCGCTGGCGGCGTTGAGGATCTTGGCCAGCGTGCGGGCCTCGGTTTCGATCCGCGCTAGCTCGGCCTTTGCGTCCTGAACCGGTGGGCGGCCAGCACTTTCGCCTGCACGCGCCTCGGCGACCGCCTGTTCGGCGGCAATGGCGGCTGCCTCGGCCTCTTGGAGCAGCACCAGCGCCTGATCGACCAGCAGCCGCTTCTCGGCGGGGTCGGGCAGGCCGGCGACCCTGGAGACAATCTCCGACAATTCGCGGTCGACGTCGGCAAGCTGGCGGGCAAAGCGGTCGCGGCGCTCAGCGGTGTCGCGCAGCGTCCGTTCAGTCTGGTTGCGCGAGGCGGCGGCCTCCGCCCGTTCGGCGGTCAGCGCGGCGAGCCTGGCCTCGCTCGAGGCAAGCGTCAATGCCGCCTGCTCGAAAGCCGCGCGGGTGCTGGCTTCGCGCTCGGCGGCGCCGGCGTTTTCGACATTGAGCGCGGCTTCTTCGGCGGCGAGGCGTTCGAGGATATCCGCATTGTCGCGGACCATGCGCTCCTCGCGGGCAAGGTCGCTATCGAGCTGTTGCAGTCGGCGGTCGAGTTCTGCCTGGCGGGCGCGGATGCGGCCTGCCTCTTCCTCGATCTGAGCCTTGGCGATCGACAGACGCTGGAAGGCGGCGGCGGCGGCGGCTTCCGCATCGCGCAGGTCCGGCAGTCGGTGGGTGTTGATACCTTGTTCCCTGGCAACAGCCATCTGGGCGGCGGCACGGTCGCCGACCAGCGCCGTGGCAATCGCCAGTGCCGAACGCGCTTCGCCTTCCTGCGTCTTGGCTAGCGTCCAACGCAGATGCAGCAGCATCGCTTCGGCCTTGCGGATGTCGGCCGACAGGTTCTTGAAGCGCGAGGCTTGGCGGGCCTGGCGTTTCAGGCTTTCGATCTGGCTTTCCAGCTCGCCGACGACGTCGTCCAGCCGTTCGAGGTTCTGTTCCGCCGCCTTCAGCCGCAGCTCGGCTTCGTGGCGGCGCGTATGCAGGCCGGAAATGCCGGCCGCCTCTTCCAGCAGCGCGCGGCGCGCCTGCGGCTTTGCCTGGATCAGCTCGCCGATGCGGCCTTGGCCGACCATCGAGGGCGAGCGGGCGCCGGTCGACTGATCGGCGAACAGCAGCTGCACATCCTTGGCGCGGGCTTCCTTGCCGTTGATGCGGTAGAGCGAGCCGGCCTCGCGCTCGATGCGGCGCGAGACCTGCAACTCGTCGGCGTCGTTGAAGGCGGACGGCGCGGTGCGGTCGCTATTGTCAAGGAACAGCGTGACTTCGGCGGTGTTACGGGCCGGACGCGTTCCCGACCCGGAAAAGATGACGTCGTCCATGCCGGACGCACGCATGTTCTTGTAGGAGCTTTCGCCCATAACCCAGCGCAGCGCCTCGACCAGGTTCGACTTGCCGCAGCCGTTCGGCCCGACGATGCCGGTCAGGCCGCGTTCGATGACGAACTCGCCGGGTTCGACGAAGGATTTGAAGCCGAGAAGGCGAAGGCGCGAAAACTTCATTCGCGCCGGCCCATAGCCAGGTTTCGCAAGACTCTTCCGGGGTTTTGCAAGACGAACCCGCGGCAAGACAAAGAAGTGCGTACGCCGAAGCGACGCCGCTTCGGCGCTGCCGAAAGGTCAGAGCAGAGGGTCGATGATGGCCGACATTTCCGCAATCGACATCGCCCCTTTGTAGGTCTTTCCGTTGATGAAAAAGGTCGGTGTGGAATCGACCTTGAATTCGTCGGCGCCGCGCTTCTGGACGGATCTCACATCGTCCAGAAGTTTCTGGTCCGTCAAGCAGGCCTCGAAGGACTCCTGTGTAAAACCGGCAAGCTTGGCGATTTGCAGCAGTGCGTCCTTGGTATTATTCACACCAACCCAGTTCGCCTGCTGCCTGAACAGCACGTCGACCATCGGGAAATAATTGTCCTTGGAGCAGCGCGCCAGCATGAAACCGGCCTCGGCGCTGGGATCGAACGGAAACTCGCGCAGGATATAGCGGGCCTTGCCGGTATCGATATATTTTGTCTTCAGCTCCGGGAAGGTGGTTTCGGCGAAATGCGCGCAGTGCGGGCAGGTCATCGAAGCATATTCGACGATGGTGACCTTTGCGTCGTCCTTGCCAAGCTGCATGTCGGGCAGCGCGCCGGGCTTCAACAAGGCTGCCATGTCGACTGTACCCTGAGCTTCCGGCGCCTTGGCGGCGGCCGGAGCGGCCGGCTTCGCAGGATCGGCGGGAGCCGCAGGCTTCACATCCTGCGCCTCGGCTTTCTCGCCCGAGTCGCTGCAGGCGGCAAGCAGTGCCGCCGCCGGTATTGCGGCCAGCGAAGTCAAAAGGTTTCTGCGGGACAAGGAACGGATCATACGAATCACCTGGCAATAGTTGGATTTTGCAATGCAAAGGCTACAAAAAGCGAGAGTTGGCGCGAATTAAGGCATTGCCGCCCCTATTCCAATCGCCAAATCCGGGCATATCATCACGATAGCGCGAGATCACGGCTTCTTTTGCCCGAGAATGGTGGCGCCAAGCCGCTCCAGCGAGGCGCGCAGCCCGCCGTCCTCGATCAAACCGACGGTGCCCGACAGCTTCGCCTTCTCGGCCACGGTCAGCGGCCGCAAACCGGGTTTCGGCTTGTCCTTGCCCGCCATTACCGGCTTCTGCACGATCCTGATCCGGCCAATCGCATTGAAACCGAGGAAGCCATTGACCCGGTTGATGATCTCGCCGGTCTCGTGCTGCAGATGCAGTGCCGCCACACCCTCGCAGGCAATCACCAGCACCGCCGGTTCGAACGGATCGTCCTCGTGCATGCGGCGCGGCCACTGGATCTTTTCCGGGCGCGAGCGGCCGGCAAGCCGCGGCCCGGCAATCTCTGCCCATGACTGGACCAGCCCGATCGACATGCCGGCCCGCTTGCGCAGCACCGGGTCGAGGATCTCGGTTGCGAGATCGCTCACCGGAACGGGATTGCCGAAGGGCCTTTTCCCTGCCATGTGCGTTCTCCAGTCACCAGCTTCAGCACCATTAGGGCCGACCCTCGATCAATGGCACTGCACGACCAGACCCGCAAGGCCGTATCCGGAGACAATGGCGAGATCGCATCCCGGCTGCTTGGCTGGTATGACGCGCATCACCGCGACCTGCCCTGGCGCGTTCCGCCGCGGGTGCTGGCGGGCGGGGCGCGGCCCGATCCCTATCTGGTCTGGCTTTCCGAGGTGATGCTCCAGCAAACCACGGTCGAGGCGGTAAAATCCTATTTCCGGGCTTTCGTGCAGAAATGGCCAACGGTCCAGGCACTGGCGGCGGCACCGACCGAAGACGTCATGAAGGCCTGGGCCGGGCTCGGCTATTACTCTCGCGCCCGTAACCTCAAAGCTTGTGCCGATCTCGTCGCGCGGCAAAGCGGCCGCTTCCCGGACAGCGAGTCCGGCTTGAAGGAACTGCCCGGCATCGGCGCATATACGGCGGCGGCTATCGCAGCGATCGCCTTCGACCAACCAGCTGCGGTCGTCGACGGCAATGTCGAACGCGTCGTCTCACGGCTGTTTTCGATAGCCACGCCGCTGGGCGAAGCCAAGGGCGAGATACGCAGCCAGGTCGAACGCATGGTTCCCCGGGCAAGGCCCGGCGACTTCGCGCAGGCAATGATGGACCTGGGCGCTACGATCTGCACGCCGCGCCGACCCCGCTGCATGCTCTGCCCTGTTCGCGAGGATTGCAGCGCCACAATCTCGGGCGACCCCGAATGCTTTCCGGTCCGCCTGCCCAAGGCCGAAAGACCCTTACGCCGCGGCGCCGCCTTCGTTGCCGTCAGGGGCGACGGCGCCGTGCTTTTGCGCAAGCGCGTCGAAAAGGGTCTGCTCGGCGGCATGACTGAGGTGCCGACGACCGGCTGGACGGCGCGCATCGACGGCGCCACCACGGAAGCGGCAGCCCCGTTCCCCGGCAACTGGCGGCAGGCTGGATGCATCGGCCATGTCTTTACCCATTTTGCGCTTGAACTCGACGTGTTCAAGGCGGAGACCGACAGCGCCGCCCCGGCCGGGCATTTCTGGTCGCTGGCCTATGAAATTTCCGGGGAAGCGCTGCCGAGCGTCATGAAAAAGGTAATCGAAGCGGCGATACCGGGCGCGACGAAAAAGCAGCGGCCGCGTTGAAAGAGAGAAGAATGACTGAAATCCGCCATATCGTTTTCGACATCGGCAAAGTGCTGATCCACTATGACCCGAACCTGCCCTTCAGCCGCTTGATCCCCGATCCCGACGAACGGAAATGGTTCTTCGACAATGTCTGCACGCATGACTGGAATATCGAGCAGGATCGCGGCCGCAGCTGGGAAGAGGCTGAGACGCTGGCGATCGCGCAATATCCCGAGCACGCCGAAAACATCCGCAATTTCCGCCGGTACTGGCACGAGATGGTGCCTCACGCCTATGAGGACAGCGTCGCCATCATGATCGGCCTGATCGACAGCGGCCACGACGTGACTATGCTCACCAATTTCGCCGCGGATACGCTCGCCGAGGCCCGTGAGCGCTTCCATTTCCTCAACCGGCCGCGCGGCGTCACAGTTTCCGGCGACATCCGCCAGATCAAGCCGGACCGCGCCATATATGATCACCACATCGCCGCGTTCGGCCTCGAACCGTCAGCCACGCTGTTCATCGACGACAGCCAGAAGAACGTCGAGGGCGCCAGGGCGGCCGGCTGGCAGTCGGTGCCGTTTTCCGATGCAAAGACGCTCAGGGCGGACCTTGAGCGTCTTGGGATCAAAGTGTAATTTGAATCGCTTCCAGAGGTTGGTTGAGCTTTCGCACTAACCGATCTGTCGCAACTCGGAACCCATCAGCCCCCCGCCCGCTCCATGCCCAGCCGAGCAATGCGGCGAAGCTCGTCGATCGGGGTCAGGCCGCCGCTGCGCTCATAATGCCAGAAGGTCCAGCCGTTGCAGGCGTCCAGCCCCTGCACTTGTGCGCCGATCTTGTGGATTGACCCGGCACTGTCGCCGATCGCCAGCGTGCCGTCGGCGCGCACTTTTGCCGCCCAGCGCTTCTTGGCGTCGTAGAGCGTGGCGCCGGGCGCCACCAAGCCATTGTCGAGAAGCGCGACGAAGGCGACGCGCGGCTCAGCCCGCTTGCCGGTCAGCACCGTCAAATTGGCGCCTTCCAGCGGCCGGACCGCACCGATGCGTTCCATGGCAGCATCGATATAGGCCTGCTCGCGCTCGATGCCGACGAAATGGCGGCCAAGCCGCTTGGCCACAGCCCCGGTGGTACCTGAACCGAAGAACGGGTCGAGCACGATGTCGCCCGGCCTGGTCGATGCCGTCATGACGCGGGCGAGCAACGCTTCCGGCTTTTGCGTCGGATGCAATTTGTCGCCATTGTCGTTCTTCAGGCGCTCGCCCCCGGTGCAGATCGGAAATAGCCAGTCCGAGCGCATCTGGACGTCGTCGTTCGACGCCTTCAGCGCCTCGTAGTTGAATGTGTAACCCTTGCCCTTCTGGTCGCGCGATGCCCAGATCATCGTCTCATGCGCGTTCTGGAAACGGCGGCCACGGAAATTGGGCATTGGATTGGTCTTGCGCCAGACGACGTCGTTGAGGATCCAGAAGCCCAGGTCCTGCATCTTGGCGCCGACCCTGAAAATATTGTGGTAGGAGCCGATGACCCAGATCGTGCCGTTGGGCTTCAACACGCGGCGCGCCGCCAGCAGCCAGGCGCGGGTGAAGGCGTCGTAGGCCTCAAAACTGTCGAACTGGTCCCAATGGTCGTCGACGGCATCGACCTTGGATTGGTCGGGCCGGTGCAGATCGCCGTCGAGCTGCAGATTATAGGGCGGATCGGCGAAGATCACGTCGATGGATTTTTCCGGCAGCCGTTCGAGCGCGGCGACGCAGTCGCCCTTCAGGATCGTATCCAGCCACTCGGATTGCTGGGGAGTATCGGAAAGCTCGTCGAGAAGACGCACGGCAGACATTGTGACACCCAAGGCACGCGTTACTGTTTACTGTCCGTTATGGTTACCGATCAGCGTAAATATTCGGTGAAGCAGGCCGCCGAATTTGCGAAGCCCGGCCTGTTGGTGTATGCCGCGCCGCCTGAGCCGTCTGGACCAAAGGCCTCTCGGCATTCCCTTCATCCCGCTTTCTGGATCACCATGCCCCAGCCAGATCTTGTCATTTTCGATTGCGACGGCGTGCTCGTCGATTCCGAAATCATCGCCGCGCGTATCGATGCCGAGCTTTTGACCTCGGCCGGCTACGAGATATCGGCCGAGGAGATTTCCGAGGTCTATGCCGGGTTGACTTTCAAGGACATCATGATGCGGGTCGAGGAAAAGTCCCGGATCCCGTTCCAGGCCTCCCTGATCGACAAGGAGGAACAGCTGGTCGATCGCCGGCTGCGCAGCGACGTGCGTGCCATCGACGGGTCGCACGAGGCTGTCGCCGCGGTAGCAGTGCCGCGCTGCGTCTGTTCGAATTCGCGTTCGGAGCGGATCGAATTCATGCTGGAGAAGGTGCAGCTTTTGCCGTTCTTTGCCGGTCGTATCTTTTCGTCGCTGGAAACTCCGACCGGAAAGACCAAGCCGGCGCCGGACGTGTTTCGGTTCGCCGCGGATAAGCTCAAGGCCGATCCTGCGAACACGTTCGTCATCGAGGATTCCCTGCATGGCGTCACCGGCGCCAAGACGGCGGGAATGCGCGTCATCGGCTTCACCGGCGCGGCGCACAGCTATCCCGGCCACGCCGATGCGCTGACCGAGGCCGGCGCGGAAACGGTCATCCGCCGCTGGGCGGAACTGAAAAGCGTGATCGCCGCGCTGTCGGAATGGTCGGCGGACGCCTGAGGGACCGCCTCCAACCGCCGTGGCGCGAATGCAGCGGCTCAGTTGGTCGCGGCGGCTTTCTTCTTCTTCGGCTTGGCTGTCGCTACTTTCGGAGCGCCCTCGTCATACCCGGCATATGCCTGGTAGTCCCGCGCCGTCGGCTCCGGAACGACGACGTTGGAATCGGTGAAGACGAACTGTGTGGCACTCGAAGGATCGGTAACCTGGACCTGATAGGAGTGAAGCTGCGAATAGAGAACTTCGGTGCCGTGCATCACCGCGATGCGGATCGGCATGGTGATCGTGCCGGGCGTGAACATCGGGCCAGGCACGACCTTGCCGGCGACCGCTATTTTCATCGACAAGGAGCCGTTGGCGCGGCTGCAGTCGCGGGTCACATCGGTGATCGAGGCCTGATAGATGATCTTGGCGGAATCGTCCGGCTGATCGACACCTGCCGCGTCCGCTGTCGGCTGGGCGGCATCCTCGGCAGCAACATCGGTTTTTTTCTTCGGCTTCGGACCGCTTTTGGCGTAGGTGTTGAAGAAGGCGGTGCCGTCACGCAGGGTCACTTTCGGACAATAGGCCTGCAGTTGGCTGGAAAGCACCTTGGGGTCGGGTGGCGGTGGCGGCGTCGTGTCCTTCTTGCCGAAGCCGAGAATTCCATTGTCGCTCGATTGGCAGCCTGCGGCGGCAAGCATAAAGCCGGTGAGCGCCAGACCCGCGACAAAACGACCGTTGAATGAATGAAACGTCATTAACTGCACTTCCCTCTCGCAAAGCCGGTGACGTATATCAACCGCGCGGCAAAAATGCGACTGAGCCAGCGTAGAAATCCACCACCTCGCGGTGGGCGAAAATTCCCGGCAGCAATGGAAACGTGACGATGCAATATGTGAGTACCCGCGGGGAAGCGCCCGCGCTTGGATTTTCCGACGCGGTGCTGGCCGGGCTGGCGCGCGACGGCGGCCTCTATCTGCCGAGCGCCTGGCCGCATTTTTCCGCAGCCGAGATCCGCGCCATGCGCGGCCTTGCCTATCCCGATCTTGCCATCCGCGTGCTGTCGCCGTTCCTCGGCGGCGAGATCGCGGCGCCGGCGTTCGAACGGCTGGTGCGTGAAGCCTATGCGACCTTCCGCCATGAGGCCGTCTGCCCGCTGGTGCAGACCGGGCCGAACAGCTTCGTGCTGGAGCTGTTCCATGGCCCGACGCTCGCGTTCAAGGACGTGGCGATGCAGCTTCTTGCGCGACTGATGGACCATGTGCTGGCCGAGCGCGACCAGCGCGCCACCATTGTCGGCGCCACCTCTGGCGACACCGGGGGGGCCGCCATCGATGCCTTTGCCCGGCGCAACCGCACTGACATCTTCGTGCTTTTCCCGCACGGCCGCGTCTCGCCGGTACAGCAGCGGCAGATGACGACCTCGATCGCGGCAAACGTCCATGCCTTGGCGATCGAAGGCAATTTCGACGACTGCCAGGGCCTGGTGAAGGACATGTTCAACGACCACGGTTTTCGCGACCGGGTATCGCTGTCCGGCGTCAACTCGATCAACTGGGCCCGCATCATGGCCCAGATCGTCTATTATTTCTCCTCCGCGCTGTCGCTCGGCGCGCCCGACAGGCCGGTTTCGTTCACCGTGCCGACCGGCAATTTCGGCGACATCTTCGCCGGCTACGCCGCCAAGAAAATGGGGCTGCCGATCGAACGGCTGATCATCGCCACCAACGACAACGATATTCTGGCGCGCACGCTGGCGACCGGCGAATACCGCATGAAGGGGGTCTTTTCGACCACGTCGCCCTCGATGGACATCCAGGTGTCTTCGAACTTCGAACGCTTGCTGTTCGAGGCAGCCGGCCGCGATGCCTCGACCGTGCGGCGCTACATGGACGGGCTCAAGCAGTCCGGCGCCTTCACCGTCGAGGCCGGCGAAATCGCCAGGATCCGCTCCGAATTCGACGCCGGCCGCGCCACGATGGATGAGGTCGCCGCCACCATCCGCACCACACTTGCGGCGAGCGGCTATCTGCTCGACCCGCATACGGCCGCAGCCGTGCATGTGGCCGCCGGCAAGGCTGCGGATGATGTGCCGATGGTGGTACTCGGCACCGCGCACCCGGCAAAGTTTCCGGCCGCCGTCGAAGCCGCCAGTGGCGTGTCGCCTGCCCTGCCTGCATGGCTAGACGGGTTGATGAGCGCCCAGGAAAAATACACGGTACTTCCATCCGACCTGAAAATGGTGGAAGATTATCTCGGCCGCCACACGCGGGCGGCGCGTTAGGGAGTAATTGCCATATGGGTGTTGAGGTAAGCCGTCTGTCGAACGGCCTGACAGTCGCCACCGAAACCCTTCCAAGCCTCGAATCTGTTGCTCTTGGTGCCTGGGTCAAGTCGGGCGCACGCAACGAGCGTGACGAAGAGCACGGAATGGCGCACTTGCTCGAGCACATGGCTTTCAAGGGCACTAGGCGGCGAAGCGCCTTCGAGATCGCCTCGGAGATCGAGGACGTTGGCGGCGAGATCAATGCCGCCACCAGCGTCGAGACGACCTCCTATTATGCAAGGGTTCTGAGCGACGACGTGCCGCTGGCGGTCGATATCCTTTCCGACATCCTGCAAGAATCCGAATTCGATCCGCAGGAGTTGGACCGGGAGCAGCATGTGATACTGCAGGAGATCGGCGCCGCGCACGATACGCCCGACGATGTCGTTTTCGATCACTTTACCGAGACCGCCTTTCGCCACCAGACTATCGGCCGCTCGATTCTGGGCACGCCGGAAACCGTCAAATCCTTCACTTCGAAGCAGCTGCACGATTTCATCGAACGACAGTACGGCGCCGAGAACATGGTGATGGTGGCCGCCGGCGATATCAAGCACGACGATTTCGTGCGCGAGGTCGAAAAGCGTCTCGGCAGCTTCCGCGGCAAGGCCGACGGCACCATCCCCCAATATGCGCAATATGTCGGCGGCGATTTTCGCGAAGACCGCGACCTGATGGACGCGCAGATCGTGCTGGGTTTCGAGGGCCGCGCCTATCACGTCCGCGATTTCTATGCCTCTCAGGTCCTGTCGATGATCTTGGGTGGCGGCATGTCGTCGCGACTTTTCCAGGAAATCCGCGAAAAACGCGGCCTGTGCTATTCGGTCTATGCTTTCCATTGGGGCTTTTCCGACACCGGCATCTTCGGGGTCCATGCGGCGACCGGACAAAGCGATATTGCCGAGCTGGTGCCTGTGATTATCGACGAGCTGCAAAAGGCCGGTGAAAGCATCCTGCAGGAGGAGCTCGACCGGGCGCGTGCCCAATACCGCGCCGGGCTGATCATGTCGGCCGAGAGCCCGGCCAGCCGCGCCTCGCAGATCGCCAGGCAGTTGCTTCTGTTCGGCAGGCCGATCGCCAAGGAAGAGCTGATGGAGCGGCTGTCGGCGTTGACCGTCGAGCGGTTGACGGATTTGTCGTCTCGGCTTTTTTCGACCAAGCCGACGCTTACAGCCGTCGGGCCGGTGGGTACGCTCGCGCCCTATGAAGCGATCCTCGATTCGCTTTCGGGCACGCAGACCACTGCCCGTAAGCTTGCCGTTTAAGCCTATTCGAGCGTCGTGTTCGCGCTCCCTTTCTTTCGCCGCGACCTGCCGGCACTGAAGGGCGATCTTGTCACGCTGCGCGTACCGCTGATCAACGATTATCGCGAGTGGTCGGTGCTGCGCGGCGAAAGCCGCGCCTTCCTTGAGCCGTGGGAGCCGCGATGGACCCCTGACGAACTCGACCGCACGGCGTGGCGGCATCGTATCGGCCGCTACCGCGAGGACTACGCGCAGGGGACGGCGATCGCCTTTTTCATCTTCGAGAAAAGCAGCGGCAAGCTGGCCGGCGGTATCACCCTCGGCAATATCCGCCACGGGGTCGCCCAAAGCGGCCATATCGGCTACTGGATCGGCGAGCGCTTCAGCGGACGCGGCCTGATGACCGATGCCGTCAAGGTGGTGACGCGTTTCGCCTTCGAAACGCTGCGGTTGCACCGGATCGAAGCTGCCTGTATCCCCGATAACGCCCGGTCGATCCGCGTGCTTGAAAAAGCCGGATTCCGGCGCGAAGGACTGCTACGATCCTATCTCAGGATCAACGACATCTGGCAGGACCATTACCTATACGCCCGAATCGCGGACGATCCGCCGGGCGTTGGAACAAAGGGCTGAGTTTGACGAATTTTCTGCGCAACGGGTCGCTGCTTGCCTTTATGCTGGCGGCAATCGTCACGCTCTGCGCGGCATCCTCGGCATTTGCCGTCGAACCGATCAAGATTGCCCGCGACGACGTGGCGCTCGACCTTTCGGGCGCCGTCGCGATCTACCGCAACCAAGGCGAGAATTTCCAGGTCTCGACGGCGCCCGGCCCGGACGGCATCGTGCGGCGCATCGAGGTCGAGGCCAATGACGCGCGCTCGACCGGCGACTGGGCGGTGTTCGCGCTCGCCAACACCACCGACCAGCAACTCGACAGGCTGATTGTCGCACCGCATTTCCGACTGGTGAATTCCGGCCTGTTCTGGCCGGATCTCGGTTCGACCCGTATCGCCGCGATCACGCCCAGCGAAGGCTTTGCGCTCGACCGCCAGACCAGCCCCGACGCCGACGTGTTCCGGGTGACGCTGAACCCCGGAACGGTGATTACCTTCATCGCCGAACTCGCCTCGCCCAAGCTGCCGCAGGTCTATCTGTGGGACCCTGAATCCTACAAGGACTCGGTCAATTCCTACACGCTGTTTCGTGGCATCGTCATCGGCATCGCCGGCCTGCTGGCGCTGTTCCTGACCATTCTTTTCGTCGTCAAGGGGACCTCGATGTTCCCGGCAACGGCGGCCCTAGCCTGGGCGGTGCTTGCCTATATCTGCGTCGATTTCGGCTTTCTCAACAAGATCATAGAAATCTCACCCGGCAATGAGCAGATGTGGCGCGCCGGAACGGAGGTGGCGCTTGCGGCGACCTTCGTGGTGTTCCTGTTTGCCTATCTCAACCTCAACCGGTGGCACGGCCATTTCAGCTACGGCGCGCTGGTCTGGATCCTCGGGCTGGTGCTTATCGCCGGCGTCGCCATCATCGATCCGGCGGTTGCCGCCGGCATTGCCAGACTGTCCTTCGCCGCCACCGCGCTGACCGGGCTCGGCCTGATCATCTTCCTCGGTATCCGCGGTTACGACCGCGCCATCATGCTGGTGCCCAGTTGGGTGATGGTTCTGCTGTGGCTATCCGGATCGTGGATGGCGATCACCGGCATGCTGGACAACGATATCGCCCAGCCGGCGCTGGGCGGCGGGCTGATCCTCATCATCCTGCTGATCGGCTTCACCGTGATGCAGCACGCTTTTGCCGGCGGCGCCCTGCATCAGGGCCTGTTCTCCGATCTCGAGCGGCAGGCGCTGGCCGTTGCCGGATCGGGCGATACCGTGTGGGACTGGGACGTGCTGCGCGACCGCGTCGTCACTCGTCCCGACGTCAGCATCCAGCTCGGTCTTGCGCCCAACAGCCTCGGCGGTCCCGCCCGCAACTGGCTGCCGGTGCTGCATGCCGACGACCGCGACACGTTTCGTACGACGCTCGACGTGGTGCTCGAGCACCGGCGCGGCCGGGTGTCGCAGGACTTCCGCCTGCGTGGTGCCGACGGGCACTATCACTGGTTTTCGTTGCGCGCCCGGCCGGTGATCGGATCGGACGGCGAGGTCATCCGCTGCGTCGGCACCATGGTCGACGTGACCGAGCAGAAGAAGTCCGAGGAGAGGCTGCTGCACGACGCCGTGCACGACAATCTGACCGGCCTGCCTAACCGTGAGCTGTTCATGAACCGGCTGGAGGCGATCATCTCGATCGCCCGCACCGAAGAGAAGGTGCGCCCGACCGTCTTCGTCATCGATATCGACCGCTTCAAGCAGGTCAATGACGGGCTTGGCATCTCGGCCGGCGACACCATCCTTTTGACCATCGCGCGGCGGCTGCACCGGCTGCTGAAGCCGAAGGATTCGCTGTCGCGCTTTGCCGGCGACCAGTTCGCGCTGATGCTTTTGTCTGAGCAGGATCCGGCTCGCATTGCGGCCATTGCCGATGCCATCAAGCACGCCATCAACAACCCGATCACCTTCGCCAAGCGCGAGATCGTGCTGACCGCCTCGATCGGGCTGATCACCTGGACGTCAACGCAGATTTCGGCCGAGGACATGGTCAAGGATGCCGAGCTTGCCATGCATCAGGCCAAGCGCTTCGGCGGCGACAGGATCGAGCCGTTCCGGCCGGCCTTCCGCACGGTCGGCACCGACCGGCTGCAGTTCGAGTCCGACCTGCGCCGCGCCATCGAGCGGCGCGAATTCACGCTTGCCTACCAGCCGATTGTACGGCTGGAGGACGGCAGCGTTGCCGGCTTCGAAGCGTTGCTGCGCTGGGACCATCCGCGGCGCGGCATGATCCCGCCGGCGGATTTCATTCCGGTTGCCGAAAACTGCGGCTTGATCGTGCAGCTTGGGCTGTTCGCCATGCAACAGGCTGCCGAAGACCTCGCGGGATGGCAAAAGCAGATCGGCGATGCGCCGCTGTCGGTCTCGGTCAATCTTTCCAGCCGTCAGCTCATCCGCCGCGACCTGGTCAGCGACGTCCGCTCGGTGATCGCGCGGGCCAATCTGAAACCGCGTTGCTTCCGGCTCGAACTCACCGAATCGCTGGTGATGGACAATCCCGAGCAGACCGCCCATGTGCTGACCAAGCTGAAGCAGCTTGGCATCGGCCTGTCGCTGGATGATTTCGGCACCGGCTATTCATCGCTGGCCTATCTGACGCGCTTCCCGTTCGACACCATCAAGATCGACAAGAGCTTCGTCGACGACGCGACGCCGAAACGCGCGGTGCTGCTCAAATCCATGGTCAACATGGCGCATGAGCTCGGCCTGTCGGTTGTCGCCGAAGGCATTTCGGACGAGAGCGATGCACTGGAGTTGCGGCAGATGGGCTGCGAATACGTGCAGAGCTTCATGTTCGGCGCGCCTATGCCCGGCGATCAGGTGCTGAAGACACTGAAGGAACAGTATCCGCTCACTCAAGCGTGACAAGTTTCGCGACGTGAGGCTCAGGCGTGACCCGCAGCCAGGCTGAGATGCGCGAGATCGATGCCGATCGAGGCAAGGATCCGGTCGTATTTGCGGTCGATGTCGGCGTCGAACAGAAGCTCGGCGCTTGCCGGGCAGGTCAGCCAGCCATTCTCGGCGATCTCGGTTTCAAGCTGGCCCGCACCCCAGCCCGCATAGCCGAGCGCCATCAGCGCCCGCCGCGGTCCACGGCCGGAGGAGATGGCGCGCAAAATATCGACGGTCGCAGTCAGACAGACGTCTTCGGACACGGCGAGCGAGGATTCCACCCGGTAGTCGCCCGAATGCAGGACGAAGCCGCGGCTGCGATCCACCGGTCCGCCATTGCGCACGACGAAGTCGCGCGCCGGCGCAGGCAGGCGGATCGCCTCCATCTCATTCATGATGCCGAGTTGTACGAGCAGGTCCGGAAACAGCATCTGCTGTGTCTGGTTGATGATCAACCCCATCGCGCCTTCATCGCTGTGCGCGCAAATGTAGATAACGGAGCGCGTGAAGCGGTCGTCCTTCATGCCGGGCATGGCAATCAGGAACTGGTCGTCGAGAAAGCCGGGTCCTGCGGCCGTCCTTTTATGGCGCAACAAATCCATGGCCACAGCGTAACGCGTTTCCGAGGCGTCGAAAAGGTGGGCGGCGCCCGATTTGATCAGGCTCGTAAATCGAAGGTCACGCAAATATGATGCCGGCCGCGTCATGAAATCATTGTGCGGCCATCAACGGACGATCAAATCACCGTCATGCAAAGCTTGAAAATCCTGCTGCTTAGTGCGGCCATTGGATCGGCGACCGGCTTTCCCGCCTCAGCCTCCTCGTCGGCCTGGTACAACAGCGGCGGCGGCAGGGTGCGGCTGGTAACAAGCGGCAAAGCCGACGAGGCCGGGCGTCTTCAGGGCGTCCTCGACATTGCGCTGAAGCCCGGCTGGAAAACCTATTGGCGCGATCCGGGCGATGCGGGCGTGCCGCCACAGATCGACGTCTCGGCCAGCACCAACATTGCCGACGCGACGCTTTCGTTTCCGCCGCCGCAGCGCCATGACGACGGCTATGGCAAATGGGCCGGCTACGACCATCCGGTTTCGTTGCCGGTGACGTTCACGCTTGGCGCGCCAGGCCAGCCGGCCGTCATCGACGCGGATATCTTCCTCGGCATTTGCGAAACCATCTGCATCCCGGTGCAGACAAGGCTGACCGTCGATCCCGGCGCCGATCCGGACAACGCCGAGGACGCGGCGCTGGTCAAGGCAGGCCTTGCCACCCTGCCCGCCACGGCAACGCCCGATTTCGGCATAAACATACTGCCGGGCGACCACGAAACGCTGATTGTCGAAGCGAGCTTTCCGGGCAGCCGCGAGGGCGCCGACTTCTTCGTTGCCGGCGAACGCGACTATATGTTCGGTGCCCCGGCACGCAGCGAAAAGGATGGCAAGCTGATCTTTACTGTGCCGATCCTCGACAGGCCGTCGACAACGCCAACCGATGGCGGCCTGCACTACACGCTGACAAGTGCCGCTGGCGCAGTCGAAGGCCTGCTGCCTTTTCCGTGATGCCGGCGTCTGGACGGTTGCCGGGCGCGCCTTAGTTCGCTATCCCAAGGACACTCCCTTCCATTTCCAAACGAGGACCATCATGACGATCTCCGTTGGCGACAAACTGCCCGATGCGACCTTCAAGACAATGACCGCCGACGGTGCAAAGCCGATCACGACGGGCGAGATATTCTCGGGAAAGAAGGTCGTGCTGTTTGGCGTTCCGGGCGCCTTCACGCCGACCTGCAGCAACAATCATCTGCCCGGCTACCTGGACAATTACGACGCCATCCTGGCGCGCGGCGTCGACACTATCGCCGTCGTCTCGGTCAACGATGTTCACGTCATGGGAGCTTGGGCCCGCTTCAGCGGCGGTGAAGGCAAAATCCTTTATCTTGCCGATGGCAATGGCGATTTCGCCAAATCGGTCGGCCTCGACGCCGACCTCTCCAGCGGCGGCATGGGGCTGCGCTCGAAGCGTTTTTCGATGATCGTCGATGACGGCAAGGTCACCGCGCTCAATGTCGAGACAAAGCCCGGCGTCGACGAATCCGGTGCGGCTCACATTCTCGGACAGCTTTCCGTCCTGGCGACAGCATAGGCCAGGGACGGCAACGGGCGCCTTCGAGCGCTCAGCGTCCAAAGGACGCTGACTTTTGCATCGGCGCATGATCTTTCCGAAAGCCGACCCGGTTTTCGGGGCCATGCGTCGGCTCTTCGGGATTGCTTGCTTTTGGGGACCTCGATGATGTCTGACATCGTATGGCGCAGCGTCGCGATCGGTATCGGCGCAACCGCGCTTATGGACGTCTGGGCGATTTTCCTGAACAAGGCGTTTGCTCAGCCGCGACCGAACTGGGGGCTGGTCGGCCGCTGGGTCTGGCATCTCAGGGAAGGCAAGATCTTCCATGACGACATAGGCGAGGCCTCGCCCTACGCGCATGAATCAGCGCTTGGCTGGGCCTTTCATTATGCTGTCGGCATCGTCTACGGCATCATACTGGTCGTGCTGGCCGGAACGGCCTGGCTCACTGCGCCGACCTTCCTGCCGGCCTTTATGCTCGGCATCGTCACCGTCGGCGCCGGGTGGTTTTTGCTGGCGCCCGGCATGGGCGCCGGCTGGGCTGCTTCGAAGCGCCCTAATCCGATGCAGGTCCGCGCCCTCAATCTTGTGTCGCATACGGTGTTTGCAATCGGGCTGTTCGGCACCGCCCTTCTGATCCGCTGACGCGCCAGTTCAACCGGATCAATAACTCTGGGTCGAGCGCCGAACCTTCTTGGCCGCCGATTGCTTGGACTGGGTGCCTTCCTTCGGCGGCACAGACGCGAGCACGGGTTTCGCAGACTTCGTCTTGAATGGCGCCATGCCGAGCCGCGCCAATTCGTCGGCGCGCTCGTTCTCGGGATGGCCGGCATGGCCCTTGACCCAATGCCAGGTGACCTGATGGCGGTTGCGTGCCGCGTCGAGCTGCTGCCACAGCTCGGCATTCTTCACCGGCTGCCGGGCGGCGGTCTTCCAGCCGTTGCGCTTCCAGCCATCGATCCAGCCGAAAATGCCGTCCTTGACGTAGTTGCTGTCGGTATAAAGGTCGACGACGCAAGGTTCCTTGAGCGCATTGAGCGCCGAGATGGCCGCCAACAGCTCCATGCGGTTATTGGTGGTCATAGCCTCGCCACCATGGAGCTCCTTGATAGCGCCGTTGAAGCGCAGGATTGCTCCCCAGCCACCAGGCCCGGGATTGCCCGAACAGGCACCATCGGTGAAGATTTCAACGCGCTTAGTCATGTTAGTCCATATTCGGAAGGAGAGTGGATCGCCCGGTGGAAACGCATCCGGCGGATATACTCGGTCGGGTCGCGTTTCATCACCAGTCCGCCGTCCGGGACCGTCAGCCAGTCGTAGAGCCGGGTCAACATGAAGCGCAGTGCCGAGCCGCGCGCCAGCATCGGCAGCGCAGCTTTCTCGTCACTGCTCAACGGCCGCACGCTTTGGTAGCCGGCAAGCAGCGCCGTGCCCTTGGTCAGGTTGAAGGAAAAATCCTTCTCGAAGCACCAAGCGTTGAGGCATGTGGCAACGTCGTAGGCATAGAGGTCGTTGCAGGCGAAATAGAAGTCGATCAGTCCGGACAGTTTCTCGCGGAGGAAGAACACGTTGTCCGGGAAAAGATCGGCATGGATAATGCCTTGCGGCAGACCGTTCGGCCAGTTCCGCTCGAAATCGGCGAAATCGGCATCGACCTCGGCCGCCAGTCCCGGCTCGACCTCGTCGGCGCGGGCGCGGGCGGCGTTCCACAGCTTGCGCCAGCCATCGATGGCAAGGGCATTTGGGCGGGTCATCGGAAAATCCGCGCCGGCGAGATGCAGTGCCGCCAGTGCCTTGCCGACTTCGCCGCAATGCGCTGCCGTCGGCCGCCGCAGCGACAGGCCTTCGAGAAAGGTGATGATGACCGCCGGCCGGCCGGCAAGTGTTCCGATCACACCGCCATCATGTGCGGTGACCGGGAGCGGGCACGAAATGCCCTTTCTGGCGAGGTGGGCCATGAGGCCGAGAAAGAACGGCAGGTCAGCCTTGTCGACGCGCTTCTCGTAAAGCGTCAGGATGTAGGAGCCGCTGCTGGTGTGCAGCAGAAAATTCGAGTTTTCGGTGCCTTCGGCGATGCCCTTGTAGGACAAGAGATCGCCGACCGGATAGTTCCCGAGGAATGCGCCGAGCTCGCCCTCATTGACGTCGGTGTAGACCGCCATCGTTGCTACGCGGCCCCGTTGACGAAGGCCATGTCGGCCGCCGTCAGTTCGACATCGCGCAACACCCGCATCACCGGAAAATCCTCCGTCTCCGTCGCTGTCACAGCCAGCTCGATGGTCACGTCGAAGCGCTGCCTGAAAGAATCGACGATCTCGTCGACGATGATCTCCGGCGCCGAGGCGCCTGCCGACAGGCCGAGCGTCGAGATGCCGGCAATGTCATTCCACGGAATTTCGGAGGCGCGCTGCACGAGAAGCGACATCGAAGCGCCGGCGCGCTCGGCCACTTCGACCAGGCGTCGCGAGTTGGAGGAGTTAGGTGCGCCGACAACCAGGAAGAGATCGGCGCCGGCCGCTGTTTCCTTGACTGCTTCCTGGCGATTGGTAGTGGCATAACAGATCGATTCCGCCGCCGGCGCGTGCAGCTCGGGAAAACGTTGCTGCAGGGCGCGGATGATACCGGCGGTGTCCTCGACCGACAGCGTCGTCTGGGTCACGAAGCCGAGCGCCTGCGGGTCTGCAGGCACGAAGCTTGCGGCGTCGGCTTCGGTCTCGATCAGAGTGACCGCGCCATCCCGCAATTGGCCCATTGTGCCGATCACCTCCGGATGCCCGGCATGGCCGATCAAAAGCACGTGGCGGCCAAGCCGCTGATGGCGCATTGCCTGCTTGTGGACTTTCGAGACCAGCGGGCAAGTCGCATCGAGATAGAATAGGTTGCGGGACTGGGCGTCGGCCGGCACCGATTTCGGCACGCCATGCGCCGAAAAGACGACCGGGCTCTGGCGATGCTCGGGCGGGATCTCGGAGAGCTCCTCGATGAACACCGCGCCGAGGCTTTGCAGCCCTTCGACGACGTAGCGGTTGTGCACGATCTCGTGGCGGACATAAACCGGCGCGCCGTATTTCTTCAGCGCCAGCACGACGATCTGGATGGCACGGTCAACGCCCGCACAGAAACCGCGCGGCTGGCAGAGCCGGATGGTCAGCGGTGGCTTTGTCTGAAGCATGATTGCATCTTACGCTGATTGTAGGCCGGTTGATCGGACTATGACTTCTGAGCTCAAGGCGCGAAATGAGGTGTGCGGCCCTGCCCTGTCAAGGGTAGTGGCGGCGATCATTGGTCTTTCGCCGGGTGGCGGAGCCATGAGATCAGGACGGTGGCAAGGGCGGCGGCAAGGCCGTACCAGGTCATCGCATATTGCAGATGGCTGTTCGGCAGGTCGATGACGGTGACACCGCCAACCGGCAGCCCGCCGGGGTTGGCCGCGGCGTTCGCATCGATGAAGATCGGCACCAGCGCCGCACCTGCCGGCAGGCCGGCGCTCGAGGCCATCGCGTCACGATCTTTCCAATAGAAGATGTTCTTCTGCGGATCATTGTCGGGAAGCATCATCGAGGGCTTGGCCGGCAGCGGGTTGCGAGCGAGCCCCGTCAGCGTCACTTCGCCCGTTACCTGCCCCTGCGGCCGCTTGGCTGGGTCCTTGAAGTCGTAAGGGACGAAGCCGCGGTTGATCAGTACGAAACGGCCATCGTCGAGCTGCAGCGGCGTGAAGACATCGAAACCGGACTGGCCTTCCCAGGTGGCGAGGAAATGCCGCTCGCCTTGATGCATGAAAGTGCCGGTCACCGTGACCGGCGTGTAGTCCACGTCGCCGGTGGCAGCAAACCGCTTTTCGACCTCGGCCAATGGCACAGGCGCCGAATGCGTGCGCTCGTCTATCGTCTGGAGAAGGCCCTCTTTCCAGTGCAGGCGCTGAACCTGCCAGGTGCCGAGCGCCAGCAGTATCAAAAACACGACGATACCCAGGCCGAGCGCCAATGCGCGCTTCGGCCGCGACCGGCCGGCCACCAAACCTGATGCCTCGCTCATTCGCCGCGGTCCAGCCGGCCTTCGGCCGCCTTGTTGCGGAATTGCAGCGTCAGCAGCACGCCCTTGATCAGCCGGAGCGCCGCCAGGCAAAGCACCAGCGTCAGCGGAACCCACAGCAGCAGATGCAGCCAGAGCGGCGGATTAAGCGTCACCTCCATCCACAGCGCCAGGCCGACGACGATGAAGCCGATGATCAGGATAACGAACACCGCCGGCCCATCGCCGGCATCGGCGAAGGAATAATCGAGCCCGCAATTGGTGCAGCGATTGCCGACCGTGAGGAACCCGGAGAACAGCTTGCCCTCGCCACAGCGGGGGCAGCGGCCATGCAGGCCGGCCGAGATCGGATCGATTGGTGGCCAGATCGCCTTGTCGTCGCTCATGAAGTCATCCTAGGAGCATTTGCCGCAAAAGATAAGGCGGCCACGTCGCCGCAGCCGCCTTGTCGATTTCCTCAGCTCGGTCTCAGTGCGGTTCGATCATCGCGCCGTTCGATGCCCAGACGTAGATTGAGGCAAACAGGAACAGCCACACCACGTCGACGAAGTGCCAGTACCAGGCTGCGGCCTCGAAGCCGAAATGCTGCTTGGGCGTGAAGTCGCCCTTCATGGCGCGGATCAGGCAGACCAGCAGGAAGATCGTGCCGATGATGACGTGGAAACCATGGAAGCCGGTCGCCATGAAGAAGGTGGCGCCGTAGATTGAATCCCTGAAGCCGAACGGCGCGTGCATGTACTCGTAGGCCTGCACCATGGTGAACAGCATACCGAGGCCGACGGTCAGCACCAAGCCGTTGATCAGCCCCTTGCGGTCGCCGTGGATGAGCGAGTGGTGCGCCCAGGTTACGGTGGTGCCCGACAGAAGCAGGATGACGGTGTTGTAAAGCGGCAGATGGAAGGGGTCGAGAACTTCCAGGCCCTTGGGTGGCCAGACGCCGCCGGTGAAGGCGGTACGGGCGTATTGATGGACCTCGCCCGGAAACAGGCTGGCGTCGAAGAAGGCCCAGAACCAGGCGACGAAGAACATCACCTCGGAGGCGATGAACATGATCATGCCGTAGCGCAGATGCAGCGATACGACACGGGTGTGGTGTCCCTCATGCGCTTCCTTGATCGTATCCGACCACCAGGCGAACATCGTGTAGATGACGATCAGCAGGCCGATGAAGAACAGCCATGGATTGGCGACGTTGAAACCGAAGATCGGGAAATCGCCGCCCTTGAGGTATTGCATGTAACAGACGCCGCCGAAAGCCGTCACCAGCGCCCCGACGGAGCCCAGAAAAGGCCACGGGCTCGGGTCGACGAGGTGATAGTCATGTTGTGGTTTTGCGTGTGCGTCTGCCATATCAACCCCCGAGGCTTGCTTCGGTATCTGAAATCTTGTTGCGGCGGCCGTCGGCCGGCACCGATGATGCGACCGGCTTGGTCTTGTCGACCGGGAACATCGTGTAGGACAGGGTAATCGTCTTCAAATCCTTCAGTTCCGGCGCGTTGATGATGTCGGGATCGACATAGAACACGACCGGCATATCTAGTGTCTCGCCCGGCTTCAGCGTCGTGTCGGTGAAGCAGAAACACTCGACCTTGTTGAAGTAAGGTCCGGCCAGTTCCGGCTGCACATTGAAGGTGGCGCGTCCGGTGATGGGCCGGCTGAATTTGTTCGTTGCGCTGAAATGGGCCTCGGCGGTCTCGCCGATCTTGATGGTGATCGAGCGGGCGACTGGCTGGAATTGCCAGGGAACGCCGACGGTGTTGGCATCGAAGCGGATGGTGATGTCGCGGTCGAGCACCCGGTCGGCATATTGCTGGGTCGCCCGTTTGACGGTGCCGCCGTAGCCTGTCGCCTGGCAGAACATCGCGTAGAGCGGCACCGCGGCGTAGGCCATGCCGATCATGCCGCCGAAGAACGCGATGCACACGCCGGCGACGACGCGGTTTGTGTTCTTCTTCCTAGGATCGCTGACTGTTTGCCTGGTCATTGTCAGCTCACATCGATCCGGTGACGCTGTGACCAAATTTCACGATGGTCGCGACGTAGAATATGACGACCAGGGCCGCCAGCGCGAAACCGATTGCGGCCGAGCGATTGCGGCGGGCCTTCTGCTGACGTTCGGTCAGCGTGACCAGTTCAAGCTTCTTTTCGGCCATGCTCATGCTCCACCGATGGTCAGCGCGCGCGCAAGGACGCAATCGCAAAGGTAGGCAGCGAAGATGGCGAAGAGATAAAGCAGCGAATAGCCGAACAAGGCCTTGGCCGGCTTCATCGCCCGGTCATCATCGGCCATTTGCAGCACCTTCCACGCATACCAGAGAAAGCCGGCGCCGAGCAGCAATGCAACGATGCCGTAAGCCGGCGTGGTAAAGCCGAGAACCCAGGGCAGCACGCCAACCGGTGCGAGGACCAGCGCATAGGCAAAGATCTGGCGCCTGGTCGAGGCCTGGCCGGCGACATTCGGCATCATCGGAATGCCTGCCTTCGCATAGTCCTCCGACTTGAAGAGCGCGAGCGCCCAGAAATGCGGCGGCGTCCACAGGAAGATGATCAGGAACAGCACCAAACTTTCGGGGCTGACCGATCCGGTTACCGCCGCCCAGCCGATGACCGGCGGAATGGCACCGGCGGCACCGCCGATGACGATGTTCTGCGGCGTCCAGCGCTTCAGCCACATCGTATAGATGACGGCATAGAAAAAGATGGTGAAGGCCAGAAGCGATGCGGCCAACCAGTTGACCAGCACGCCGAGCGTCATCACCGACAGAACCGACAGCACCAACCCGAAACTCAACGCCTCGCCTGGCCGGATGCGGCCGGCCGGCACGGGACGGCCGGCGGTGCGCGTCATCACCCCATCGATATCTGCGTCGTACCACATGTTGAGCGCACCGGACGCGCCAGCACCAATGGCAATGGACAGGATCGCGATCACCGCCAGCAGCGGATTGATGGTCACCGGGGCGGCGACCATGCCGACAAACGCGGTGAACACCACCAGCGACATGACGCGCGGCTTCAGCAGGGCGAAGAAATCGCCCGCCGTCGCTTCCGACATGCGGAAGCCCGGCTCGTCGATCAGTCTGTCTTCGGCAAGGGCCATGCGTACTTGAAGTCCATCATTCCGTTGGCCAAAACCGCGGGCCGGGCCAGCGGTTCCGCATTAAAGGAGGCAACCGCCTACTTGATCTTCGGCAACTGTTCCCACTGGTGGAACGGCGGCGGCGAAGGCAGCTGCCATTCCAGCGTGGTCGCACCCTCGCCCCAAGGATTGGCGCCGGCGACCCGCTTCTTCTGGAACGCCTCGAAGACGCCGAACAGGAAGATGACGACGCCGACAGCCGAGATGTACGAGCCGTAGGATGACACCATATTCCAGCCGGCGAAGGCATCCGGATAGTCGATATAGCGACGCGGCATACCGGAAAGACCGAGGAAGTGCTGCGGGAAAAAGACCAGGTTGACGCCGACGAAAGTGACCCAGAAGTGGGTGTTGGCGATCACGGGCGAGTACATGTAGCCGGTCATTTTCGGGAACCAGTAGTACCAGCCGGCGAAGATGGCGAAGACCGCGCCCAGCGACAGCACGTAGTGGAAGTGCGCGACCACGAAATAGGTGTCGTGCAGCGGGCGGTCGAGGCCGGCATTGGCCAGCTGCACGCCGGTGACACCGCCAACAGTGAACAGGAAGATGAAGCCGATCGCCCACAGCATTGGCGTCTTAAGCGAAATCGACCCGCCCCACATAGTGGCGATCCACGAGAAGATCTTCACACCCGTCGGCACCGCGATGACCATGGTGGCAAAGACGAAATAGCGCTGGGTGTCGAGCGAAAGGCCCGTCGTGTACATGTGGTGGGCCCAGACGATGAAGCCCACCGCGCCGATGGCAACCATGGCATAGGCCATGCCGAGATAGCCGAATATCGGCTTCCTCGAAAAGGTCGAGATGATATGGCTGATGATGCCGAAACCCGGCAGGATCAGAATGTAGACCTCCGGATGGCCGAAGAACCAGAACAGGTGCTGGAACAGGATCGGATCGCCGCCGCCGTCCGGGGCGAAGAAGGTGGTGCCGAAGTTGCGGTCGGTCAAGAGCATGGTGATGCCGCCGGCCAAGACTGGAAGCGACAGAAGCAGAAGGAAGGCGGTGATCAGCACCGACCAGGCGAACAGCGGCATCTTGTGCATGGTCATGCCGGGCGCGCGCATGTTGAAGATGGTGGTGATGAAGTTGATGGCGCCAAGAATCGAGGAGGCGCCGGCGATGTGGATTGATAGGATCGCCAAATCCATGGCCGGTCCAGGCTGGCCCGATGTCGATAGCGGCGGATAAAGCGTCCAGCCGCCGCCAACGCCGTAGGCGCCGGGTGCACTCGGGACGAAGGCCGAAAAAATCAGCAGGATGAAAGCCGGCGGCAGCAGCCAGAACGAGACGTTGTTCATGCGCGGAAACGCCATGTCCGGCGCGCCGATCATGATCGGCACCATCCAGTTGGCAAAGCCGCCGATCAGCGCCGGCATCACCATGAAGAAGATCATGATCAGCGCATGCGCGGTTGTGAAAGCATTGTACATGCTCTTGCCGCCGTCGATGGCGGCGTCACCGTTCATGCCGTAGACCATCTGCGCCAGGCCAGTGAAGATCTGGATGCCTGGCTCCTGCAATTCCATACGCATGACGACCGACAAGGCGGCACCGATGCAGCCCGCCATGATCGCGAAGATCAGATAAAGCGTGCCGATGTCCTTGTGGTTGGTCGAATAAACCCACCGGACCCAGCCATGATACGGCTTGTGGTCGTGGTCGTCGTGAGCTGCAGCATCTGCCATGGTCGGCTCCGTTCCCTGAATCTTTTCTAGTCGCGGCATCAGTTGCCGGCCGCTACCTTGTTCGTGCCATCGACCTCGGCCATCAGCGCCTTGTTGGCGCCGGGAAGGTCGGTTCTGGCCGCCGCCAGCCAGGTCTTGTATTGCGCATCGGAGACGACGCGAATGGCGATCGGCATGAAGGCGTGGTCCTTGCCGCAGAGTTCCGAGCACTGGCCGTAATACAGGCCTTCCTTGTCGGCCTTGAACCACACCTCGTTGATGCGGCCCGGCACCGCGTCGGTTTTGATACCGAAGGACGGCATGGCAAACGCGTGAATGACGTCGGTCGCCGTCACCAGTACGCGGGTCATCGTGCTGACCGGCACCACCATCTCATTGTCGACGGCGAGCAAGCGCGGATACGCAGCGCGATCTTCCTTGCCGGTAGCAGCCCTGTCGGCATCCTGAAGGATCGCGGAATTGAAGGAAAGCGTGTTGTCGACCTGGTATTCGTAGTCCCAATTCCACTGATTCCCGGTCGCCTTGACGGTCAGCTTGGCTTCTTCCGGCGGCGTGTACTGCGCGGTCAACAGCTGGAACGAGGGAATGGCGAGACAGAGCAGGACGACGACGGGACCGACAGTCCAGATGACCTCGATCAACGTGTTATGGCTGGTGCGCGACGGGGTCGGGTTGACGCTCGCCCGGAACCTCAAAATGCAGTAGGCAATCAGGAAAAGCACCAGGGCCGTGATCACAATGATGAACGCGAACGAGTAGTTCCCGAACCACTCGATCTGCCGCATAATATCGGTCGCCGCAGGCTGAAAACTGGTTTCCCAAGGTTGGGGCTGGGCTGCATGAACGGATGCAGCGGCAAACAACGTGACGGCGGCACTAGCTACGATTTTGGCGGTTGCCAGGAATTTTCTCATCGCCCTCGTCATCTCCCAGTTCCTCGCGATCGGACCGCAAGAATGTCGAACAATGCCGGGACGGGAATCCCGGACAATTCAAGGCTGGTTCAAACCATACTCTATTTGCCTCCGCAAGAAAGGAGCGCCGGAACCCATGCGGCATTTTTGCGCGCAAGCGCGGCGCTGGCTTCCTGCGGTGACCACTCGCCGCGAATCACCGGAGCGGCCTCTGGGTAGAATGAGCCGCGCGGCGCGCGGAACCGTCGCAATTAGGGCGAAATTGGCACGGAAAAGCGCATTGTCGCCTATGTCGGGGCAGATCGCCGGGGTCTCGTCCTTTACTTGGGTTTAGTGCGGCTTAAAGTGCCGTGATTCGCAATGGAGCCGTCATGAACCCTTGGCTTTCGAGAACCTTGGCGAAGGTCATCCTTGTTGCCGTCGCAATAGCCTTGCCCGGCGCCGGCCTGGCCAATGCCGCGCAGCCAAGCGGAACGGTGAAGTCGACGCATGGGGCATGGTCGATCATCTGCGATACGCCGGCCGGTGCTACGTCCGAACAATGCGTGATGATGCAGAACGTCGTCGCCGAGGACCGTCCGGAAATGGGTCTTTCCGTCGTCGTGCTGCGCACAGCCGACAACAAGGCCGAAATCCTGCGTGTGCTGGCGCCGCTCGGCGTGCTGTTGCCTAACGGCCTCGGCCTCAATGTCGACGGCAAGGATATCGGCCGCGCCTACTTCGTGCGCTGTTTCCAGGACGGCTGCTACGCCGAGGTCATCTTGGAAAAGCCGCTGCTCGACACGCTGAAGACCGGAACGTCGGCGACCTTCATCGTCTTCCAGACGCCGGAAGAAGGCATCGGCATTCCCGTCGACCTCAAGGGTTTCGCCGACGGCTTTGCCGCCCTGCCTTGAGCGCGGTGCTGTAGCACGATCCAGTAATTGTTGACCGGCCGCGGGCACGGCGAATCTCATTTCAGATTGTCTGTGCGGGCCTTCGCGCCTACATCGTGGGAAACAATCCTCCTGCGAATGGATCTGCCATGAACAGCCTGATCGGCCAATTCGACATTTCCGACGATCGCATCAAGCAGATCGTCGCCGAGACTATCAACGGCGCCGACGACGGCGAACTGTTTCTCGAATACAGCGAAAGCGAAGCGCTGATGTTCGACAATGGCAAGCTGAAGACCGCGAATTTCAACACCGACCAGGGTTTCGGCCTGCGCGCCGTCGCCGGCGAAGCCAGCGGCTACGCCCATTCCAGCGATCTCTCCGAAGCCTCGCTGCTGCGCGCCGCCGATGCCGTTTCGACGGTGAAGAGCGGCTATTCCGGCACGCTTGCCGCAGCGCCCGCGCGCACCAACCGCCATCTCTACGGCGACGGAAACCCTATCCCCTCACCTTCCTTCGAGACCAAGGCCAAGCTGCTTCAGGAAATCGATTCCTGGCTGCGGGCCGAGGATCCGCGCGTCAGGCAGGTGACGGCGTCGCTCGCCGCCTCTTGGCAGAATGTCGAGATCGTGCGTGCCGACGGCCAGATGGTGCGCGACATCCGTCCGCTGGTCAGGATCAACGTGTCGGTGGTGGTCGGCGACGGCGACCGTCAAGAGAGCGGCTCCTACGGCATGGGAGGCCGCAAGGATTTTGGTGAATTCCTGGTCGAGGACAGCTGGAAGCACGCGGCCAAGGAGGCGCTCAGGCAAGCGTTGGTCAATCTCGAAGCGGTTCCGGCACCTGCCGGCACTTTCGACATCGTGCTGTCGAGCGGCTGGCCGGGCGTCATGTTGCACGAGGCCGTCGGCCACGGGCTGGAGGGCGATTTCAACCGCAAGAAGACGTCGGCCTTTGCCGGCCTGCTTGGCCAGCAGGTGGCAGCAAAAGGCGTCACCGTCGTTGATGACGGCACCATGCCCGAACGGCGTGGTTCGCTGACCGTCGACGACGAAGGCACGCCTTCGGCCCATAACGTGCTGATCGACGATGGCAAGCTGGTCGGCTACATGCAGGACCGCCAGAATGCGCGGCTGATGGGCATGAAAGCCACCGGCAACGGGCGACGCCAAGGTTACGCGCACGAGCCTATGCCGCGCATGACCAACACCTATATGACAGCAGGCGACATGGAGCCAGACGAGATCATCGCCTCGGTCAAGAACGGCATCTATGCCGTGTCGTTCGGCGGCGGTCAGGTCGACATCACTTCGGGCAAGTTCGTGTTCGGCTGCACCGAGGCCTACATGATCGAAAACGGCAAGGTGACGCAACCGATCAAGGGCGCCATGCTGATCGGCAATGGGCCGGATGCCATGCATCGGGTTTCGATGGTCGGCAACGACATGAAGCTCGACACCGGCATCGGCATGTGCGGCAAGGCCGGCCAGGGCGTGCCGGTCGGCGTTGGCCAACCGCATCTCAGGATGGACCAGATGACGGTCGGCGGCACCAGGGTTTGATGGCGGCTGGGCGGTCCGGTATCGTTTCGAACAAACTTGGCCGCTCCCTGTCCCTTCCATCGAGCCATTCGCGGCTTGAATTCGGAGGGATCTTAATCTATCTTACGTTTGTCTTACATCGAGAGGACGCGCCACCATGACTGCCGCGGAAAAGCTTGTAACCACCGTCTCGACCAAGGGACAGGTCATCTTGCCGAGCTCGATCCGGAAACGGAGGGAATGGGACGCCGGCACACGCCTTCTGGTCGAAGATACTCCGGAGGGGGTGCTATTGAAGTCTGCGCCAGTCTTCGCCGAGACGCGGCCAGAGGACGTGTTTGGATCACTGCGCCATAGAGGCAAGCCGAAGACGTTGGAAGAAATGGACGCGGGTGTGCTCGCCGAAGCGCGGCGGCGCCATGCTCGCGATTGATACCAACCTGATCGTCCGTTACCTGACGGGCGATCACCCAACGCAGTCTTCCCGCGCCCGGGCACTGATCGATAACCAGCCGGTCTTTGTCGCCGTCACGGTGATCTTGGAGGTCGAGTGGGTGTTGCGCAGCGCCTATGGGTTTGCGCCACTCGAAGTCGCACGCACGCTAAGGGCGTTTAGTGGACTTCCCACTGTGCAGGTGCAGGACGGGGCAATCGTGTCCTCCGCACTCGACCTTTCGGAAACGGGATGGGATTTCGCTGACGCTCTGCACCTCGGCAAGTCCGCCCACTGCGCCGGCTTCGCGACTTTTGATCGCAAGTTCGTCAGGGCCGCTAAGGCGGCCGGATACGAACGTGTGCAAGAAGCATAGGGGCTCACAGCTGGTCAGTCTGGCACGAAGGCGCACCATAGGGTGGCTTCAGGCATAGATGCCGGAGCGGACTGCCTCCAGATAGGCAAGCACCTTGTCCGTCTTGCCTTCGCGAACCAGATCGTAGGCGGTCTTTCCGGCCCAACCGGGGATCGGCTGATGCTTCAACCAGATCGCCGCACGCTGTTCATCACCGGCCATCTCGCGGGCCATCGCCAGGATACGGACGATGGGACTCAACGCGGCGTCGACCTTGCGCGCACCGGACTTGGCGGCAAGCGTGTTGCGGGCGATGCCGGTCAGGCCCGCCAGTTCGGTCATAGTGATCCCGAGCAGTTCAGCGACCCGCTTCGGCGAGAGAAACGGCGTCCGCTCCTCGCCGAAGCGCGATGCCGAAATCTCAAAGGCTTTGGTGCTCATTACAATTTCCTAGCACATTTTGAACAACGCACGTTCAAATGCGCGTTGTTGGTGCGCATTTGACGCCCCATAAATGCTGCTAGCGCCTTCGCCTCGGCTTCTCCAACAGCGCCACGGCCTCGACATGCGGCGACCACAGAAACTGGTCGATCGGCGTCACGCGCTTCAGGGCGTAGCCGCCGTCGAGGAGGATGCGAAGATCCCGCGCCAGCGTTACCGGATTGCAGGACACCGCGGCGACGAGCGGCACGTCGGAGCGCGCGATCTGCTTCGACAGGTCCTCGGCGCCGGCGCGAGGCGGGTCGAAGACTAGGCCGTCAAAGGCATTCAACTCCTTGAATGTGAGCGGCCTCCGGAACAGGTCGCGACGTTCGCCGGTCACCCGCTTCAGGCCGCTGGCGAAACGAAAGGCGCGGTCGAGCGCAGCAAGGGCCGGTGCATCGCCTTCCACCGCATGAACCTCCGACCTTGCGGCCAGGCGCAGCGCGAAGCTGCCGCAGCCGGCGAAGAGATCGGCGACCTTTTTGGCGCGCGATAAATGCTGGCCGACAATGTTGGCCATCGCTTGTTCGGCAGCCTCGGTCGCCTGCAGGAAGGCGCCCGGGGGCACTGCAACGGCGACGCCACCAAACAGGACGACCGGTTTCTTTGGTTCGATAATGATCTCGCCGTCGATCGACAGCCTGGCCAGCCCCTCGGCGATGACGAAGTTGGAGGCGACGCGGCGCTGGTTCTCGCCGAGCTTGCCGGATTCGTGAACCGCGACATCGAGGCCGGAACCGGTCACCGTCACCGCCATGTGGAACGATTTGGTCGTGGTGCAGATCAGCCCAGCAAGGGCTTTCAAGCGATCGAGCGCGGCGACGATCTGCGGCAGCGAGATCGGGCATTCCTCGATGGAGATGATTTCGGACGACAGCGCGCGAACGAACCCAAACTGCATTCCCGCCTCGCTGCGCCGGGCAGTGAAGACGACGCGGCGGCGCGTGTGCGGTGCGCACGGCACCAGCGCGCCGACTTCGCAAGCGATGCCCTTGCTCTTCAGCGCATGCACGACCTTTTCGCGCTTCCATTGCTGATAGGCTTCAGCCTCGAGATGCTGGACGGCGCAGCCGCCGCACGCGCCGAAATGGCGGCAGGGCGGATCGACCCGCAGCGGCGAAGCCTCAAGCACCGAAATGAAGGTAGCGCGATCTTTCTCCCGCGCGGCGGTGACGACCTCTCCCGGCAGCGCGAACGGAATGAAAATCTCGCCGATTTCGCTCTCGGCGATGCCGTCGCCCTGCGAGCCCAATCTTGCGATCGTGAAACGGGTGCTCATCGCCTCTGGGTCTCGACCTTCTTGATGCCGCCGAGCAGGAACTCGCGGTTGCCGTCGCTGCCCTCTATTGGTGACAGATGCAGCCCCAGCGAGCGCCAGCCGGGGATGGCATCGAGCCAGTCCTGCATCAGGCCGGCAATGCGCGCCGCATCATAGGGGTCCTTCAGCAGGCCGCCCTTGCCGATCGCCTCGCGGCCGGCCTCGAATTGCGGCTTGACCAGAAACACGGCTTTTGCGCCGTAACTGGCCAAGGCAAGTGCCGGCGGCAGCGCCAGTTTCAGCGAGATGAAGCTGACATCCGAGACGATGAAATCCGGCACACGGCCGCCGAGATCGGCGGCCGACAGTTCGCGCGCATTCAGGCCTTCAATTACCGTCACGCGCGGATCGCCGGCAATATCGGAGTGCATCTGGCCGTGCCCGACATCGATCGCCGTGACATGCGCCGCGCCGCGTTCGAGCAGCACCTGCGTAAAGCCGCCGGTCGAGGCGCCGACGTCGAGCGCTTCGCTACCGGTAGGGTCGAGGCCGAAATGGTCGAGACCAGCCTTCAGCTTCAGTGCGGCGCGCGACACGTAACCTTGCGCCGGATCGTCAACGACGATGTTGCACTCAGGCAGAACGGCCTGGCCCGGCTTGTGGGCGACGATGCCATCGACCGTCACGGTGCCGCGCTCGACCGCGTCGCGGGCACGCGAGCGGCTGGCAAACAGGCCGCGCTGGACGAGCAACTCGTCGAGCCGCTGGCGTATGCTGGCTGGCGGAAGGGAAGTCATCGGCCTTCATGGCGAATGCCAACGATGATGGCAAGGATATTGGCTATGAGACAAGGCATAGTTGGAAAGCGGGTGAACTCATCAGCCGCTGCGCTGTTTGTCGAAGCTCGCACGAGACCCGACGCAATGCTAAGAAGGAGATGCCGTTTTAGCCGTCGAAACGTGGAGGAGGAACATGCTGACGGGGACCTGCCACTGCGGCGTAGCGCACTGGACCCTGGAGGGCGATCCCGGTTCGATCACTGCCTGCAATTGTACGCTTTGCCGTCGCTACGGCACACTCTGGGCGTATGACTATGTCGATGAACGCATCCGCCTTGCGGGGCCTGTAAGCGCCTATACGCGCGTTGGAAAGGCTCATCCTTCGCTTGAAATCCTCTTCTGCCCAACCTGCGCCTGCGTCCTGGCCTGGCGCGGATTGCATGCCGATGCCGCCGGTCGCTACCGCATCGCCGTCAATGTGAGGCTTGCGCCGCCCGAAGCCGTCGCCGATCTCCCGATCGACCATTTCGATGGTCTCGACACATTCGAGGATTTGCCGAGAGATGGCCGCTGTGTGCGGGATATGTGGTTCTAGTTTCTAGAGCTTTAGCGAGATCATGCTTAGAAGATGGTCCGCGAGACCCGCCGTATGACGGCCGGGGTTAGACCGTCGCTGCTGTCGTCGGACACCTGCGCGTGCGCCAAAGGACACGGTAAGCAAATCGCCAAAACGGCAACGTAAGCAGCATCTTACGGCAGTTCACCGGCAATTTGATTCAAGCAGTTGAGGTTTTGATTCAGACTAGCATCTTGCAGCCAAGTTGAATCGCTTTGGCGTCGGGGAATGCGTCTAAAAACTAGGCGCGTTGGGCCTGCGCGGCATGCCCCAGCGCCACGAACACGGTGCGCACGATGCCGGCGCTGTCCAGCCCGGCATCGGCATACATCTTTTCCGGCTTGGCATGGTCGACGAAAGCGTCGGGGAGCACGAGTGGGCGCACCTTCAAGCCGCTCTCCAGCAGCCCCTCATGGGCCAAGAACTGCAGCACATGGCTGGCGAAGCCGCCGACGGCGCCCTCTTCCACCGTCACCAGCACCTCGTGCGAACGGGCCAGCCGCCGGATCAGGTCCTCGTCGAGCGGCTTGGCAAACCGGGCATCGGCCACCGTGGTCGAAAGCCCGGCCGCGCCGAGTTCCTCGGCCGCGGCTAGGCAATCCTGCAGCCTGGTGCCGAAGGAAAGCAGCGCAACCTTGGTGCCTTCCCTGACGATCCGGCCCTTGCCGATCTCCAATACCGAGCCGCGTTGCGGCATCTCGACACCAACGCCGTTGCCGCGCGGATAGCGGAAGGCGATCGGGCCGTCATCGTAGCTTACAGCGGTGCGGACCATGTGGCGCAGTTCGGCCTCATCGGCCGCGGCCATGACGACGAAACCGGGCAGTGTCGCCAGGAAGGTCGTATCGAAAGCGCCGCAATGGGTGGCGCCATCGGCGCCGACGAAGCCGGCGCGATCGATCGGAAAGCGCACCGGCAATTTCTGGATCGCGACGTCGTGAACGACCTGGTCGTAGGCGCGCTGGAGGAAGGTAGAGTAGATCGCCGCGAAAGGCTTGAAGCCTTCCGTGGCCAGGCCGGCGGCGAAGGTCACCGCATGCTGCTCGGCGATGCCGACGTCGAAGGTCCTCGCCGGAAACGCTTCGCCGAAGAGGTCAAGCCCGGTGCCGGTCGGCATGGCGGCGGTGATGGCGACGATGCGGTCGTCCTCTCGGGCCTCCTGGATCAGGCTTTCGGCAAACACCTTGGTATAGCTCGGCGCATTGGCGGGCGCCTTGGCCTGGGCGCCGGTAATGACATCGAATTTGTTGACGCCGTGATATTTGTCGGCGGCCGCCTCGGCCGGGGCATAGCCCTTGCCCTTCTGGGTCACGACATGGATCAGCACCGGGCCGTCGGCATTGTCGCGCACGTTCTTCAGCACCGGAATCAGGTGCTCGAGGTTGTGACCGTCGATCGGGCCGATGTGGTAGAAACCCATCTCCTCGAACAGCGTGCCGCCGGTGACGTAGCCGCGCGCGTGCTCGACCGCCCGCTTGATGGCGCGATCGGCGCGCTCGCCGAGATAGGACGTCAGCTTCTTGCCGAAATCGCGCAAGCCCAGATAGGTCTTGCCCGACGCCAGACGGGCCAGATAGGCGCTCATCGCGCCGGTCGGCGGAGCGATCGACATGTCGTTGTCGTTCAAGATGACGATCAGCCGGGCATCGAGCGCGCCTGCATTGTTCATCGCCTCATAGGCCATGCCTGCCGACATGGCGCCATCGCCGATGACGGCAATGACATTGTTGCGGCCATCGGACAGATCGCGCGCCATCGCCATGCCGAGGCCGGCTGAAATCGAGGTCGACGAGTGGGCTGCGCCGAACGGATCGTATTCGCTCTCGACGCGACGCGTGAAGCCGGACAGGCCGCCCTCCTGCCGCAGCGTGCGGATGCGGTCGCGGCGGCCGGTCAGGATCTTGTGCGGATAGGCCTGGTGGCCGACGTCCCAGATCAGCCGGTCGTCCGGCGTGTTGAAGACGTAGTGCAGCGCGACGGTCAGTTCGACGACGCCAAGGCCGGCGCCGAGATGGCCGCCGGTGTGGGAAACGACGTCGATCAGTTCGGCGCGAAGCTCTGACGCCAGCTGCGGCAGGTCGCCTTCGGCAAGCGTGCGCAAATCAGCGGGGACGCGGACCTTGTCGAGAAGCGGCGTATCGGGCTTTGCGTTCACTGTTTGCGAGCCTGGTCAGATTTTCTGTTCATCGTGAAATATGCCGCTGGCCGGCGAATGTAAATGTGGCGGTAACGCGCATCAGCTTTCGGGCAGCGGGATGAACTCTTGCTCGTCTCCAGGAACGATATCGAAGCGGCCTGTCTTCCATTCTTCTTTCGCCTGTTCGATGCGTTCCTTTGAGGACGATACGAAATTCCACCAGATATAACGTTTCGAACCGAGCGAAGCGCCGCCAAGCAGCATGAAATGGGCGCCGCCCTCCGATGAAACAACGATTTCGTCGCCGGGCCGGAAGACCAGCAGCCGCTCGGCCGGGAAGCGGTCCCCGGATATCGAAACCTCGCCTTCCAGCGTATAGATGGCGCGCTCCTCGGCATCGGCCGGCATTTTCACGCTGGCACCCGGCGCCAGCCTGAGATCGGCATATAGCGTGTCCGAAGCGGTGGCGACCGGGGAGCGCAGTCCGGAAAACGCACCGATGACGATACGGCCGCTGACCCCCTCGGCATCGATTTCGGGCAGGCGCAGGGCCGCCGTGTTTTCGAACACCGGCGCGACTTCTTCCTTGCCGTCCGGCAGCGCCAGCCATGTCTGCAGGCCGGAAACCGACATCGGCGCGCCGCGCAGTTCTTCCGGCGTGCGCTCCGAATGGACGATGCCGCGGCCGGCGGTCATCAAGTTCACGTCGCCGGGCTGGATCACCATCTCAGTGCCGAGCGAATCGCGGTGCCTGATCTTGCCGTCGAACAGGTAGGTCACCGTCGACAGGCCGATATGCGGATGCGGGCGCACGTCGAGCGCCTGGCCGGCCCGAAGAACGGCCGGACCCATGCGGTCAAAGAAGATGAAGGGTCCGACCAGCCGGCGCCTGGCCGTCGGCAAGGCGCGGCGAACCTGAAATCCGCCAATATCCTTGGCGTTCGGAATGACCATCAGCTCGAGCTGATCGCTGGCGAAGGCATCGCCCATCTGCGGATCGTTTCCGGGAAAGAAGCTCACGCCGTCCCCTCAGGCGAAGCGAAGTGCGGATTTGGCCTTCGCCTTGGCCGCCACCTCTTCGCGATTGCGCGGATGCTGCGTCGTCTCGAGACTATCGAGCAATTCGCGCGCCGAGGCGGCAATGGCCTCGACGGCATGGTCGAACGCATGCTGGTTCTGTTTCGACGGCCGCGTCGTTCCGCTCAACTTGCGGACAAACTGAAGCGCGGCATCGCGGACCTCGTCATTGGTTGCCGGCGGATCGAAATTGAACAGGGTTTTGATGTTTCTGCACATCGTTCGCAATCTCCTCTCGTCCTGGAGCCGTTTCAAACGGGATGGGTTTTATCCTCAATCGTGATGGTGTCCAAAACCGGTAAGCACAATCGTTCGAGGCCGCGCCTCAATCCGCGTCCAGCGGCTCTGTCCCCACCGGCTTGCCGTCACGCGACAGCCTGATTTTCTCGACCTTGTCCTCGGCCGCCTTCAGCAACCGGTCGCAATGCGCCTTCAGCGCCTCGCCGCGCTCGTAAATGCGGATCGACTGATCGAGCGGCACATCTCCGCGCTCCAGATCGTCGACGATCCTCTCCAGCGCCTCAAGCGCCTGCTCGAAGCTCATCGCCTTGACGTCCTCGTTGGTCTCACCAGCCATCATCTATCCCTTCATCAGCCGCCCGACATGGGCGGCGACCGAAAATGCCAATCCCTGCAGATCGTAGCCGCCCTCGAGCAGGCTGACGAGCCGGTTGCTGCAACAGTGCCCGGCGCGTTCGAGCAACTGGCCGGTCGCCCAGTCGAAATCATCCTCGGTCAGGTTAATCTCGGCCAGCGGATCGCGGTGGTGGGCGTCGAAACCGGCGGAGATGATGATGAGGTCGGGCGCAAAATTGTCGAGCGCCGGCAGGATGCGCGACAGAAAGGCGTCGCGGAAAACATCGCTGCCGCTCTGCGGCGTCAGTGGCGCATTGACGATGTTGCCGACGCCGGTTTCGCTTACGGCCCCAGTTCCGGGGTAAAGCGGCATCTGGTGTGTCGAGCAATAGAGCACCGACGGATCGTCCCAGAAAATGTCCTGCGTGCCGTTGCCGTGATGCACATCCCAGTCGACGACGGCGACGCGGTCGGCGCCATGTGTCTTCTGCGCGTAGCGTGCGGCGATCGCCGCGGTGTTGAACAGGCAAAAACCCATGGAGGTGGTCTTTTCGGCATGATGGCCAGGCGGCCGCGCGGCGACGAAGACGTTGTCTGTCCGGCCGGTGAAGACGTCGTCGACAGCGGCGTTGGCTGCGCCGATTGCGGTCACGGCGGCCTGCCAGCTCTTCGGGCTGGCGGTGGTATCGGCGTCGATACGGGCGATGCCGGTGTCCGGTATTGCTGCGCGGACGCGCTCGACGAATTCAGGCGGATGTGCGTAGAGGATGGTGGCCTCGTCGCCTTCCGGCGCCTGAATGCGGTCGAGCGCCGCGAAGGCCTCGTCGTCAAGCACACGCTCTATGGCGCGCAAACGATCCGGCCGCTCCGGATGACCGGGCGGGGTTATGTGCTCCAGGAAAATCGGGTGGGTGTAAAGTCTCGTAGCCATGCCCCGATATAGGCGCGCCTGGCCGCTTTGGCCATGTTTTCGCGCCTTCGTGGCACGATGTTCAACAGGAAGGATGCCGGTGATTGTCACTTTTGGACTGCATCGACGACTGTTGACCAGGTCGTAGACGCATAAGCGCGCAGCCATTCATGTCGAGCCTGGATCAGAATTCGACACATGAAAGCCGCCGGTCGGTAATCGACCCAATCGCGGCCATTTGATTGCGCCGAGTTGACGCCAAAATCCGTCAAGCCGGAAGCGCCGAACATTGGTCAAACGCTCGGCGGGCTTCAACCCTGCTGTCGCTTCAGCTTTATGGGCCAATATTTCAGCCGGTCGATGGGGCGTTGATCGCAAATTGCGCGGCGAAAGCCCGGATATAAGCCGGCCGAGCTTCCCCGCGGGCTACATAGGCAGCCAGGTTTTCATATTCGTCCAGAATGCCTGACATTCTTAGCCGCAGCAGCACTGAGACCATCAGTAAATCGCCCGCGCTGAACGCATCGTCGAGCCAGTCGGCGACGCCTAAATGAGCCGAGAGTTTGTCCAGCCGAGCGCGAACACGGTCCTTTACCAACGGCAAGCGCTCCTCGCTCCAAGGCTTGTCACGTTCGAATATTCTTGCCGTCGTCAGTTCGAGGATCGGCGGCTCGACGGTGTTGAGTGCGGCAAACATCCACGTGATCGCGCGAGCGCGGGCATTGCGGTCCGTCGGCAGCAGGCCCGTATGCTGCTCAGCGAGATGAAAGACGATCGAGCCGGTCTCGAACAGCGAGAGCGAACCTTCCTCGTAGGTGGGGATCTGGCCGAAGGGATGGATGGCCAGATGGTCAGGCGCCTTCAACTCTGCGAAGGAAACAAGACGAACTTCATAAGGCTGCCCCACTTCTTCTAGCGCCCAGCGAACGCGCGTATCGCGCGCCAGTCCCTTGCCGCCATCGGGCGATCGTTCAAGTGCCGTGATAGTGATTGTCATCGCATCCGTTTCCTTGCCTGGGCGAATTTCTTCGGCTCCTGTCGTGATGACGAATGAGCCTCCCGGAAGTCGACAGCGGTCTAGAACGATTTTCATCAAGGCCGCGTAGGGGCTGCCTTGTTCCATTGTCCGCTTTTGCTTGCGCCCAGAAGCAGACCGAGGCCTTCCACCAGTTTCGGTCAATCCTGATTCATGGGTTCGCGTCCTGGTCCAGGTGCGGCCTGCCGGCCCCGGTTGAGCAATCCGTCCAGAAGAACCTTGAACGCCTTGACCGCCTTCTTCGACGTCGCCCCGGGATCTTGCGAATTTGCGATCCACTGCGCCGCATGCAGCGAGGCGCCGCTGACCAGCCTTGCCGCGGCCTCGGGATCGACGGCAACAATGGTTTCCTCGTCGCTCAGCCTTTGCAGGCTCTCCGTCATCGAACGGATGCATGTGCTCTGGCTTGGCCATTGCGATGGATCGCCGAGCACCGCCGGTCCGTCGCGAAGCACGATACGCTGGATCTCCGGCTCCAGCGCCATTTCGATATAGGCGGTGCATTCGTCGACAAACCCCTGCCAGAGATTGTCCGGCTTGGCCGAAACGACCTTCAGCCGGGCCGACATTTCGGCGTCGATCTCGGCGATGACCGCCTGGAGAAGGCCCTTCTTGTCGCCGAAGTGATGATAGAGCGCACCGCGCGTCAGCCCGGCCGATGCGGTGAAATCGTCCATCGAGGCCTCAGCATAACCGAGCGTGCCGAACGCCTGGCGCGCCGCCCCGATCAGCTTGGCGCGCGTCTCGGCAATCATTTCCTTGCGCGGTTTGTACATGCTCTGGACCTATTAACATACGCCTCGTATGCCAATTGACATACGCGGCGTATGATCTATTTGAAACTCATACGTTGCGTATGTAATCGCCGAATTGTCCGATGTCGAGGAGCCAAACATGCAAAACCCATACTCAGAAATCTTTCGCGTGCCTGGCGCCAAGGGCTTCGCCGCCGCGGGCTTCGTTGCCCGGCTGCCGATTGCCATGGCTCCGATCGGGATCGTCGCCATGCTGTCGCAGACCGATGGCGAATACTGGCTGGCCGGTGCGGTCTCCGCGACATATGCGCTGGCCAACGCTTTCGTCGCCCCGCAGGTATCGCGGCTGGTGGACCGCCTCGGTCAGACGCGCATCGTGGTGCCGACCACCGTGATTGCCACGCTCGCTTTCGCGATCCTGATTGCTGCGGCCAATCAGCATTGGCCGATATGGACGCTGTTCGTCTCGGCGCTGTTCGCTGCCGTAATGCCCAGCATCCCGGCGATGGTGCGCGCACGCTGGACCGAGATTTTCCGCAACCGGCCCGAGCTGAACACGGCGTTCGCCTTCGAATCGGCGGCGGACGAACTGGTCTATATCGCCGGAGCATCGCTGTCGGTCGGCCTGAGCGTCGCGCTTTTCCCAGAGGCGGGAGTGCTCGCGAGCACCTTGTTTCTCGCCTTCGGCTCGACCGCCTTTATCCTGCAGCGCTCGACCGAACCGCGAGCCCGACCGGTGGAACATGGTTCGGGCGGCTCTGCAATCCGCCTGCGGCCCGTCCAGATCATCACCTTGGCCCTGATCTTCATCGGCGCGACCTTTGCAACCACGGAGGTGAGCACGGTGGCGATCACCAAGGAGCTCGGGCAACCGGGCGCCGCCAGCTTCGTAATCGGCGTCTACGCGCTCGGATCGTTCGTCGTCGGCATCATCATCGGCGCCCTGAACCTGAAAGTGCCGCTGCAAATTCAGCTTGCCGTCGCAATCGCCATCATCGCGCTTACCACGCTACCGCTGCTCGTCGCCGACACCGTGCCGCTGCTGGCACTGGCCGTCTTCGTCAGCGGCGTCGCGATCTCGCCGACCTTCATCACGGCATTCGGCCTGATCGAACGGCGCGTGCCCGAGGCGGTGCTGACCGAGGGCGTGACCTGGGTGATGACCGGCATCGGCATCGGCATGGCGCTCGGCTCGTTCGCCGCCGGCTGGGCGGTGGACGCTTTCGGCGCGCAGAACGGGTTCTGGGTATCGGTGGCCTCGGGCACAATCGCATTGGTCATCGTGCTCGCCGGCCAGCGCAGCCTTGCCGCGCCAAACTGCGACATGGCTGCATGCGATGCAGCCGCGGTCGCTGCGGAATAGTTTGCGGTGCTTCCGGTCCCTAGATGTTTGATCCCAGGCTTTGATGGGGCATCCTTGTCCTCCGAATCAAGGGATGCGCTATGGGCCAGGTTCTTC
>NZ_JBVVQF010000013.1:0-183833 GCF_055811815.1 Mesorhizobium sp. WSM4836
GAAGTCTATTGGCTCTCAACAATGTCCACAATCCACCCCCTCGAGCTCATTTCCACGTTTATGAGTTCACGACCTAGATCGTGTAGTCGTTACGCATTTCGAGCGACAGCTTTGCGCCTCATCTACGCCGTTCCCAAGCGGCTGGGACGTCACCAAAAGCGGTCATCCCTTCAGCTTCACGCCAACGACCGGAGTTTGCGTTCCAAAGTCAACGATACCATCCGATTTACCGGGGCTCACTGCGCCGTACCAAGGCGACCTCAACTTCGACCGTCGGAAGCTCCAGGAGGCGACGCGGGAGCGATCCCGGACGCCCCTTTGCCTTCTTGACCAGCGCTTGGAATTTATCACCGATGCGCAGCGCCAAAGCATCATAGGTGAACCAGTCGGCTAGCGACCTGGACGCGACAGCGACCATCGCTGTCGGCAACTGTGTGCCCGACCCTTGATGCCCCGCTAGGTCCGCTATCAGTTGGCTCGGGATCACCGGAACGCCGCGGCCCCCGAGCGGCGGGCCATGGAAGAAATAGACGCTTGAATGCGTCTGCTTCATAAGATCCCGCAATTGTTCCTGCTTGATCTGGAACGACTTGTCCCAGTTAGGTTGGGTCATTGCCTTGTGGTTGCGGTAAAGGCGCTTGGCCTGGACGAGCGTCACCCGACGACCTAAGGATCTGCCATCCAATACCGGGTCGACAATCAGGCAAAGGTCGGCCGAGAAGCTCTTGGCTTTCTTGATACCCTCTGCGCCTTCCTCAGCGCGATCCACGTTCCGATAGCTCAATGAGACCGCTGCTCGATGCGGCGCGGAAGCCGCGCGTGCGATCGCTTCGAGCGCTTGGGTGAGATCGCGGAACCGTAAGGAGAGCTCTGTGAAGAGCGATGAGAGAAGCCTGTCTTCTCCTTCGTCGCCGTGGTCCTGATAATCCTTGGCGACGCGCGCCTCAACGGAGGCGACCGTCTGTTCGATCAAGCGCTCGACCGCTCGATCGCCGAGCCAGGTCTTGGCGGCCTCATCGGCATAGCTCGTGCCACCCTCAAGTGCTGCAAGGCTCTGGACTAGGGTTCCCGTGGTCGGCCACGCAACACCTTCAAGCCGCTCGCCGAATTTCGCGGCCCGAAGCGCACGGGCACCATATTGGACATGGCGTACCGGGTGGTTAGCAAGCTCGACGATCGCTTCCTGATCCTCTGCTTGTGCGAGCGCGGTAGCGGCAAATAGGGCCAGATCCGCTGCTTGGCCATCGGCGCACCAAAGTAGCGCTTCGATTGCCGCCTGCCGAAGTATTGGCTCCCTGCCGATCACCTCACGCAGTGTCTCCACGTACGCGGCTCTGGTCTCCGCGGGCCGGGCGACCAGCCCGTCCGTGCTCCACCGCGCGTTGGAGCCGACCAACTCCAGCAGGGCGCCCGCGACCGTGCGAACCTTGCTCTGCGGTTCTATTGCCCGGGCAAACTCAAGCCGGGCGTCGACAGTTTCCTGAGACTCCCGCGATTTGTGTCCGCTCCTCTCGAAAGAAATCAGGAGATCAGCATAATCGGGCCGCGCGTGGATGATCGCTTGCAGCGACACCCAAGGCGTCCAGCCCATGCCGCGGCCGAGCGCACAAAAAACCGAAGTCGCCAGTTCGACAATTTCCTGGCCACCTCTGACTCCGCGTTCCCGCAGCGCGTAGATCAACAGCCGGGCTTCCGTCAGACGTGTCGGAGCGAGATCGGTGAGCAGCTCCGTCAGCCGAAATGAGTAGCCTTGGCTCTGGGCGATGTTCGCTGCCAGCCGACGGAAGAGGACGGGGTCATCCCGAAGCTGAGGAAAGAAATCGAACAGCCGGTAACCGGGATAATGCTGCATCGCGCTCTCCGCGAGCGGCTCCACGAATGTGGCCCAGCGACGTTCGACATGCGCAGTCACCTCGGCGCGTAGATCATCAGTCGACGCTCCCCTGCGCTCGATGCTAGCAATTTGCGCTAGCAAGGCGGTCACGACATCCGCGTCTACGTGTTCGTCTACGGCTGGATCCCGTAACGCTGTTACAGCCTGCGCCAACGTCTGCGCCGCAATTTCCGCATCGTTGCTCACGCCGGCAATCCGAAGACGGCGCCGAGACGGAGACCGTTCCGGAAGAAGTACGTCAACCACGTCCAGAAGTATGTCGACGTTGGTCTGAGCAGCTTCTGGTCCTTCATCATCAGCGATGGTCACTGCTACTCCTTAATGTGTTGCTGCAAGCGGGTGTAAGCAGCCGCAAGCCGCTGCGCTGCATCTGTTGGGTGTTTTCTGCTGCGTCTCATCTTAGTCTTTCCGCCGGAAGCAACAGCCAAGGGAACCAAGGGTGAAGGTAGCTTTCCCCCACCAACTCGGTTGACCTGAGCGGACTCACGCCGCTATTCGACGACGCCCATCTTATTCCAAGGCGGCTGAATCATCTGGATGAGGCCAGCCTCAAGACCGGCCGACGTGATCACCGGGAGACCGTTCCACTCCAGTGCAGGCGGCATGGCGACGTAGATTTCCACGACAGCGCCCATGGCCACATGGTCGTGGATGATCTGGTTGACCCGGGCGCTGGTTCTCTGGCCCTGTTGCCCTGCCCGATAGTTGGACATACGGCTGCGGATACCGGCTCGACTCACGCCGATGTACTTGATCATGCCTTCAACTACGAAGGCGTAGACACCGCCGTCACGTGGCGCCGGCGTGTTCAAGGCGATGCCGCCCGCACCGTCGGCAATCCATGTCCCAAGGCGCTCGAAGCCGGCGTCGATCAAAATCTCAATCGCGACTTCCTCCCGCACCTTTGGGATTGGTTTGGACTTCGCAACCACCATCATGCCGCGTTGAAGACCACCGTCAATCCCGGCATCGACAGCGACCTTCCGGACGTGCTGGTATCGGATGTCTAGGAATTTAGCGACCTCGGTTCGCAGATAGCCCTCACGCAGCAAGCCGCGGATCTTGTCGCTGGTCGTCTTGAGCTGCTCCACCACCCCGGACATAGTGCGTTTCGTCACCTGAACCTCGTGTTGATCAGCGCCTCGACGGACGCGAGCCTATCCCAAGCCGCTCCACTACGACCGTAGCCGCTGATGGCCAAGCCTGCTCCTCGCGGTCCGAATACAACGGCGGTCAACTTCGTCCCGTGCAACACCTTCAGGCTATCATCTGATCAGCCTCACCGGCCAAGGTGACGAAAAGCAATAGCATTTAGGTATTATCCCTCACAGTAGATATGGGCACGGGCTTGCCAAGGAATGCAAACGAACTCAACAGCCTCGCCTCCGACCCCAAGGCTGCCGGTCCGCGCTGCTCCCCACAAAAGTCGTTCAACGCTCCCCGAACGGCATAGATTCGGGCGGGGTTGGAACGGCCGATTGCTACAATCTCGTGCTGGAAGCGGACGGTCGGCAAACGGCCCCAAGGCTGCCGGTCCACATTACGCCTCGCTGTCGTCGTTCTGGGGTGGCTTTTCCTAGCCCGAAGCGGTCGTACGCTCATGTCGAGGGTCGATCGCTCCTTACGAAGGAGGACACTGCGCTTTCCGCCGCGGCAAAGATCGAAGCGCAGCGCCCAGCCCGCGAGGCCGCGCTGGCACTGGAAGAGATGCTAAAGGACCTACTGCCTACCCCCGCAGAGGCACCTGCCGAGCCCACCAACGCGCACCAGCCGCTTCCCAGTGCCCGATACACTCACGACGCGCCTGACGAGGCCGCCCGCCGCCGGGCCGACCGCCGAGCTGCTCGTGGCCAGATGCCTGAACCCGAAGAGCCGCAAGAGTGGCCGGGCGCGACGGACGGCGAGCCGATCCCCTTCGACGACCCCCTCGCCGATTGGTGACTTTGTGTCCGAAGCCCAGTGATACGCCCTACAAGGCGCAAATCAGACAGCGTACCAGTATAAAAAAATCTAACAAAAACAGAAAATTCATATCTTGGTCGTGACACGCTGTCCAATGATTGTACCATCGGAGGGTTCAACCTGCCGCAGCTAACCCCGGCAACCAGCACAGACCGACAGTTTACGAAACCCGGCGCTCAATCTCGCGTCACCAAGGTCGCTCGGCGCTTTCCTGGACGGATCGGCGCGCGGAGCGAGTCTCCGACACTGCGCCTTGGTTTACACAAGAAAGCAACGCTGTCGCAATTTTACGTACAAATCAGCGTACATTGCGTCGCGAATTCTGGGGCTACAACATGGTCGCGCTAACATTCGCGCTCGCGCCATCACACCGATGTTTAGCTCTCAAATGGCCGCCGGTTCAAAGGTACTTATTAGGCACCATGCGTGGTGTCGAAACTTGGTGGTGCCCTGCCAGTACACCACAAAGGTCGATGCCGAGTTGTTCGGTCGCAACGCTGTCGAAGACGGGCGCTCGATAGGCGTTCTGGAGTCGTCAGCGCCACCGGTGTGCGTGGGCAGGCATGACGCATGATCGCAAACAGCGATGACATCGAGACGGTCAGAGTTTCGTGGCCAACGTTCAGCCGCAACTCATCGCATTTGAAGAACGGGGTAATCGTGCGACTCGCTTCGGGAACTCAGCATGGTGCCAATCCGCTCCGCGTCATCACGGATTTCTTGAGTGCCCACGAAAGCGATATTCCTGGATTTTCAGTTAGGTCGCGCGCCATGCGCACCTAGGCGGCACAACCGGCCCAGCGAGTCAGAGTTGACCTACGTTCCCTCTCTAGTCGCTGACCAAGACTCCCCACATCGAATCCTTATCCCGTCTGGTCGAAAGGACTCCTCTTTCAGCAGTCCTTCCATCGCCTTAGCCGTCTCCCTGGCCTTGTCCCACAATCCCTCTTCGAGCAGGAAGCGGACCTCCGGGTGTATTTCGATCTCAAGGTCAAAAGTTTCGCGACCGGGTACCTGTATGGAGCCCTCAGTGAGAGCCAGCGCTTGGGAGTAGTAGTACTGCCAGGCATCCTTCGGGACTCGGAGTTCGATTGGGTCGAGGTCCTCCGGCTCGGGGTCGCGCCAATAGAATTCAAGCACGTTCTGAGAGAAATAAGTGAAGCAACCTATGTGAAGTTCACAGTCAGTCCCATCGACGCGGTTCAGCCTTGCGGCCTGGCCCTTAGCCTTGATCTTGTCCTCGTAGCCCGGCTTCCCTGACCGACCCTTCGTCTCGAAAGCATGCCACTTCCCCGCAGGGTCTTGGCCCACGAGATCGGGACGCGATCGACCGACATTCTGCGCGCCTACCTGGTCTCGGAAAACATCGAGATGAAGCAGCCATGGGGTCCGCAGCAACGATGTCGCGAACACCTTGCAAACCGTCATGCCCAGGAAGTAGCTGACCGCTCCCTTCTCGGTCGGGTCGAGTGCCTTGAATGCTTCCGTCTTTACGAACCTGACGCCGTATGGCTGCTGATGCAGCGCCATTCGGACCAACGAAATCCTGAAAGCAGCTTCGAAATAGGAAGCCTCGCCGTGCGCGAATACGTACGCGGTGTTCGGGCGACCGATGGTAAGGGCTGACCACAGCAGATCTTCCCATGTTACGGCCAGCCAGTTAGATCGCCTGAAGGCATAGCTGGAAGGAAACCGTTCGCTCACATAGTCTACGTAAAGGTCCTTGCGATATATCGTGGGAGGCAAGGTCGTGTCGGTCATCTGGTCCCTTTAATAATGGTTATTATCTGAGGGGCAGACCGCAGATAACCCTCCGCCGCGTGATTCTATTAGAAGATGAGAGTCAGCTGCGGCGACTCTTGGCGAGCTTCGCGGGACCACACCCATGCGTCGAATTCCCGCCGAGAGATGGAGAGTAGGTCGGCTGCGCAGCAGAACGCGTTCTTTAAGAAGTCGTAATCGTGGTTATCGACGCCCGCTCGCGCAGCAAAAGTTCTGATATGACGATCGACGGCGATCGACTCGATTCCTACCAAGCAGGCCATGTAGTCGATCGTCTTAGGTCCCACTCCATCTAATGATTGGAGGTCGGCGCAGAACGCATCAGATTTGAGCGCCTTGCGAATGTCCTCTGTGGTGTCCACTTTTGCCCTATGTAGAAACACGACCAGATGCTCGAAGCGCTCAACTTTGGTAGGGTGCTGCCAGTCGAGGAGATACGCAATACTGCCCTTCTTAACGAGACAGATCAGCGCACTTACTCGATCTGCGTTCGGAAACTCTTTCAGAATGCGCCCCACGCGCGGCTTGACTACCGAACGGTAGCTAATCCCGGCCTGTAGCACGGCATCAGCGAGAAGGGCTCCCGCGTGTTCATAAGTTGAGCGCCGCACGTCATACGTAGCCGGGACGCCCTGCATTGATGCCAAATCCGCTACACGGCGTCCCGCCTTCAAAAGTTCAAGCCGATCGGGTGCAGATCGCGTCATTATAGCAGTCCCGTTTGCCGAAGCGCTCCTAGGCGCTCCACGCAGTTTGGGCAAGCTCCGCAAGGAAGCTTGCTAGATGCTTGGCAGGAGAATGTCCTGCCGATGGGAACTCCGAGGCGAATGGCCTCTTGGGCGACTTCTGTCTTTGATGAGTATCGAAAGGGTGACGTAAATCGCACCGGTCCGATGGCGTCGGTGACGCCGTCAAGCTTATTCATGAACTCGGCGGTGCAGTCGATCTCCTTGGCGTGGTTGCTATTGATGAAGCCCGTGTAGACCTCGAGGATACCGAGCGTTTGCCCTCTTGCAGCAGCGGCAGCGTAGAACAAAAGGGTACGATAAGGGATGTAGAGGTCATCATCGCGAACATCGTCAATCCAGAGGTCGGCCTCAGCGATCAGTCGCGATTTTGATCCACGAAAAAGGTCCGAGAGGTCGACACGCTCAGGACGCTTCATATCTGTGGGTAAGACTTCATTTACCCGGTCCCACTCAGTCTCGACGCAGTGTTGCCCGTAGTCAAAAAATAGCGGGCTCACATCCGTTCCTGCCGCATGCAGCCCGAAAGCAACGGTCGTTGAGTCCAAGCCGCCAGATGCGAGAAGCATCACTTTCTTGGTCATTTACGAGTGCCGTCCCTCTGGAGCTTGAATAAAGCCTCAAACATGCCGTTTAAACAAACGTCGAGATCGAAAGAATAAGAGGCACTTCCCTTAATCACCATTGTGTTCCGGTTTTCGTTGCGAGGGTCGAAGGTAACGACTGGCTTTCCCATCTCGATTGCAAGGCCAATCTCGACCAGTGTCCCTGGATCACGTTCGATCGGTATCGCAAAAACTGCTGCGCATTCTCGGAGCAACTGCACATCACTAAAGTAGTAGGACGAGAGGGACTCTAGGGATGCTTCGCGTTTGGCTTCACCGTTTTCCTTGACTGGCCTTCTAACTCGGAAATTATGGTATTCGAGCGCCGCAACCGCATCGCTGATCTCTTTGTGATCTGCATATGAGAAGTCTGGTGCGGCTAGGTAAATCTGCAGACCTGGGCGCGCATGCCACGGCAGAGTGACGCCGCCCAACCCGCGAACGACCTCAACTGGAATCCGGAGTTCTCGCCCGACGTCGCGTTGAAGATCGTCCGGCCACGTAGTCTGAGAATAGACCGTCGCAACTTGCATGCCCCGCCAAGCAGCGTCCCGGGCGCTACCATCGAAAGTACCAAACACGGCGGTGAAGACGTCCCCAACACCTACCGAGTTGGTCGTAACATCGAGTGTGGCGGTTATATATTCGGTGCCGTCGGTCCCAAGATCAAATAGCCTACTGCCGCCGCGGTTCTCTTTCAAAAGCAGATGCTTTGCTCCAGCGCTCTTAGCGAAATTTAGCAATGGAGCAATTTCGCTCGATGCAAGCTTTGCAAACAAGTTTGAGGATGTCGAGATTACTATGGAGTCTATCCGACCCGTAAGCGATCTGAGAGCATCCGCGCCGTCTACATCGTAGGCAGCATCAATTGTGACACGAGCGCATGGCCGAAGCTGATTGATCACAGCTCCCAAATCATAACTTCCCGGGAAGATAACGATGGTGTCGAACCGACTCAAATCAATGTGGTCGCCACTTAGAACAATTTCTCTCTTGCCGCGCAGGAGATCTTCGTACCCTTGGTGCCCTACCTCTCTCACATCAGCTATTGCGATTACATTCGGTGCTCCGATTATCTCCCCGAGGAGGATAAAATCCCGACATCCGTGCTGGCTCAGGTAGTTCCGCGCTTGTTCGACCAGGTACGCCGGGCAGAACGCTCCGACGGCGTAGTCTTGTCCGCTAGCCCACAAACCGCGAGCTGCATGTACGACGCCGCCAAGCCGCACCTTTGCATCGGTGGCGCGCGTTGGCATGGTGAAATCAACCGTGACCTCACCAATCAGTATCGGGACCGTCCCCGGCATCTAGCCGGCCACAAAATCAGCATGTACTTGGGGATTGGTACCGTTTGAGGATGCGGTCACGATACCCGTATATGTGAAGCCGTCCTGCAAACAGCGTGCAAGGTAGTTGAGCCGTGTGGGTAGCGACCCAACCGACTCCGTACCTGAAACCGCCACCACCCGGCCCCTGACCTCAACTGTAAGCGGAGTGCCAACCGCAGGCGCGGAGCCGTGATGCATATAATAATCGTGGGTCGCTACATCTTCGAGGCTCGCGGTGAATGCTTCACCGCACTTGTCTGAGCCACTGGAACCGCCGGACGATCCGCTACCAGATCCTGTTCTTGGCTTGCCGGAATAGTCGCTAAAACTTCCTGACCCACTGCTGCCCATCAAATCGCCCCCCCAAGTCTGCAATAAAATACCTACAGCAGACCAACCTTATCAAGTATTTAATTTTAAACTGCACATTTTCTTGGGGATTATCCCCTTGAGATACGTAGGACATAAAAGAGACTAATTCCGTAGGTGTGATGCCTCTGCTGCAACAGCAGCCTCGACATACACACACAAGGACAGACATAAGATGGATGCTGATACGAACATCACGTACCGCGTTGGCTCTGTGAACGATCCGACCAACGTAGGGAAGTCAGCCGTAAGCCGTGAACTTGCCATGTTCGCCGCCGGCCATTTAAGGCGAGACGAGTGCTTGGTCCTGGAGAAAACCCATTGGGAAGAAAAATACGATAAGATGCGTCCGGCTTGGACAGTCATCCTTGATGCTGAACATGAACCGGGTGAATGGGACCTAGGGTTTCGTGCGAGAGTAGCTTAGAACAAGCCAGAAACACGGTTCGGTCCGCGTACGCCTCACCAAATCGCATAGAGGGGCCGCTGCGCCTTCCCACCTGGTACGATACGATCAAAGATCAGCTGGATCTGCCACCTCCGGGGCCGATCCTTCAGAACGATTAGCTCGGTGAATGTGGTGCGAGGGCTGAGGGAAGCCTCTGAAATCCCTCAGCTCTGACTTTGCGCAGACGCGCCGAGCTAAGCATGATGCATCGGAGCAAGTACCTGCGACGTTTTCATAGTAGACGATTGCTGCTTCTAAGCCTCTTGCATAATTGCAAATGTAGCGGCAGACGGGTTTCTCATGGGAATGGATTGATCAGTGCGAGGCGCTGCAGTTCTGCGATTTTCCTCGAGACGAGCCACCACTGCTTGCCTCGCATAGTACCACCTCGCAGTCCCAAAAGCGTACACCCTGATATTGAAGTGCATCAATACCTTAGCGCATGATGTCGCGCCTACGAGACCGCGGTCGACAATGACAAAAGCATGGATGTCATTGTAGGGCGAAGCTATAGGCTCTCCACAGACAAATTAGTGCTTGACGTTGTAATTGCCAACACGGCGATAGCAGGGGATGGGGAGTGCTAACGAGGTCGTCTTCCGAGTGGACCAGCGCTGGGACGGAACACGGCCCGCGGCGTAGGAGCGGGCACAGTGCATACGTGCCGAAGAACCGATCCATCTGGCCGGGGTTCCTTCCATTGTAGCGTGAATTGCTCATGTCCAATCCCAAATTCTACGGCAGTCCTCACGAATGCGCAAATGAAGTTGGACTGTTTTGTTGCGAGAATAGTGAGGGCAGATCTCGACGTCCTTATCTCGGTGCATGATGCTCACGATTGCATCCTGCTAGCGGCGCGGTCTCGTTACAGTGGGTCGGTTAGGATCAGATTGCGGACATAGGCCGCGTTGCGTCGAACGATTTGCGGAGATCATCGCCCAATGCTAGTTCATCAGTCAGATAGCCAACCGCTAGGTAGGGCAGGGAGACGTTTTTGTCTGGAATTACGCCATCGGAACTGGAAGGAACAGAAGATCCTCAGGATCGGGGCGTTGAGGATGAGCCAGAAGATGCCTCCATCGCCTTCGATCATCCGTTCGATCCGAGTAAGATTCGCGTCACAACCGAACCTCGCACAATCGATTTGCTGATGCGGCGAATCAGCCGTAAGGAGATAGACCTCGCTCCGGACTTTCAACGAAGGGCGCGACTATGGAAGCCTTTTAAGAAGGGGCAGCTCATTGAATCATTGTTGCTCCGCATCCCGTTGCCTGTCTTCTACGTAGCTGCAACTGAGGATGACATGTGGTCTGTGGTAGACGGGTTGCAGCGGCTCACCACGATCCACGACTTTGTCAATGATGTATTTGCGCTGGTAGGACTGGAATACCTCCATCAACTCGAAGGACTTACGTTCTCAAAACTGCCGAGGCCAATGCAGCGTCGGATTGAAGAGACAAGCCTGGTGCTAAACATCATACAACCGGGCACCCCTGACGAAGTGATGATCAATATTTTTAGGCGGCTCAACACCGGCGGCCTGCCGCTGACGGGACAAGAAATTCGCAACGCGCTTTATAAAGGGCAAGTTCGCGAGGTCTTAGCGAGGCTCTCATCCTCTGCACAGTTCCGGATTGCCACAGACGGACGTGTGAGTGACGAGCGAATGGATGCTCAGGAATGTGTGCTGCGTTTCATCGCGTTCTTCCTGGACGGGTGGAAAACTTATGATCGGAATGACTTGGACGCCTATCTCAGTGAGGCCATGCGCCGCATTAATACGCTCGATAGTGACAGTATAGCCGCGATTGAACGGGAGTTTTACGCGGCCATGGAGACAGCGCATGCGATCTTCGACAGAGATGCCTTTCGGAAGCGCTATCGCGAGGGCGACGATCGCAAGCCGGTGAGCAAGGCGCTATTCGAGGCTTGGGCTGTCAATCTCGCGAAGCTCGACGAGGCGAAAAACAAAGTGCTCATTCGAAACCGGGACGCGGTCCGAAGTGGTTTTATGGAGCTGATGAGTTCGGACCGGTTCTTCGATGTATCGATCTCATCTTCTACAGGTACTGTTCAACGAGTTCACAAGCGGTTCGACGCGATTGCGGAAGTTGTTGGCACGGTCCTAAATGGAGCCGAAAGCGTTGATTGACGACCTTCACCTTCAGAATTTCAAATGCTTCGAAGATGAGCATCTGCCTTTTGCAGCTCTGACACTTTTGTCTGGGCTGAACGGAAGTGGTAAGAGCAGCATAATGCAGTCGTTGCTGCTTGTACGCCAGCTGACCCTGCAATCCGGGCTGCAGCCGGGTCGAGTCTCGTTTAGCGGTGAGTATGTTGATCTTGGTCGCGGTCGTGATGTCCTCTTTACTTCGGCTAAAGATGATGCGTTCGCGATCCGCGTCAGAGATGACGCTGTTGGCGACATCCGGTTGGAATTTCAAGTCGATCGGGAAACTGGGGACACGGCGTGGACCACTCACGATTCGGTCCGCAAAGACGCTATCCAGCTCGCGCTCGACGGCTTTGCTTTGTTTTCCGGCGTAGGAGGAGCGGGCAGGCTCGCCGATTTCAACTATTTGAACGCGGAGCGTTTTGGTCCGCGTAAGGCGCTGCCTACTGAGGGTTCGCGTGGGCAGGCGTTTAATCTCGGCGCGCACGGTGAATATGTGCTCGATGCGCTGCTCGTTCATCAAGATCGAATCACACTCAGCTCCGGCGATCCGCGTCGTATCGAGGGAGCGGAAGGTGATCGGCTCCGAGACCAGCTTGATGCCTGGCTGGCCGAGATCAGCCCTGGAGTTCGCCTTGCAATTGCCGGGGTGCCTAACGCTGATCTTGCGGTTGGTTCGTTCTCTTTTGGACGCGAAGGGGAGCTTCGGTCTCCGGAATATCGGGCAACGAACGTAGGTTTCGGGCTGAGCTATATTCTTCCAGTTTTGGCAGCACTTCTTTCGGCTCCTCAAGGTGGACTAGTCCTACTAGAAAACCCGGAGGCGCACCTTCACCCGCGCGGGCAAACAAAGATGGGGGAGTTATGCGCGCGAGCCGCAGCGGCAGGTGTGCAGGTGATAATTGAGACTCACAGCGACCATGTATTAGATGGCGCAAGGCTTGCAGTTCGCGGGCAGATTGTCGCCCCCAAGGACCTTCGCTTCCATTATCTTTTTCAAAATGGCGGCAAGGCGGAGCGGCGCAGTCCCACTGTTGACGCCGATGGGCGATTGTCCGAGTGGCCGGAAGGCTTTTTTGATCAACATCGGCGGAATGCTGCCGGGCTTGTGCGTCCCCGCGCTGACTGATCATGACAAGCTACGTTTTCAATCCGGCGTCGATCCCAGCCCCGGCCGTCGACTTGGGCATCGCGGCACAGCTTGTTAAGGGCATGCTAGAGACAATTTCGGAGCTAGATAGATATGTCGGTGGTGATGTTCGACCTCTCCGATTGCCAAGAAATGCATGGCTTCTGGAAATTGGTGAACTTCCGGGCGCTCCCCCAACGGCGGTCACTCTTGGACAAGCGGCAGCCAGCCTTTACGAATCGCCAGCCACTTATGATCTTGCTGTCTATTTCGATGCATTGATGATGTACGAACCGGCCGACCGCGACTTGGATGACGACACAGTCGAGGCAATCTTGAAGCTGGCGCCTGATGGCGCAGTTGAGGGTTTCGAGGCGGTGCTCGCATCAGTTCGCCGTGCCGGACTTGAAGCGATGCAGTGCGCGGTGACTGCGAGTACCCTGGTAAGTTTCAGGGGGCAAGACTGGGACTTTGACCTGGCTAAGGTGCGCTGCGGTGAGCAGATCTTGGTGCTAGACCACGCATCGACGGCGACTCACGCTGGAGCAATCGCAGAGCGGTGGCTTGCCGGCGCCCGGAGGGAAATCAGCCGTGGGAATTTCATGGCTTCACGAGCAATTACCTTCCCGTATCTAGAGTGGGGCAGTGATATCGAGGAACAGGTTGCTCGGTTCCCGGCAGAATATATGGATCTGGCGTTCAAACGGCTTGCAAAGCTCGATGACATGGTACGCCGCTGGCGCGACATGGAGCACGCGCGACCCGATCCCGGCAGCATGGAGATCCGGAACGAGAGCGATCTCACTATGCAGAACTACGGCAATCAGCGCCGCTTTCGCTCCCAGACGGGTGAGATGGCAATCTTCGAAAAACACGTTTGGATCGATCGGCATAACAGGATTCATCTCATCGTCCACGAAGATCGACGGGCGATAGAGATTGGATATTTGGGCGTTCATTTGCCCACGTGGACCAATTGAGACAATAGCTTCGAGAAAATGCGCAACGGTCTCGCAGAACTCCGAGGCATACGGTGCATTACGGGTTTGTCTTAGACGTGCCGGCTGTTTGATTGGCACTAGGCCAACAGAAAATACAAATCTCAAAGCTAATACGGTCTAGTGTATTGGTACGCGGGGCCGTATGAGGAGGTGACAAGCTCGATTTCAGCCAAGAAGAAATACCTAGGGGGATGCTTGGTAGCCGTCTTAGAGGATCTGAAGCCTAATTGCTCCGTCCGCGGCGTGCTGCCCAACGCCTTGGTCACGGTCGTCAGCGTGCAGTGGTTCGGCTCCAGCGCGATCGAGCTGACCTACAAGGACCCGACCGGCAAGGTCGGCAACGAACTCCTCTACCGCGACCGTGAGGTCGACCTGGAGATCGTCGAGGAAGGGCGGCCCTGGAGCTTTGACGGAGACGGCGCGCTTTTCCGGCTCGTCTCTGAGGCGCAGCGCATCCATCTCGCCCACCTGTTCGATCCGGTACTCGCCGTCCACACGTCGATCGTCGAACCGTTGCCGCACCAGATCACCGCCGTGTACGAAAGCATGTTGCCGCGCCAGCCATTGCGGTTCTTGCTGGCGGACGACCCTGGCGCCGGCAAGACCATCATGGCAGGCCTGCTGATCAAGGAGCTGATCGCGCGAGGCGATCTCCAGCGCTGCCTGATCGTGTGCCCAGGCAGCCTCGCCGAGCAGTGGCAGGATGAGCTTTATCGCCGGTTCAATCTGCCCTTCGAGATCCTCACCAACGACAAGCTGGAAGCGGCCCGCACCGGCAACTGGTTCCTCGAGACCAACCTGGTCATCGCGCGGCTCGACAAGCTGGCACGCAACGAGGACGTGCAGCAGAAGCTTCAGGCGCCTGACTGCCGCTGGGACCTGGTCGTCTGCGACGAGGCACACAAGCTGTCGGCCACCTTCTTCGGCGGCGAGGTCAATTATACCAAGCGCTATCGCCTGGCGCAGCTTCTATCGTCGCTGACTCGCCATTTCCTGCTGATGACCGCAACGCCACACAACGGCAAGGAGGCGGACTTCCAGCTCTTCATGGCGCTGCTCGACGGCGACCGCTTCGAGGGCAAGTTCCGCGACGGCGTCCACGCGGCCGACGTCTCTGATCTGATGCGCCGCATGGTCAAAGAGAATTTGCTCAAGTTCGACGCAACCCCGCTGTTTCCGCAGCGCTTTGCCTACACCGTTCCCTACAAGCTGTCCGACGCAGAGTCGGCGCTCTACAAGGCAGTGACCGAGTATGTGCGCGAGGAGTTCAACCGCGCAGAGGCTCTGCAGAACGACAAGCGCGCTGGAACTGTGGGCTTCGCGCTTACTATCTTGCAGCGCCGTCTGGCCTCGTCGCCGGAGGCGATCTACCAGTCGCTGCGCCGCAGGCGCGAACGACTGGAAAGCCGCATGCGTGGACTGGAAATCCTGCAACGTGGTAGCCAGTTCGGTAACGCCATCGCGGCCAATGTACCGGTGCTCGACCGCGAGGACATCGACGATTTCGAAGACGCGCCAGATGCGGAAATGGAAGCTGTCGAGGAACAGGTGCTCGACGAAGCCACCGCAGCTCGTTCCATCGAAGAGCTTCGGATCGAGATCGAGACCCTGAAGCGGCTTGAGGCTCTCGCTCTGTCGATCCGGCGCAGCGGCGAGGATAAGAAATGGCGTGAACTTGCGTCGCTGCTCGGCGAAATCTTCACGCCGGCAGCCATCGCCAACGATCTGGCAGAAGAGGGATCGGAATACGACGCGGGCGTGCCGATACCACCAAAGCCAACACCGTCGCCGCGCCAGAAGCTCGTCATCTTTACCGAGCATCGCGACACGTTGAACTACCTTCAGGGTCGGATAGCAACGCTGCTCGGCCGGGAGCAGGCCGTCGTCATGATCCACGGTGGCATGGGTCGTGAGGAGCGGATGAAAGCCCAGGAGGCTTTCCGTCACGACCCGGAGGTGCAGGTGCTGCTGGCGACCGACGCGGCGGGCGAAGGCATCAACCTGCAGCGCGCGCATCTGATGGTGAACTACGACCTGCCCTGGAATCCCAACCGGCTAGAGCAGCGCTTCGGGCGCATCCATCGTATCGGCCAGACTGAAGTCTGCCACCTGTGGAACCTGGTCGCCGAGGAAACGAGGGAAGGCGATGTCTACCGAAAGCTTCTCGAGAAACTGGATCAGGCGCGCATCGCCCTTGGCGGCCAGGTCTTCGACGTCTTGGGCAAGCTGCAGTTCGAGGGTCGGCCGCTCCGAGAGCTGCTGATTGAGGCCATCCGCTATGGCGAACAGCCCGAGGTCCGTGCGCGGCTCACCACCATCGTCGAAAATGCCTTCGACAAGAAGGCGCTGCAAAGCCTCCTGGAGGATAGCGCCCTTGCGCACGACTCAATGGATGTTTCGCGTGTCCATCAGATCCGTGAGGAAATGGAGCGGGCGGACGCCCGTCGCCTCCAGCCCCACTACGTCGAGTCCTTCTTCCTCGAAGCCTTCAAGCGTCTCGGCGGCGCCGCCAAGCAGCGCGAGCCCAAGCGCTACGAGATCACACACGTCCCGGCGCCGGTCCGCAACCGTGATCGCCTGATCGGCGTCGGCGAGCCTGTCCTCCCGCGCTATGAGCGCATCGCCTTTGAGAAGTCGATGGTGGCGCCACAGGGGCAGCCCATGGCCGCGTTCGTATGCCCCGGTCATCCGCTGCTCAATTCGCTGATAGACCTCACCCTTGAGCGTTACCGAGACCTTTTGCGGCGCGGCACCGTGCTCGTCGACGAGCGCGACCTCGGCACGTCTCCTCGTGTCCTGTTCTTCCTCGAACATGCCATCCAGGACGCCAGTGTGACCAAGAGCGGCGACCGGCGGATCGTCTCCAAGCGGCTTCTGTTCGTCGAGATCGGTTCGGATGGTCTTGCCCGGCATCTGAACTATGCGCCGTATCTCGACTACCGACCGCTGATCGACGGCGAGCCAGTCGTTGATACGATGCTTTCCCGGCCCGAGTGCGCCTGGATCAGCCGCGATCTGGAAGCCAGGGCGCAGTCTCATGCCATTGCCCAAGTGGTACCCGAACACCTCGCCGAGGTCCGCGACCGCAAGCTGGCGCTTCTCGACAAGACCGAGGCGGCGGTGAAAGACCGTCTTACCAAAGAGATCAACTACTGGGATTTCCGCGCCGAGCAGTTGAAGGAGCAGGAGCGTGCCGGCAAGGCCAATGCGCGGCTCAACTCCGGCGAAGCCCGCAAGCGTGCCGACGACCTCCAGGCGCGACTGCAGAAGCGCATGGAGGACATTAAACGCGAGCGCCAGATCGCGCCGCTGCCGCCGGTTGCACTGGGCGGGCTGCTCATCGTGCCAATAGGGCTGATCCATGCGATGAGCGGCAAACCGACGACATCTCCACAGGTGACTGTCGACACTCAGGTCGCTGCAGCCCGTGCTCGTGAGATCATCATGGAGATCGAGCGCGGCCTCGGCTTCGTTCCGATCGATCGGGAGCTGGAGAAACTCGGCTATGATATCGAGAGTGCCATCCCTGGCACAGGCCGCCTGCGCTTCCTCGAGGTCAAAGGACGCGCCGCCGGCGCGGACACGGTCACCGTGACTAAAAACGAGATACTCTACTCGCTAAACAAGCCCGATGACTTCATCCTGGCCATCGTCGAACTCGATGGCGAACGACATCGCGTTCACTACGTCCGCAAGCCGTTCAAGGCCGAGCCTGACTTCCACGCGGCGAGCGTGAACTACAGTCTCAGCGATCTGATCGCGATGGGGAAGGAACCGGCCTGATGAGCCACGATCTCCTTGCGAACCACATGGTGAGGATCTCAAGATCCGCACCCTCGACCTCTGCAATACGATCCTGAAGGAGGCCGCTTGATGTCGGTGCCAGTCAAAACCCACAAAAAGCTCATCGAAGTTGCGCTGCCGCTGGTAGCGATCAACATTGCGTCGGCGCGGGAGAAGTCCATCCGGCACGGCCACCCTTCGACGCTCCATTTGTGGTGGGCGCGGCGTCCACTGGCAGCGGCGCGTGCCGTGATCTTCGCCCAGATGGTCGACGATCCTTCGTCATATCCCGACCTTTTCCCGACGGAGCAGAAACAGGAGGAGGAGCGCGAACGCCTGTTCGGCATTATCGAGGAACTGGTGAAGTGGGAAAACACCAGCAATGAGACGGTGCTGCAGAAGGCGCGTGAGGAAATCTGGACCAGCTGGCGCCGTGCCTGTGCGGAGAACGCTGATCATCCCCGCGCCAAAGAACTGTTCGACCGCAATCAGCTGCCGGCGTTTCATGATCCCTTTGCGGGCGGCGGCGCCCTTCCGCTTGAAGCGCAGAGGCTCGGAATGGAAAGCTACGCCAGCGACCTCAATCCCGTCGCAGTGCTGATCAACAAGGCGATGATCGAGGTCCCGCCCCGGTTCGCCGGCAAGGCACCGGTCAACCCAAAGACGAGGGCCGAGAGGTCGCTTGACCCGCGACAATGGAAGGGCGCACAGGGCCTCGCCGAGGACGTGCGGTACTACGGTCAATGGATACGCGATGAGGCCGAAAAGCGCATCGGGCACTTGTATCCCAGCGTAACGATAACGGAGGAAATGGCATTATCTCGCTCTGATCTGAAACCGCTTGTTGGAAAACACCTGACAGTTACGGCGTGCATTTGGGCGCGCACTGTCAAAAGCCCCAATCCCGCGTTCGCACACGTCGAGGTGCCGCTTGTTTCTACCTTTATGCTTTCAACCAAGGTTGGCAAAGAAACGTATGTCGAGCCCGTTATCGAAGCTGAAGGCTATAGGTTTACAGTAAAGCTGGGCAAACCGCTCGACACTGAACAAGCCAGGCGTGGAACAAAATCAGGCGGCGCGGGCAACGGATTTTTCTGTCTAATGTCCGGTGCTCCAATTCAGTTTGAGTACCTCCGCGCGGAGGCGAAGGCTGGACGGCTTGGAGCACGGCTGTTGGCCGTTGTCGCTGAAGGGGGCCGTAGTCGGGTCTACTTGGCGCCAACGTCCGCGATGGAAGAGATCGCTCGCCACGCTCATCCACAAGACACGCCTGAAACAGACCTGCCTGAGAAAGCGCTGGGCTTCCGTGTACAAGAGTATGGGATGACTAAGTGGCGTGATCTCTTCACCAATCGCCAACTCGTCGCCTTGACAACTTTTTCGGATCTCATCGGCGAAGCAATGGATCGTATGCAGCGAGACGCGGTCGCCGCAGGCCTTCTTGATGATGCTGAGCAACTCTGCAACGGTGGCTCCGGTGCGACAGCCTACGCGCAGGCCGCATCGATATACTGGTCCTTTGCATTGAGCAAAGTCGCCGATCGAGGTTCCTCACTTACGCGGTGGATGCCTACCCGCGACAGTATGTACAACACATTCAGTCGGCAGGCTCTGTCGATGTCGTGGGACTATGTAGAAGTTAATGCGTTGGGCCAGCAAACAGGTGGGTTTGCCGAGTCGCTGCGCTGGACCGTAGAAGCCCTTGAAGGCACGGCGACTACCCGACCGGGCACAGCATGGCAGCAAGATGTGCGCCACCTCCCACCGAACAATATTGCCGTCTTCTCAACAGATCCGCCATACTATGACAATATAGGATATGCTGATCTTTCCGATTTCTTCTATGTCTGGCTTCGACGCTCGCTAAGGGATGTCTTTCCCGATCTGTTTGCCACCGTTGCGGTTCCCAAAGAAGGTGAGCTCGTGGCCACACCGCATCGTCACGGCGGCAAGGAGAAGGCGGGAAGATTCTTCCTTGAGGGCATGACGCAAGCAATGCACCGTTTAGCTGAGTTGGCGCATCCGACGTTCCCCGTGACCATCTACTACGCTTTCAAACAATCTGAGAATGAAGGTGACTCGGGGACCGCTAGTACAGGTTGGGAGACCTTTCTAGATGCGGTAGTCCGCGCCGGGTTCGGAGTAAGCGGCACGTGGCCGATGCGAACTGAACTGGAAAACCGGATGCGAGGAATGGCATCCAATGCGCTTGCGTCGAGTATCGTTCTAGTATGCCGACCACGCTCGCCAGACGCGGTAGCGGCGACGCGCCGCGAGTTTGTTGCTGCGCTTAAGGCTGAACTACCCTCAGCACTTCGCCATCTTCAAGCCGGCAACATTGCGCCTGTAGACCTCGCGCAGGCAGCGATCGGCCCCGGCATGGGGGTCTTCACTCGCTATGCCAAGGTTCTCGACGCGGAGGGCAAGCCCGTCTCGATGCGTGAGGCGTTGGCACTCATCAATGCAACCCTCGATGAGGCGCTTGCTGAACAAGAAGGAGACTTCGACTCCGATACCCGCTGGGCAGTCGCTTGGTTTGAGCAATATGGCTTCGCAGAGGGCGAGTATGGCGTTGCGGAAACGCTGTCCAAGGCCAAAAACACGAGCGTCGGTGGCCTTGTTGAGGCCGGAGTGCTTGAGTCAAGGCGTGGCAGGGTGCGGCTCCTCAAGCCCGAGGAGTTGCCGGCTGACTGGGACCCTGCGACCGACAAGCGGCTGACAGCTTGGGAAACCGTTCATCACCTGATCCACGTGCTTGTTGGGGGAGAAGCTGCTGCGGCCACACTGGTCGCGAGGTTGGGCTCCAAGGCAGAAGCCGCCCGCGAACTCGCTTACCGCCTGTACGTGATCGCCGAGCGCAAGAAACGGGCCGCGGAAGCGCTGGCCTACAACGGCCTGGTCCAAAGCTGGCCCGAGCTTATGCGTCTCGCACGCGAGGGCGGCTCGCAAAAACCCGAGCAGACCAACCTGTTCGAAACTTTTGTCACGTAGGCGAAGGCGATGAACGACAGTCCGACCACAGGGGACCAAAGCGGATGGGCAGCTCCTTCGATTGCCTCGCCGGAGTTGATGACCGCGTTTCAGGCGGGTTTGCCCGTTCGACTAGTTGCCACTCCGAGGCAGCTTTTCGATACGTGTGGGGTCGATGAAATGCTGGCCGATGTGGTCCGTAAGAACAAGAAAGGCTTCGACTTCTTCCCGGTGCTAGGCGGTGCCAACACAGGGTCGGAGCGCATCGTTGGCTTCGTAGACCTTGGGAGCCTGGCTCAGGGTGAAATCCACGGCTGCAGAGTCAAAGACCGAATGCTTCCTCTCCACGAGGACAACCTGATTGGCGTCGATGCCGATATCCTAAGTTTCGTGACGAGCGCCGATGGGAGGCCGTTCCGGCTCGTCGTGTCCGGTGCGCGGATTGATGGGCTGGTCAGCCTGTCCGACCTGCAGAAGCTCCCCGTTAGAGTGGCGCTGTTCGCATTGATCACGCATATCGAGATGTCGATGGCAGAGGCCATCCGATACGAGTTCGCAGGCTCAACGAAATGGAAGGCCAGACTTTCACCTGAACGGCAAGAGGAGGTCGACAACAAGCGAAGAGCAGCCACACGTGACGATAACTGGGTCGACGACCTGCTGTTCACCCAGTTTGCGGACAAGGTGACCATCATTCGCAAGAGCGATTTATTTATGGGCAGTAGACGGGCCTTCGAGAAGGCCATGAAACGGGCTGAGGACCTTCGCAACTGCCTGGTGCACGCGAACGACTACGCCGAGTCGCGAAAATCCGCCGCCGAGGTATGCGTGACAGTGCGGACAATTGAGGGCTGGATCCAGTGACTGGGCAAATGGCCGCCGACGAGGACAGCATAGGGGGCTGAGCAATGGCAATTACCAATCAGGAACGTGTCGGCAAAGCGATGGACCTGCTAAGGATAGGCCTAGCGCCCTTCGTCGACCGCGAGATTCAGTCAGCCGTCAAGTTGCGTACCGTTGGCATGGATGCCGTACAACGGTTCGCCGACGATCCTAATCTTGGTCGCAGGCCGATTGCGCAATGGGATGTAGCCGGCCTTCTGAAGCTGATGTGGGAGACGTGGAACGACGTCTTCGGCCGCACGCTCGGCCGCGCCGAGCGGTCGCTCGTGCAGGAACTGCGCGACGTGCGCAACAGCTGGGCGCATCAGAAGCCGTTTTCCGGCGACGACACCGACAGGGCGCTTGACTCGATGAGCCGCCTGCTTGCCGCTGTCTCGGCGCCGGAAGCCGACGAAGTCAACAAGATGAAGATGGAGCTGCGCCGCCTCATCTTCGACGAGCAGGTGCGCGGCGAGAAACGCAAGGCGGGCGGTTCGCTCATCGAGCCGGCGGCGGCTGGCAATCTTAAGCCTTGGCGCGAGGTGGTGACGCCGCACGCCGATGTCGCCAGCGGCCGCTATCAGCAAGCGGAGTTCGCCGCAGACCTGTGGCAAGTGCATCTCGGCGAAGGCAGCGACGAGTATCGCAAGCCGGCCGAGTTCTTTCGCCGCACGTTCCTGACCGAGAGCCTGAAGCGCCTGCTGGTCGGTGGCGTGCAGCGCCTGTCCGGCCAGGGCGGCGATCCGGTCGTGCAACTCCAGACCAATTTCGGCGGCGGCAAGACGCACTCGATGCTGGCGCTGTACCACTTGTTCGGGGGCGCGGCGGCAAGCGAGCTATCGGGCATCGATGGAGTGCTCGCCGAGGCGGGCGTGAAGGCGCTCCCCAAGGCAAAGCGCGTCGTGCTGGTAGGCAACAAGATCTCGCCGGGCAATCCAGTCACCAAGCCCGACGGCACGGTTGTCAATACGCTGTGGGGTGAACTCGCGTATCAGCTCGGCGGCAAGCAGGCCTTCGCCCGCATCGCCAAGGACGATGAGAAAGCCACGAGCCCTGGTGACGTGTTGCGCGAGCTCTTCGTCCAATACGGTCCCTGCCTTGTTCTTGTCGACGAGTGGGTGGCCTACGCGCGCCAGCTGCATGATCAAAGCGACCTGCCGGCGGGAGGGTTCGAGACCCAGTTTTCGTTTGCCCAGGTGCTTACCGAGTCGGCGAAGCTCGCCAAGAACTGCCTGCTGGTCGTCTCGCTGCCGGCCTCAGACACGGCCGGGTCGCCGCATACCCAGGCAGACGACGTCGAGGTTGGCGGCATCCGGGGCCGCGAGGCGCTGGACAGGCTCCGCAATGTGGTCGGGCGTGTGGAATCGTCATGGCGGCCGGCGACCGCAGAAGAAGGTTTTGAGATCGTCCGGCGCCGGCTGTTCGAGCCGATAGCGGGCGAGCTGTTCAAGCAGCGCGATCTCACCGCGCGCGCCTTCGCCGATCTCTACCATGCGCAGGCGGCAGAGTTTCCGCCGGACTGCCGGGGCAGCGACTACGAGAGGCGCATGCAGGCGGCCTATCCGATCCACCCGGAGATTTTCGACCGCCTCTATACCGACTGGTCAACGCTCGTGAAATTCCAGCGCACGCGCGGCGTGCTGCGGCTGATGGCGGCGGTGATCCACAGCCTCTGGGAGAAGGGCGACCGCAGCCCGCTGATCCTGCCGTCGACCGTTCCGATCGACGACCAACGCGTCCAGTTCGAGCTCACGCGCTATCTCTCCGACCACTGGGTGCCGATCATTGAAAAGGACGTCGACGGCTCCAATTCGTTGCCACTCAGGATCGACAACGAAGTTCCCAATCTAGGTAAGCTGTCCGCAACTCGGCGCGTGGCTCGAACGATCTATCTCGGTTCCGCCCCGACCACGGCTGCTGCCCAACGCGGGCTGGAGGATAGACGTGTCAAACTGGGCTGCGTCATGCCGGGCGAGACGCCCGCAGTCTTCAGCGATGCTCTGCGACGCCTCGCGCGCGATGCCACATACCTCTATCAGGACGGTCCCCGTTCCTGGTATGCGACACAACCAACCGTCACAAAGCTGGCCGAGGACCGTGCAGAACAGCTTAAGCGTGATCCAGACAGGATTGCCGCCGAGTTGGACGCGCGCCTAAGGGTCGATCTGAAGCGCGGCGGCGACTTCTCGCGCATACACCCCTTGCCACGGTCGGGTGCCGATGTTCCCGACGATCTCGACGCGCGACTTGTGGTGCTGCCGGCCGAGCACTCGTACAGCAAGGAAGGCGGCAGCGCCGCGGAAATCGCCGCGAAGGCGATCCTCGAATTACGCGGCAACACGCCGCGCCTCTACCGCAACACACTGGTGTTCCTGGCGGCGGACAGGGTCCGCCTGCAGGATCTCGACGAGGCGCTGCGCAAATTCGTCGCGTGGTCGTCGATCGTGTCCGAGAAGGACATGCTCAACCTCGACCCGCATCAGGCCCGCCAGGCTGAGACGCAGAAACAGGCGGCGGACGGCGCCGTGACGGCGCGGCTGCCCGAAACCTACCAATGGCTCCTCGTGCCGGAGCAGCCTACACCGCAGGCACCGGTTGCATGGCAGGCCTTGCGGCTCACCGGAAGCGATGCACTGGCGGCGCGCGCCAGCAAGAAGCTTCGCGGTGACGAGCTGCTGGTGGCCGGGCTCGGCTCAACGATCCTGCGCAAACACCTCGACGGCGTGCCGCTGTGGCGCGGCGATCACGTCTCCGTCCGGCAACTCGCCGACGACTTTGCTCGCTACCTCTATCTGCCGCGCGTTGCCGGCCCCGAGGTCCTTGCCCAGTCGATCCGCGATGGCATTGCCCTGCTGACGTGGCGGACCGACACCTTCGCCTATGCCGAAAGCTATGACGAAGCGGCGGGCCGGTATCGTGGTCTGCGTGGTGGCCAAGGTGTCGTCATCACCGCCGACAGCGCCGGCCTTCTCGTCAGGCCGGAGGTGGCGGCGCGGCAGCTCGATGCCGAGGTCCCGCCCACACGGACGTCGACGCCGGGTGGTGGCATGGACGAGCCGCGCCCGACGCCCGGCGGTCCCGATCCGACGCCGAGCCCGCCGGCTGCCCAGCAGCTACGGCGTTACCACGGTTCGGTGCGGGTAGATCCCACACGCACCGGCCGAGACGCCGGGCGGATCGCCGACGAGATCATCGCCCATCTGGCTGGCCAAATCGGCGCCGATGTTACGGTGACCATCGAGATCGAGGCCCGGCTGCCTAACGGCGCGACCGACCAGTTGGTACGCACAGTGACGGAAAACAGCCGCACGCTGAAATTCGACAGCCATGGGTTCGAGAAGGAGTGAGATCCGGCCGTCTTGGACCTGCCCCCTTGCGTCAAGCTTGCAGTCTGCAACATGCAATTCGCGAGGCATCCGGCCCTCAGTATGCTGGAAATCTATTCTCAACGGGCATACGAGACTTGGAGGGACTGGAAGATCGCGGTGAGGCAGTTTGTCAGAACGCAGCCCGGGAAGGTGGTTGGCTCTCTTTGATGCTCGATGAGCGGCCTCAGTTTCGGTTTTAGCTATTCTTCGGCAGGTCAGCCGTTTGCAAACTCACTCCCTGGATCCAGCGCGCGGTTACTTCGGCGCTCGTGTACCGCCAAGAACAGTGGCCGTCCGCTGTTCACCAAGGCGGGTGCGTCGCTGGTAAAGTGTGGGGAAACGCGAAGCCACGCTGTCCATCGTGGCTCGCCACGGGCCTTGTCAATGAGCCCCATGCCTGAGGGTGGATTGTAGATCGGGATCTCGCCTGCCGCGGTATAGACGATATTGAGGTGAGCCGTGTTCGTCACGCGCCTGCACATCCTTGACCGTTGCACCAAGGCGCCGTGAGTCCGAATTGGATCCATAGATCGTCAATTCAAAAACATTCCCGCCCGTTCTTCTGGATACGTCGCCACGCCGGCCACTGTCAGCTGCGTTGTGAACCGATACAGGGGGCGTCATCATCCAAATCCCAAGCATACTGTGGTTGGTAAAACTGTGTTCAATGCGAGCTTCAACTCTCGCATCGCAGCGTTCCACTTTGATGGCGACATTCGTGTGTTCTTCTCTCGCTGGTGCTTCCTGCTGCGGGGCACCGGATCATCCGCCTTGAGATTTGTCGCCGTCAATCAGTCCTGATCCTGATTTAGCCCTTCTGATGGCGGAAGTTGGCGTGGCAGGTTCATCGAACAGTTTCGTCCCGCCGATCAATACAGCCCGCCCATTCCGTCTCAGAGTCAGAGGAAATTACCGGTTGCAATCGCTGGCATCGTAGATGTCTATTGGACGGATATTCGACATATTCGATGTAATTCTACTAAGTACTTGAAAAATGTATGAAAAGTATGGTGCGCTCAAGGGGAATCGTGTTACCATCGTGAAAGGGTCGGTGATGCGTGACGGCAAAATTCCCACTGTTCTCGAAAGGGGTCGATTGTTGGATGTACGCTACTTTGTCCGCAGGGATTCTAAAGTGACAAATTATCCTACAAAATCAATTGTAAATGGCGGAGAGAGCGTCCTCGGCTTTTTTTGGCTATTCGTCAGCCGGATCAGTTGTTTGCAAGCTTACTCCCTGAATCCAGCGCGCGCGTTTGGCCCGGCGTTCGTCTATCGCCAGGAAGAGTGATCGTCCGCTGTTCACCAAGGCGAGCGCGTCGCTCGTAAAAAGCGGCGACACCCGAAGCCACGCTGTCCAGCGTGGCTCGCCGCGTTCCTTCTCGATGAGTCCCAGGCCTGGAGGGGGATTGTAGATCGGGATCTGCCTGCCGCGGTATGAACGAAACTTGGGCGAGCCATGTTCGTCGTGCGCCTGAACATCCGACCGTGGCCTTAATGCGCCGGGAATCCGAATTCGATCCATAGATCGTCAATTCATAAGCTTCGCCCGCCCGTCCTTCTGGGTAATTCGCGACGCCGACCAATGTCAGTCGGGTTGTAATCCGGTACAGAGGCGCGTCATCATCCAAATCCCAAGCATACTGAGGATGATAGATCTCAGGTTCGATGCGAGTTTCGACGCTCGCTTCGCAGTGCGCCACTTTGATGGCGAGATGCGTATATTCCTCTTCGGGCGGGTGCTTCCTCTTGCGGGGCACCGGATCGTCCCATCTTGCGAGTTGCCACAGTCGGCCTATCGATCTTAATCCTGATCTGGCCCTTCTGATGGCAGACGTTCGCATTGCATAGTCATCTGACAGTTTGGCCGTGTGACAGCGAAATACCGTGACCTGGCCAAAGCTGCCGCCGACCTTGACGTGGAAGCGCGATCATCGACGGCGAGATCATCGTGCTGACTTCGGCGAGCTACGGCGGGCCATAACGCGGCGCCAGCATGATCTCTACTTCGCCTTCGATCTCCTGCACCTGAACGGCCATGACCTCCGCGACATGCCTCTGGAGGACCGGCGCGATCCTGGCCGAGTTGATCCCGCCCAATATCCGCATCCAGTTCAGCCAGCCACCGCCGGGCGAGGCGAAGGCGATCTTTTACCTGGTCGACCAGGCCGGGCTGGAAAGCATGGTGTCGAAGCGCAAGGAAAAATTGCCGGCGGGCGCGCAGCATTGCCCGAGCAATCGCCCATCGTGCCTCGACCTTGGCGTTTTCCTTCTGCGTCACGTGTCGGCAGCGAGCGCATCACTCGCCGCGCGTCCAGCCGATTTCTGCAATCGAAGATCGCCTGGAAGCCGGGCTCCATTGCCCTTCTGGCATTCCAGCGCGCGGTCGGCATAGTCGACCTGGTGTTTCGGTTCCTGGATCATAGGTGGCGCTCACCCTCGCCGGGATGCTCGAAGCAGAACCAGTGCGACGCAGAGCGTGGCCGCGCAAAGCTCCAGCCGGCATCCTGGCCGCAGCCACGATGCTCGCAGGCATGGCCGAGGATCGGGCCTCGATCGCGCGGCTGGATGGGCTCTAAGGCGGCCGGTTTGTTGCTCACGGCGAAAAAGTTCCACAGCCCGGCTTGACGATCGCCATTCTCGGCGATGACTTCATAGGCCCCCTAAGTGGCCTCATTGGCCAAATATTGGACATTTCGACGAGAAAATAGGTAAGTATTTGACATTGTTGGTTCCCGCTCATGGGCTCGAACCACGATTCACGCCTTCAAAGGGCGCTGTCCTACCATTAGACGAAGCGGGAGAATGCTGACCAGTGGTTAGCATCCCGGGACGAAGGAAGCCAGTGCCGGCGGTGGAGGCCGCGCGGGGTGACAGCGCAGCCTACTCGGTCTTGAAGCGGGCCACCGACATGAACTTGACGGCCTTGCCGGTGAACCGGTTGGCGTCGGCCATTTCGTTGCCCGGCTGGAAGCCCACGGTATAAACCTCGCTCGGTGCCGTACGGACGAAGTCGTAGGCGTAGCGCGGCGCCGTTGTCGCCTCCGAAACGGTTGCGACATACTCGCCGCTGTGCAGCGCCCAACGGGCGGACTGCGGCGCGGCGGCGACCACCACCGGCTTGGGGCCGGGTTTCAGGTCGCGGGTGGTGGCCCTGGGTTCCTTGCGTGTGGTCTTCACGCCGGCACCGATGACGGCAACCGGATCGGAGCCGGCCGGGCGGGCAACGATGGCGTCGCGCGGCGATGCCCCGTCGCTCGATGCGCCGTCGTCGCTCGCCGGTTCCTCGAACACCGATGCTTGCTCGGAAAGCGAAGCGACCTTGTATTCGTCGGTCGCGCTGACCCGTTCCAGAACGGCCTTGACCTCGTCGGGCTGCGAAGTGTCGGGCCGTGCCGACGGCAACACCGAGAACGCGTCGGTGGCGGTGTTGCTCCGCTCGGCTGCACTTGCCAGCGCCAGCAACACTTGCTTGTCCTGCGGCGCAAGACTAGCCGGCGAAAGATCGGCCGGCAGCGAATGATCGGGCCGCCAGCTCGGCACGGGAACGTTGTTAGCCGCGACCTGCACCGGGCCGGCTGCAGCAGACGGGTCTGCCATGCCGAACGGAACATTTGCCGGCGCCACACTGGCCGGCGCCACGCTTGTCGGCGCCACGCTTGCCGGCGCTTGCGCGGTCGCCACCGCCTGTTCGGTCGATTTAGCCGCATCCGCCACGCCGAACGGAACGTTTTCAGGCGGCTGGGTGCCGACGTCGGTCTTCGGGCGCGGAGCAAAATCCGGCAGCGGAATGCTGCGCGCCGGCAATGCCGCGATGATCGTCTCCGGCGTGTCGTTCTCCGGTTCAGGCGCAGGCGCCGGAGCATCGGCGACTTCCGGAATCTCGGCGCGCTTGGCGTCCTGAGGCGCCACAATGGCAATGCCAGGCAGATTGCTGCTCTTGGCGGACGGCGCCGGCTTCATGTTACGGGGCTTTGGCGCTGGCTCGGCCATCGCCACATCGGCGCTGTCGTCCGCCTCGTCGTCGCCGCCGCCGAAGAAGGCTGCCAGGAACCCGCGGGATTTTTTGCCACCGCCGCTTGCGCTGGCCAGTTCGATGGCCGGAGCGCCGGCGCCCTTGCGGGCCTTGTAGGAGGCGAGCGCCTGTTCGTAGCCGGGCAACGGCTTGCCGTCGCTCGGCACGTGCAGCGTCTTGCCGTTGGGGAACACGCGCACCAGCTCCTGGCGGCTGATGCCGGGCCAGTGGCGCACATTGCCGACATCCATGTGCACGAAGGGCGAGCCGGAACTGGGATAGTAGCCGACGCCGCCGCCCTGCATCCTGAGGCCGATGTCGCGCAGCTTCTTCAGCGGCACGCCTGGAATGTAGAAATCCATCGCCCTGCCAAGCATGTGCTGGCTCTTCTCGGCGACGCCCCTGCTGCGGCTGCGCAGCATCGAATTCGTGGCCGGCGAACGATAGCCGCAGACGACCTGGATGTAGTCGGTGGCGCCGCTCTCTCGATACGCTTCCCAGACCAGGTCCAGCAGGCGCGGATCCATCTTGGTCGGCTCGTTGCGACGCCAGTCGCGCAGGATGATGTTGATCTTTCGCAAACCCGCCTGGTCGTAGCGGCCATTGCGCTTGTAGACGATCTCCGCCTTTTCATGCGTGTGGAGATGATAGAGCTTCAGCGAACGTGTCTCGGCGCTGGCGCCGGTTGCCGTCGCTGCAAGGAACCCGACGGCAACAATCACCGCTGCCAGCCATCTCGGCCAGACGCTCATGTGATAATGCCGCCCGTTTTTGTGTCGTTCGATTCTGTTCAAATCAAAAGGCCTTGCAGGCTGCCGTTTTGTCCCCGGATTTGACCAAACGGATGCGTTGGATGTACATCCGAATATCGATCCTAATGGTTAATCATCGCTTATTGAAGCCGAAATGCGGTAACACCGTGGCGATATCCCGCCAAAAATATTGCGCAGGATATCTTGGTAAACCGCTGGTTTAGATCATGTTTTGGCGCCAGCTCGAAACACGATCTGTTACTATCCGCCTTAATACGTGAACACTGTGGCGAACACCTCATTTCGAGGCGCAGTTGCGTGGAATGATGTCCGGATGAGAACCGGCTTGGCCCTGTGACTCAGGAAGCGAGCCGTTCGACGCGGCCGGTTTCCGGGTCGATGCCGTACTCCTTGAGCTTGCGGTAGAGCGTCGACCGGCCGATGCCGAGACGGCGGGCGACCTCGCTCATCTGGCCGTTGTAGTGGTCGATGGCGAGCTTGATCATTTCGAGTTCGACGTCGGCCAGCGCACGCACATTGCCGCGATCGTCGAGCGCTCGCAGCGTACCGAAGCGAGGCCTGGCCGGTGCATCGGGGTCGGCGGCTGCGATGCCGCTAGCGGCCGGTATGCTGTCGCGTCGCTGGCTGCCCGAAGGCAATCCCGAACTTGGCAATCCGGAAGCTGGCAACCCGGAAGCTGGCAAGGCGATACGCGCATCGAGATTGACCGTGCCCTCGACCTGCGCCCGGATCTGCGGGAATTCTTCTTCGGTCAGCATGTCGCCGTCGGCGAGCACCGAAGCCCGGAAGACGGCGTTTTCGAGCTGCCTTATGTTGCCCGGCCAGTCATAGGCCTGCAGCATAGCAAGCGCCGCAGCCGAGATGCCTCGCAGGCGGCGGCGCGGATCGGCGGGCGCCACCTTCTCCATGAAGTGCTCGACCAAATAGGGGATGTCGTCGCGACGGTCGCGCAATGGCGGCACGAAGATCGGATAGACGTTCAGCCGGTAGAACAGATCCTCGCGGAACTTGCCGTCCTTGACCTGCTGCAGCAGGTTGCGATGGGTTGCCGAGATCAGCCTGATGTCGACCCTGACGGTCGAGCGCCCGCCGACCGGATCGACCTCGCCGTCCTGCACGGCGCGCAACAGCTTGACCTGCACGTCGAGCGGCAGGTCGCCGATTTCATCAAGGAACAGCGTGCCGGAATGCGCTTCGACGAACTTGCCGGTATGTTTTTCGGTGGCGCCGGTGAACGAACCCTTCTCGTGACCGAACAGGATCGATTCGACCAGATTGTCGGGGATGGCGCCGCAATTGACGGTGACGAAGGGTTTCGACCGGCGGTCGCCGCTGCCCTGGATGGCGCGCGCCACCAGTTCCTTGCCGACGCCGGATTCACCTTCGATCAGGATCGGAATGTTGGACGCCGCCGCCTTGCGGCCGAGCCGGATCACCCGATCCATCGCCGGACTGTGGGTGATCATGTCCTTGAAGGTCAGATGGCCGCCGCGCTGCCGTGACGAGCGCTTCACTTCGCCTTCGAGCGCCTCGACCTTGAGGGCGTTGCCGATCGACGCCTGCAGCCTGTCGGGAGAGGCCGGCTTGACGACGAAGTCGAAGGCGCCCTGACGCATTGCCGAAACGACGGTTTCGATGCCGCCCTGCGCGGTCTGCACGATGACGGGTATGTGGATGCCGCGCTCGCGCATCGCCTTCAGCACGCCGATGCCGTCGAGGCCCGGCATCATCAGGTCGAGGATGACCACCGAGATGTCGCGCGCATTGGGCCCGTCGACGAGATCGAGACCGGCCTCGCCGCCATCGGCGACGATCGCGGTGTGGCCGAATTTCGTCACCGCCGCCTCGAGCAGCCGGCGCTGCACGGGATCGTCATCGACTATGAGTATGGAAGCTGCCATGACTGATCCGCCCGTGCCCGCCCGAGAATGCGCCCTATGGATCATCTTGGCACAGGGTTCTAAATAAGCTTTCAAAAAACCCGGTGAATGAATTCCTTAGGATTTGACCGGCTTCTCGTTTCCCTGAATTTCGTATCTGGAAGGATCGGCAATGCGCATGGTTTTTGCTCGAAAGCTGGCGACAGCGCCCGGTCAGGGCGTAGCGGAGCTTGGCGACCTGCCGGAATGGAATCTGGCCGATCTCTATTCCGGCATGGAAGCGCCCGAGTTGAAGCGCGACATCGTCCAGGCCGCCGCCGATGCCATCGGCTTCGAGAGCCGCTGGAAGGGCACGCTCGCCGCCGAGGCCGGGCGTGGCAGCGCCGGCAGGCTGGGCGAGGCGCTCCAGGCCTATGAAGCGCTGGAGGAGCTGATCGGCCGGATCGTCTCCTATGGCGGGCTTGTCTATGCCGGCAACACGTCGGATCCGCAGCGCGCCAAGCTCTATGGCGACATCCAGGAAAAGATGACCGATGCCAGCGCGCACCTGCTGTTTTTCGCGCTCGAGCTGAACCTCATCGACGATGGCGCGATCGAAACCGCACTCGCCGCCGATCCGGTCTTCGCCCACTACCGGCCCTGGGTGCTCGATCTGCGCAAGGACAAGCCCTACCAGCTCGAAGACCGCATCGAGCAGCTCTTCCATGAAAAATCGATCACCGGGCGCGGAGCCTGGAACCGCCTGTTCGACGAGACAATGACCGATTTGCGCTTCGACGTCGACGGCGAGGAGCTGACGCTGGAGCCGGCGCTCAATCGCCTGCAGGACGCCGATGGCGAGGTGCGCCGCCGGGCGTCCGAGGCGCTGGCCGCAACTTTCCGCAAGAATTTGCGCGTCTTCACGCTGGTCACCAACACGCTGGCCAAGGACAAGGAGATCTCCGATCGCTGGCGCGGCTTCGAGGACATTGCCGATTCCCGCCATCTCGCCAACCGCGTCGAACGCAGCGTGGTGGATGCACTCGCCGCCGCGGTTCGCGACGCCTATCCGCGCCTGTCGCATCGCTATTACGCGATGAAGGCGCGCTGGCTCGGCATGGAGGTGATGAACCATTGGGACCGCAATGCGCCCCTGCCGGAAAGCCCGCAGGCGGTCATCGGCTGGGACGAGGCCAAGAACACCGTGCTTTCCGCCTACCAGCGCTTTTCGCCTGACATGGCGGAGATCGCCAGAACTTTCTTCGACCGCAACTGGATCGACGCACCGGTGAGACCCGGCAAGTCGCCTGGTGCTTTCGCCCATCCGACCGTGCCTTCGGCACACCCCTATGTGCTGCTCAATTACATGGGCAAGCCGCGCGACGTGATGACGCTGGCGCACGAGCTCGGCCACGGCGTGCACCAGGTGCTGGCCGGCGGCCAGGGTGCCTTGATGGCGTCGACGCCGCTGACGCTGGCCGAAACCGCATCGGTATTCGGCGAGATGCTGACCTTCCGCTCGCTGCTCGAGCAGACCACCGACAAGCGCGAACGCAAGGCCATGCTCGCCCAGAAGGTCGAGGACATGATCAACACGGTCGTGCGCCAGATCGCCTTCTACGAGTTCGAGCGCAAGGTGCATGCCGAGCGCAAGAGCGGCGAATTGACCTCCGACAAGCTTGGCCAGTTCTGGCTGGAAGTGCAGGCGGAAAGCCTCGGGCCGGCGATCAAGCTGCGCGAGGGGTACGAGGTTTTCTGGACCTATATCCCGCACTTCATCCACTCGCCTTTCTACGTCTATGCCTATGCATTCGGCGATTGTCTGGTGAACTCGCTCTACGCGGTCTACCAGAATGCCGAGCGCGGCTTTCAGGACAAATATTTTGCCATGCTGCGCGCCGGCGGCACCAAGCATCATTCCGAGCTTCTGGCGCCGTTCGGCCTCGACGCGGCCGACCCTGCCTTCTGGCAGATCGGGCTTGGCGTGATCAGCGGACTGATCGACGAGCTGGAAGCACTGGACAATTGATGTGCAACACTGGGTGATGCGCAACACCGGATGACCGGTTTTTTAGAACAGTTTAGCTGCAATGCATATTGGCGATGGTTCTATTCTTGTCTTGGATATTTGTTCTTAAATAACTTTCCATGGAAGTTTTCCGTTAGATTCCCGTAAGCTGTATGATAGCGTCCGCCCTCAAGCTCAGCCGGGCACGAATGGGACCAGTCGGAAATTCCCGACCGGTCATGGCGTGTCGGCGGATGCGACAACGGTTGTTGGCCAGGGGCAAACCGGTTGCCGACAGCTCGATCGAAGCCGGCTGTTCTGCAAATTGCGGAACCACCATCGAATGGTCCTTCGCCGAGGTCATGGCTCCAGGCCAGGGCGGACGGATCGGACTGGAGGGAGAAAGACAATGGGCACTTTTTTCTACATGCTCCTGGCGTTCCTGGTAGGTGTGTTGGTTGGCTGGTTCATTTGGGGACGCCTGCGTGGCGAGCTCGACAGTTTGCGCGGCGATCTCGACCGCACGCGAAGCGAACGTGACAGATTGCGCGCCGATAGCGATCGTCTGACCGGTGAGTTGGATGCATGCGGGCGCGCCCGCGCCGATCTCGAACGCCGGCTGGGCGAGGTGCCAGCCGCCCAAGCGCCAACCGCGAAGGCGCCAACCGCGAAGGCACCAGCCGCCAAGACCGGCGCGACCAAGGCGGCGATGCAGGCGCCGTCAACCCTGATGTCGACATCCGTTCCAGCCAAACCGGGGCCGAAGAAATCCGCAACGGCGAAGGCCGTGACCGTGCCACGCGCAAGTGCCGCCACAACAGCAACGCCAAAACCGCCTGCATCGAAAGCGAGCGCCACGCCCAGGACCGCGCCGGCGGCAAGCAAGGCCGCACCGGCTGCAAAGAAAGCCGCGACCGGAAACGCAACAGCCACTGCCCCAGGCAAGGCCAACGATCTGCATCGCCTGATCGGCATCGGCCCGACCAACGAGCGGCTGCTCAAGGGGCTTGGGGTCACGACCTATGCCCAGATCGCCGCCTGGACGCCCGACGACGTCAGGCGGATCGAGGCGACGTTGAATTTCGACGGCCGCATCGAACGTGAACGCTGGATCGAGCAGGCGAAACTGCTTGCCGCCGGCGACGAAAAGGAATTTGCGCGCCGCTTCCCGACCGCGGGAGAAGCCAGCAACACCTGATCCACCGCAAGGCGGCATCTGGAACAGGGCGGCGCCCTCGGCGCCGCCTTTGTTTTCGCCGCGCCTTTGCGTCGTGAGATGCCGTTCCCTCGATTGCGCACGGTCGAGCCCCCATATAGATCGATCGCTGGTGACCGCAGCATCCGAGCCTTATGCCCCTGCCCCTGCCCTTTGCAATTTTCCGGAACGACGAGACCGCGCGTCAGCTCGTTTTCAACCGGCCGGCCGAGATCATCTCGGCGCATGGCGAGGCGGATTTTTTGCCGGCCCTGGAAGCCGCGCAGGCCGCGCATGACGGCGGCAAATGGCTGGCCGGCTATTTCTCCTACGAGGCCGGCTACCTGCTCGAAGCCAAGCTCGTTCCGCTGCTGCCGGCCGGCCGCCGCGCCCCGCTTTTCTGCCTCGGCGTGTTCGACGCGCCTGTCGAAGAGACGGTCGCGCCAGGCGATCCGCCAGCTAGCAACGGCCCAATCTTCGACGCCAAGGCAGCATGGTCCTCGGACGATTACGCCAAACGCTTTGCCACGCTGCATGACCACATCCGCAAGGGCGACTGCTACCAGGGCAATCTGACCTTTCCGGTCCACGCGCAATGGTCGGGCGATCCGCTGGCCGCCTTCAATGCGCTGACCGAACGCCAGCCGGTAAAGTACGGGGCGCTGGTCGCGCTCGGCGATCCGATCGTCTTGTCGCGGTCGCCGGAACTGTTCTTCGAGGTCGACGCGGAAGGCAGGATCGAGACGCATCCGATGAAGGGCACCGCGCCGCGCGGAGCAACAAAAGCCGAGGATGATCGCCTGAAAGCGTTCTTGCGCAATGACGAGAAGAACCAGGCCGAGAACCGGATGATCGTCGATCTCCTGCGCAACGACATTTCACTGATCAGCGAGGTTGGCACGCTGGATGTGCCGGAGCTTTTCCGCATCGAGAGCTACCCGACCGTCCACCAGATGGTGAGCCGCGTGCGGGCAAAACTTTTGCCCGGCCTTACCATCCGCCAGATTTTCGCCGCGCTGTTCCCCTGCGGCTCGATCACCGGCGCGCCGAAGATCCGCGCCATGGAAATTCTGCGCGAGCTGGAAGGTGGGCCGCGCGATGTCTATTGCGGCGCCATAGGCTGGATCGCGCCCGGCGGCCGGATGCGCTTTTCGGTGGCGATACGCACCATCTCGCTCTTTGCCAATGGCGAGGCGGTCTACAATGTCGGCGGTGGCGTCGTCTTCGATTCGACAGCCGAAGAGGAGTACCAGGAGTGTCTGCTGAAAGCCCGTTTCGCGACGGGAACACTGCCGATTTCGAATTGATCGAAACAATGCGCTGGGAACCCGGCTCGGGTTTCCTCCGTTTCGACCGCCATCTCGCGCGGCTTTACGGCTCGGCAAGCGAACTCGGTTTCGCCTGCGATCCGCAAAGGGTCGGCGAAGCGCTGATGAAGGCGGTTGGCCACCAACAGATCGCGTTGCGCACCCGCCTCGCCCTGTCGCGCAATGGCGAAGTCGCGGTTTCGGCGCAGCCCTACGAGCCGCTCGCCGCAGACAAGGTCTGGACACTGCGGCTGGCGCGGGTGGGCCTTGATTCGAGCGACATGCTGCTGCGCCACAAGACCAGCCGCCGACAAACCTATACGCGCGCCCGCGCCGAATATCTCGCCGGCCGGGCTGACGAGGTGCTGCTCGCCAATGAGCGCGGCGAAATCTGCGAGGGCACGATCACCAATGTCTTTGCCGATTTCGGCGACGGCGTGCTGGCCACGCCGCGGCTCGATTGCGGCCTGCTGCCTGGCGTCCTGCGCGGCGAACTGCTGGATCAAGGCCGCGCCGGTGAAGCGGTCTACACGTGGAACGAACTGAAATCTGCCAAGACGCTGTTCGTCGGCAATTCACTGCGCGGATTGATTCCGGCGCAGCTGGGCTGAAGCATCGGGAGAAAACAATGTTCGTGGTTTCGCTGAACTACAAGGTGCCACTGACCGAGATCGACCGCCTGCAGCAAGCGCATATTGAATGGCTGAAGGCCTGCTACGCGGAAGGAATTTTTGTCGCCTCCGGGCCGAAGCGGCCGAGGACCGGCGGCATCATCATCGCGCACGGTCCACGCGAGGTGCTCGACGCCAGACTGGCGGACGATCCCTTCGCCAAGGCAGGCGTCGCCGATTACGAAATCACCGAATTCGCCGCGAGAATGGCCGCTGCCGCGCTGGCAGCCTACAAAGAAGCATGAGTTTCCGCCCACCGACCCACACACCCTATGACGGCTCGTCGAAACTGTTCACCATCGGGCTGAAGCCGCTCAATCTCGATAGATGGATCGAGGTCGACGAGTATCTGCTGCCCTATCTTGCCGAGAAACGCCGGCTTTATGCGGAAATTCCCGACAAGGTTTTTGTCGAGGAGCAAGCCACGCGCGACGCACAGCGCGAAGTGCTCGATCTGCTCGGTGCGCATTTGGCGGCGAACTTTCCTGAGAGCCACAGGCGTACCGCCGACGGGATCGAGGTGATCGGCGGCACCGACAATCTCGAGGGCTCAGGCACCTCAGCTCCTTTCAGCGATGCGCCGCTTGTGGCGGCCTCGTTGCTCGTCCAGGAGGATTTGATCCTGATGCGCCGCGACGAGAGCGGCTGGCGTCTGGCGGCCGGCTCGCTCTGCTTCCCGTCGTCATGGTCGCTGACCGAAAAATTCGGCAAGCCGCTGCAGCAGATCCACGCGCCGGTACCGGGTTTCGGTCCGGGCACACGCCCGGCCGATCTCATCAACCGCATGTTCGACGGCCTCCAGGGCCAAGCCGTCGAGCGCTACAACTGGTCGATCCAGGCGGGCGACGCGCTCTACCATCCGCTCTCCAACCTCGAACGAATCGACCGCGCCAGCAGTCGCCCGTCGAGATTCCCGGACGGCGACATCGACGCCCATGCCTTTATCCGCGTCGAACGGCAGACGCTGAGAAAGCTCCCCGTCTCGGGCGACATACTCTTCACCATCCGCATCCATCTCGACCCGCTCGCCGTGCTGGAGCGCCACCCCGACCACACGCCGCTCGCAGCATCCTTGGCCGAACAACTTCTGGCGCTGGACGAGGCACAGCTCGACTATAAGGGGATGACCGCCGACCGTGACCGGCTGACGGAACGACTGAAAATCATGGCTTGGGGGAACAATGATCCAGCATCTTAGCAGGCCGGTCACGTTCATGGCCGCGATCCTGGCACTGTCGACAGCAGCCGAAGCGGAGCCGGTGACTTATGCCGGCAAGCTTGGAAAAAGCGATATCGTCGTCGAATTCACCGGCGACCCCGCGGCCGGCGACGGCCCGCTGGCCGGCCGCTACTTCTACCGCTCGAAGGGCGTCGACATCCCGCTGCAAGCCAGGTCGCAGAAGGGCAGCAAGTTCGAACTGGCCGAGGAGGAGGCATGCGGCGCCGATAATTGCGATGGCGGAAAGGCCGCGCCGATCGCCGCCGTGTGGCGCCTGGCCTTATCCAGTAACGGCAAGACACTTGAAGGCAGCTGGAACGGAAAGAGGGCGCTGCCGCTCAGATTGGAACGGGTCGCAAGTCGGCAGGTGACCGGGAACGAGCCTGGCACCCCGCTCGATCTCTACGATTTCAGCTTCATGGAGTTCTTCGGCAATGACACGCCGATCACCATGGAAACGTCCCCCTATGACTATCTGCGGATGGACACTCAGCTCGATAACGGCAAGGCGACTGGCTGGCCGGACGCAACCTACCGCTATGTCGTCGACCCCCGCACCAAATTCGCCACGCCGCGCATCGTCGAACTGTCCGGCAACGTTTCGGTCGAGGCCGCGAATGCTCTGCTGCAAGACAGGCACTGGCGCGCAAACATCGGCGCACTGGGCTGCGTGGCGGCGCAATATGCCGGTTTCAACGAAGGCGGGCCGATTGCCGGTGTGAACGATGGCACGCTCGGCGGCTATGAGGACAGCACATTCGAAGTGAGCTCGCTGACGCCGCGGCTGATGAGCTGGCGGGAGTCCGGCAGCATCTTCTGCGGCGGAGCGCATCCGACCAACTATTCGGACGCCTACATCATGGATGTGCGGCGCGGCGTCCTGCTTGGCCTCCAGGACATTTTCTCGGATACGGTGGATGGCAAGCCAGGTCCTTCCCTAGCCTCCTTGGTCGAGCAGCGGCGCAAGAAACCGACCGATCAGACCGACATCGATCACGAAGCCGAATGCGGCATGGACGATCTCATCGGCGAATATCTGGCGGTCAGCCTCTGGCGTGAGGGCGACAAGCAGGTTCTGGTTTTCGGGCTCCAGACCCTGCCGCATGCCATCCAGGCCTGCGCCGACGATCTGCTGGAACTGCCGGTCTCCGAGGCACGTGCCCTCTTCAAGCCTGAATTCGCAAGACTGGTCGAGCCATAGCCGGGATGGCGCGGCGTGAGGCCGGCCGTCCGCTTTTCGCTTTATTGTCACAATGATCTATGGTTTGTCGCGCCGCGGCCAAGCCGCTGTTCCGAAGCGTTTTTTGAGGGAGTAATCGATAAATGGCGAATGAAAACTGGCCCGTTTACGGTGAGATCACCGGCCCTGTCGTGATGATCGGCTTCGGCTCGATCGGGCGGGGAACGCTGCCGCTGATCGAGCGCCATTTCAAATTCGACAAGTCGCGCATGACGGTCATCGACCCGCTCGACACCGACCGCAAATTGCTCGACGAGCGCGGCATCACCTTCATGCAGGATGCGGTGACCAAAATGAACTACAAGAAGCTGCTGACGCCGCTTTTGACCAATGGCGGCGGCCAGGGTTTTTGCGTCAACCTGTCGGTCGACACTTCCTCGCTCGAGCTGATGAAGCTCTGCCGCAAGCTTGGCGTCCTCTATATCGACACGGTGGTCGAACCCTGGCTCGGCTTTTATTTCGACGAAAAGGCCGACAACGCCTCACGCACCAATTATGCGCTGCGCGAGACGGTGCGTACCGAAATCGCGAAGAACCCGGGCGGGACCACGGCGATCTCATGCTGCGGCGCCAATCCGGGCATGGTCTCGTGGTTCGTCAAGCAGGCGCTGGTCAACCTCGCGACAGATCTTGGCCTCGATTTCTCGGAGCCCGCGCAGAATGATCGCGAAGGCTGGGCCAGGCTGATGAAGAAGGCCGGCGTCAAGGGCATCCATATCGCCGAGCGCGACACCCAGCGCACCAAGAAACCCAAGCCGATGAACGTGTTCTGGAACACCTGGTCGGTCGAAGGCTTCATTTCGGAAGGGCTGCAGCCGGCCGAACTCGGTTGGGGCACGCATGAGACGTGGATGCCGAAGAACGCTAAGAAGCACAAGAACGGCTCGAAGGCCGCGATCTTTCTGGAGCAGCCCGGCGCCAACACGCGCGTGCGCACATGGTGCCCGACGCCCGGTCCGCAATACGGCTTCCTGGTGACGCATAACGAGGCGATTTCGATTGCCGATTTCTTCACCTTGCACGGCAAGAAGGGCAAGGTGCAGTACCGGCCGACCTGCCATTACGCCTATCATCCCTGCAACGACGCCGTGCTGTCGCTGCACGAGATGTTCGGTGCCGCCGGCGAGGCTCAGGCCGTGCATCACGTGCTCGACGAAAACGAACTGGTCGATGGCATCGACGAACTCGGCGTGCTGCTCTACGGCCACGCCAAGAACGCCTACTGGTACGGCTCGCAGCTGTCGCTGGCCGAGGCGCGCAAGCTGGCGCCCTACCAGAACGCCACCGGCATGCAGGTCACGTCGGCGGTGCTGGCCGGCATGGTCTGGGCGCTGGAAAACCCGCAGGCCGGCATCGTCGAAGCCGACGAGATAGATTACAAGCGCTGCCTCGACGTGCAGAACCCATATCTGGGGCCGGTCAGGAGCTATTATACGGACTGGACACCGCTCGACAATCGGCCTGGTCTGTTTCCCGAGGACCTCGACACCAAAGACCCGTGGCAATTCCGCAACATCCTCGTTCGATAGCAGTGTTGCCTCGACACTCCGCCAGCTTGCAATCGCGCGGAAATGGAGCGATTGAAGAGGCGCGGCCTAGAGCGACGTGCGTCCATTTGGACACACAAAGTACGCTCTAGCACTTTGAATGTGCGCATCGTGCTTTCCGAAAATCGGATCGATTTTCGGTCGATGCGAGAGGAGAGGATCTTGATGATGACGATTGCGCAAAGACTGCTTTCGGCTGGCGTTGCCGCGGCCGCTGCCGTCACATTGGCGGCCTGCACCACCACCGGCCCGGGTGAGCCGCCGGTGATCACCGCCAAAGGGGTCGAAGGCTCCTGGATCGACGCGCAGGGCACCGGCTTGTCCACCTTCAAGGCCGGCAGCTTCGCGACCGTCGCAACCGACACCGGCCAGAAGCTTGCCGATGGCAGCTACACCATGACCGGCGGCACCTCGGTCGAGATCCATGGCACTTCGCTGATCCGCCAGACGCCGATCAGCTTCAACTGCTTGATGGTCTCCACCAGCCAGCTCAATTGCACCAGCGCGAGCGGGCAGAATTTTGTGCTTACCAGGCGCACCTAAAAATTTGATTCCGAATTGACTTTGCAAGGACGGCGGCTTCAAGCCGCCGTCATTTTTACGCCGGCAAAGTTGATGCCGATTTCCGCTTGCATCGACTGAAACGCGATGTGAACATAGCCCTGAGAGGGCTTGTTACATCCCAGTCAAACAAGAGCGTTAAACGCCTCAGGTCAGGTTATCGGGAGACGAGAATGAAGAAGATCGCTGCCATCGCCGCGCTGTCGGCATCGGCGCTTGGCCTGTCGGCAGGGGTATCCTTTGCCGACTACACCCTGAACATCCTGCACATCAACGACTGGCACAGCCGCATCGAAAGCAACAACAAGTACGAATCGACCTGCTCGGCCGAGGAGGAGACCAAGGGCGAATGCGTCGGCGGCGCCGCCCGCCTGGTCACCGCGATCGCGCAGGAGCGCAAGAAGCTGGAAGGCCAGAACGTGCTGCTGCTCAGCGCCGGTGACAATTTCCAGGGCTCGCTCTTCTACACGACCTACAAGGGCAAGACCGAGGGCGAATTCCTTAACCAGATGAAATTCGATGCCGAGGCTCTCGGCAACCATGAGTTCGACGATGGCGAGTCGGCACTGGCGCCGTTTCTCGACATGATCCAGTTTCCGGTGCTCGGCGCCAACGTGAAGGCCAATGCGCAATCCAAGCTCGGCGACCGCGTCAAGCCATCGATCGTGGTCGAGGTCGGCGGCCAGAAGATCGGCATCGTCGGCGCGGTCACCAACGACACGCCGGAGCTTGCCACCCCTGGCCCGAACATCGCCATTGAAGACGACGTCAAGTCGATCACCGCAGAGGTCGACAAACTGAAGGGAGAGGGCGTCAACAAGATCATCGCGGTCACCCATATCGGCTACAAGCGCGAGCGTGACGTGATCGCCAAGATCCCCGGCATCGACGTGGTGGTCGGCGGCCACAGCCATTCGCTGCTGTCCAACACCGACCCCAAGGCGGAAGGCCCTTATCCGACCATGGTCGACAATCCGGACGGCTACAAAGTGCCGGTCGTGCAGGCGGCGTCCTATTCGAAATATCTCGGCGAGTTCAAGGTCGTGTTCGACGACAATGGCGTCGTTAAGGAGGCCAGCGGCGATCCCATCCATCTCGATAAATCGATCACGCCCGACCCCGCCGTGCTTGCCCGCATCAAGGAACTCGGCGCGCCCATCGAGGCCTTGAAGAACAAGGAAGTCGCCGAGACCACCAAGGCGATCGACGGCAGCCGCGAAAACTGCCGCGCCCGAGAATGCGAGATGGGCAATCTGGTCTCCGACGCCGTCCTCGACCGGGTCAAGGGCCAGGGTGTCGAGATCGTCATCTCGAATGGCGGCGGCTTGCGCGCCTCGATCGACCAGGGCACCGTTACCATGGGCGAGGTTCTCACCGTGCTGCCGTTTCAGAACACGCTGGCGACCTTCCAGATCTCCGGCAAGGATCTGGTTGCCGGCCTCGAAAGCGGCCTCAGCCAGGTCGAGGACGGCGCTGGGCGCTTTCCGCAGGTTGCCGGCCTGAAATATGCGTTCGACAAATCGGCGCCGCCTAATGAACGCGTCAAATCGGTCGAGGTCATGGAAGGCGGCGCATGGACGCCGATCAAACCGGACAAGGACTACCTGGTCGCCACCAACAACTATGTCCGCCAGGGGGGCGACGGCTACAAGGTGTTCGCCGAGAAGGCCAAGAACGCCTATGATTACGGCCCGGGGCTGGAACTGGTCGTTGCCGATTACCTCGGCGCGCACCGGCCCTATACGCCGAAGCTCGACGGCCGCATCACCGAGATCGCCGCGACCGTGGCCCCGGCCGCGGAACCGGCCAAGCCGGCCCAGCCTGCCGAGACAGCGCCGCCAAAACCTGCTGAGGCAGCGCCGACAAAACCCGTTGAGCCGGCCATGCCCGAAATGCCGGCCGGCTCCGGCGATATTTCCAACACGCCGCCGACCGTCCCGGCGGAAACCGCGCCGGCAGCACCCGCACCTGCCGAGCCGGCCCAGCCGGCGGCACCTGCGGCTCCGGCCACACCGGCTCCGGCGACCCCCGCTCCGGCTGAACCGGCCAAACCGGCCGAGACGGCGCCTGTCCCGAGTCAGCCGGCCCCAACCGAGCCGGCAAAACCAGCCGAGCCCGCCAAGCCGGCTGAGCCGGCACCGGCCGAAAGCAGCCATGTAATCGTCGCCGGCGATACCTATTGGGATCTCGCGGTGAAGGCCTATGGCGACGGCACCAAGTGGAAGATGATCTCCGATGCCAACAAAGCCTACGAGCCACGCCGCCTTCCGGTCGGCGCAACCTTGACGATCCCGGCGGCCTCGAAGTAATCCGGCCGCCGGAACGCAATGCACCCGCCCGGCAAACCGGGCGGGTGTTGCATTTCTGGGACCAGGTGCGGCCAGACGCAGCATTTGAAAACCGGCGCGGCATCGCTACTTTCGCCCGCGGCACCGTTGGTTCGCGGTGTTGGAGAACCTCATGACGCTTGCCAATCCTGCCGAAATCAAAGCCGAGAAGTCCGCCGCAGTGACGTCGGCAGGGCGCTCTCCGATCATGAGCGGCAAGGTCGGTGTCATGCTGATCAATCTCGGTACCCCCGACGGCACCGGTTTCAAGCCGATGTGGCGCTACCTCCGGGAGTTCCTGTCGGATCCGCGCGTCATCGAGCTCAACAAGGCGGTCTGGTATCCGATCCTCTACGGCGTGGTCCTCACCACCCGGCCGAAGAAGTCGGGGGCCAACTATGCCAGGATATGGAACCGGGAGCGCAACGAGTCGCCGCTGCGCACCTATACCCGCGCCCAGGCCGAGAAGCTCGGGGTCGCGCTCGGCGACCTACCCAATGTCGTCGTCGACTGGACGATGCGCTACGGCAACCCTTCGACCGAGAGCGTGGCCAACAGACTGGTCGAGCAAGGCTGCGACCGCATCCTTTCTTTCCCGCTCTATCCGCAATATTCGGCGACGACGACTGCGACTGCCAACGACCAGCTGTTTCGCGCGCTAATGAAGATGCGCCGCGCCCCGGCCATTCGCAGCGTGCCGCCCTATTACAACGAGCCGGCCTACATCGAGGCGCTCGCCCATTCGATCGAAAAGCATCTGGCGAGCCTCGACTTCGAACCGGAAATTGTCATCGCTTCCTATCACGGCGTTCCAAAACCCTATTCCGACAAGGGCGACCCCTACCAGGCCCATTGCCTCGAGACGACGCGGCTGCTGCGCGAAAAGCTCGACTGGGATGAAAAGAAGCTGATTACCACCTTCCAGTCGCGCTTCGGCGCGCAGGAATGGCTGCAGCCCTACACCGACAAGACGGTCGAAAGACTAGGGCGCGAAGGCGTGAAATCGATCGCCATCGTCAATCCGGGCTTTTCCGTCGACTGCATCGAGACGCTGGACGAAATCGGCAGGGAAGCGGCCGAGACCTTCCACCATGCGGGCGGTGAAAAGTTCGCACACATCCCTTGCCTCAACGACAGTGCCGAGGGCATGTCGGTGATCGAGGCAATGGTACGGCGCGAGCTGTCCGGCTGGGCCTGAACAGATCACCTGTCTATGCACCGGCATTCCATGATCACCTGATTGTAACGTTGCTGAAACACACTTAAGTGTTTGGTCAAGTCGGCCGCGTGGAATGTCCAACATGGCCGGCCTTTGAGGGGAGAGCCAAATGGATTTCAGTGGTTTCGATATTGCGCTTCTTGTTCTAGTCGCCCTTGTCGTTCTGGTGCTTTTCAAGGGCATCCGGACAATTCCGCAAGGCTACAATTATACCGTCGAACGCTTTGGCCGTTACACCAAGACATTGAGCCCGGGCCTCAACCTCATCGTGCCGTTCATCGACCGCGTCGGCGCCAAGATGAATATGATGGAGCAGGTGCTCGACGTCCCGACGCAGGAGATCATCACCCGCGACAACGCCACCGTTGCCGTCGACGGCGTCGCCTTCTATCAGGTGCTCAACGCGGCGCAGGCCGCCTACCAGGTCGCCGGCCTGCAGAATGCCATTCTCAATCTGACGATGACCAACATCCGCACCGTCATGGGCTCGATGGATCTCGACGAACTGTTGTCGAACCGTGACGCCATCAACGAGCGCCTGCTGCGCGTCGTTGATGAGGCCGCGCACCCCTGGGGTATCAAGATCACCCGTGTCGAGATCAAGGACATCAACCCACCGGCCAATCTCGTCGAATCGATGGGCCGCCAGATGATGGCCGAGCGCAATAAGCGCGCCCAGATCCTCGCCGCCGAAGGCCTCAAACAATCGCAGATTCTAGAGGCCGAGGGCCGCAAGGAAGCCGCCTTCCGCGATGCCGAGGCGCGAGAGCGCTCGGCCGAGGCTGAAGCACGCGCCACGCAGGTGGTGTCGGAGGCGATCTCCAAGGGCGATGTGCAGGCGCTCAACTACTTTGTCGCGCTGAAATACACCGAAGCGCTGACCAGGATCGGTGCAGCGACAAACAGCAAACTCGTGCTGATGCCGATAGAGGCTTCCTCACTGATCGGCACGCTCGGCGGCATTGGCGAAATCGCCAGGGAAGTTTTCAAGAGCCAGGGCACCGCCAGTCCAGCACGACAGGCCCGCCCGCCGGTGGTTCGTCCGAGCGAAACCTGAGGCCGCAGCCATGCTCGACCGCATTGTTTCCGAACTCGGCCCGTGGAGCTGGATGGTCCTCGGCTTCATCCTGCTGGTGATGGAGGTCATCGCGCCCGGCATTTTCATGCTGTGGATCGGCATTGCCGCGCTATTGATCGGCGTCGTCTCGCTTCTCATCTGGGACGCCGGTTTCTGGACCTGGCAGGTCCAGGTCCTCGCCTTCCTCGCGCTGTCGCTGGTCTCGGCTTACGTCGGCAAGCGGCTGGTGGGCGGGCGCCATGATGAAACCGACCAGCCCCTGCTCAACCGTCGCGGCGCACAGATGGTCGGCCGGACGGCGACACTTGCCGAGCCGATCAAGGACGGGCGCGGCCGCATCAAGCTGGGCGACACATTATGGCGCGTCTCCGGCCCTGACCTGCCGGCCGGCACGCAGGTGCGCGTGACGGGTGCCGCCGACACCGACCTGGAACTGACGGTCGAGGCGGTCTAGAGGCCCGCTAGGCGGCACCGATGCGCAGCAGGTCGTGCAGATGGACGAGCCCGATCGGCCGCCTGCCTTCGACCACCATCAGGCTGGTAATGGCCGAGTCGTTGATCGTCTGCAGGGCCGTCGCAACTAGCGTGTCGGGCGCGGCCATCTTTGGCTCTCTGGTCATCACCTGATCAACGCTCATGGCCAGAAGATCGCTGCCGATATGGCGCCTGATGTCGCCATCGGTGATGATGCCGATCAGCTTGCCGTCCGCCGCAGTGACCGCCACGCAGCCAAATCCCTTGCGCGATAGCTCAAGGATTGCTTCGCGCATGCCGGTGCCGGACGACACCAGCGGCAGCCTGTCGCCGACATGCATGATCTCGCGGATCTGCGTCAGGTTGGCGCCGAGCTGGCCGCCGGGATGGAACGTGCGGAAATGGTCCGGGGTGAAGCCGCGTGCCTCGAGCAGCGCGATGGCCAGCGCATCGCCCATCACCATTTGCAGCAGCGTCGAGGTCGTCGGCGCAAGCCCGTGCGGGCAGGCTTCCGGGGCTCGCGGCAGCAGAAGCACCACGTCCGCCGCGCGCGCCAGAGCCGATTTTTCGCCCGCGGTGACCGCGACCAGCGGGATCGAGAAGCGCCTCGAATAGGCGATGATGCCTTTGAGCTCGAGGCTTTCCCCCGACCACGACAGGGCGACGATGGCGTCGTTCCTGGCGATCATGCCGAGGTCGCCGTGATTGGCTTCGGCAGGGTGGACGAAGAAGGCCGGCGTGCCGGTCGAGGCGAGCGTTGCGGCGATCTTCGAGCCGATATGGCCGCTTTTGCCGACCCCGGTGACGATGACGCGGCCATCGATCTGCGACATCATGTCGACGGCGCGTGCGAACGGCTCGGCCAGCCCGTTTTCGAGTGCGTCGGCCAGTGCCGCGACGCCGGCCTGCTCTGTCGCCACCGTTCTCAGCGCCGAGGCAATCGCGGCCTGCCCGTCGTGCCGCTTCCTGTCAGGGGATTTCACGTCCATGGACGATGCGATTAGCGCTTCGGCGCGCGCCTGTCCAACGGAATTGCCGCCCCGAACACCCTGACGGGCCAGCCCTCAACGCTCCGTTAACCATCCCCATTTACGGTTTCGTAAGTATGGCGCGCGTGCGCCGCGCAAGCAGTGGTGCCGATGCCCGGGTTTCAGCCTCAAAAGAAAATGGGACGAAAGGGCAAGGCGGTCTGGGCATTGCTGCTGGCAACCAGTGTCTTTGCGTTGTCGCGGCCGGCACTGCTTTGCGCCCAGCAAGCCGAGCTGCGCGGCGACGTTTCGGAATCGATAATCCTGGATGACCAGCAGTACAGGATCAGGCAATCGAGCATGGCCGGAACCCAGGCCGCGCAGGCAGCTGCAACCGCTAACGACAATACGCCGCTGCCTACCTATCGTCCGGCCAGCCAGGGGGCCTTGCCTGACGAAGGCACGGGCGAAGCGGCTGCAACCGGCGGCACTTTCGATCCGCCAGCGGTCAGCGGCGACCCATTTCCCGACAACCCTGCTCCGCCGCCGCGACGGCGGCCGACCGCAACGCAACGCGCCGCCGAAGAAGACAATGACGGGGCCGCGGACAATACGAAGAGCAAGGGAACCGCGACTGCAGCCGCGGCGACGACCCACGACGCCGACACAGCTGCCACAGACGAGCAGGATACGGCCAACCGCCGTGCCGTCACCGTCGATTCCGCCGAAAAGCTCAGGCTTGGCCCCGGTGCCGAGCGCACCGAAGCCGTCGAAGGCCAGGACAAGAAGAACGAGGACGACCCGTTCGCCGCCACCGGTATCAAGCTCGGCTCCTTCGTGATCCGGCCGACGCTCGAGCAAGGCCTGACGTCTTCGACAAACGCCGATTCGAGCAGCCTCGGCAAGCCGGCGTTGCTGTCGGAAACGACGCTGCGCTTCAATGCCGTCTCCGATTGGCGCGAGAATTCGGCGACGATTGAGGGCTATGGCATCTTCCGCGAAACCTTGTCCGGCTATGACATTCACGAGGCGCAAGGCCGCGTCGACGGCACACTCAACATCGATCTCGACAATGATCTGCGCGCCATCGCCAAGCTGGGCTATGAGGCCGTGCCCGAATCGGCCTCGGCGCCGGACGCAGTCGTCGGCGCCGTCGGCCAGCCAGTGCGCCAGACCGTGAACGGCAGCCTCGCCGTCGAGAAGGATGCCGGCAAGATGCGCTTCGCGCTGACCGGCGCGGTCGAGCACGACATCTTTGGCGACGCCAAGCTTTCGTCGGGCGGATCGCTGTCGCAGAAGGGCCGCGACTCGACGCTCTACACGGCCATTTTGCGCACCGGCTACGAGATCTCGCCTGCCATCACCCCGTTCACCGAAATCGAGATCGGCCGGCGCGCTTATGATTTGCGCGTCGATCCAAACGGCTTCCAGCGCTCCTCCAGCAGGCTTGGCGCACGGGCCGGCGTCGAACTCGATCTCCGCGAGAAGCTTACCGGCGAGTTCTCGGTCGGCTGGCTGCGCGAAGCCATCGACGACGACGCCCTGCCGGCGATTTCGGGCGCGACGGTCAATGCCGATCTCAAATGGTCGCCGGAACGCGGCACCATAATCGGGCTCACCGCGCAGACGACCGCCGAGAACACGACGAATGCGGGCGAAAGCGGCGACATGCTCTATTCCGGCAGCCTCACCGGCGAGCGGCAGATCCGCGCCAACCTGACCGGAAATGCCGCTCTCGGCCTTGAATGGCGCGACTATACCGGCTCCGATGATCATGATTTGACGCTGAGCGCCGAGGCTGGGCTGACGTGGTGGCTGAACCGCTACACCGGGCTCACCACCCGCGCCAGGACTGAAAAACTGACCAGCACCCTGGCTGGGCGCGACTACACGGCCAACAGTATCTTCGTCGGCTTGAAGTTGCAGCGCTAGCCGGTCAGCGCGGCAACCGGTGTTGAAACTATGAGGCTACGCCGCGGCGTTCTGACGGCGCGAGTTCATCGAGAAGCGTGCGAATGACACCGGCCATGCTGGCATTCATGTCGCTGCGCCACAGTGCGAAGGCGACGTTCGCCTCAACGAAACCTTCGGGCGAGCCGCAGTCGAAGGTCCGCCCGCGGTAGTGGTAGCCGTAGAAGGGCTGTTGCTTCTGCAGCTTCAGCATTGCATCGGTAAGCTGGATCTCGTTGCCGGCGCCTTTTTCCTGATCTTCGAGTATCTTGAATATCTCCGGCTGCAGGATGTAGCGCCCGTTGATGTAGAGGTTCGACGGCGCCGTGCCGGTCTTCGGCTTTTCCACCATGCCGCTGATGCGGAAACCGTGATGCGCGTCCTCGCCGCGGCCGACAATGCCGTATTTGTGCGCCTCGGCCGGATCGCATTCCTGCACGGCGACGATGTTGTTTCCTGTCTCGGCGTAGAGCTCGACCATGTCCTTCGTGCAGCTTTTTTCCGACTGCATGATCATGTCGGGTAACAGCAGCGCAAAGGGCTCGTCGCCGACGAGCTCGCGCGCGCACCAGACGGCGTGACCAAGGCCGAGCGGTACCTGCTGGCGGGTGAAGCTGGTCTGCCCCGGCGCCGGCTGCAGCCGCTGCAGGCGGGCGAGCTGGTCGTCCTTGCCGCGCTGCGCAAGTGTGTCGTAGAGCTCGAACTGGACATCGAAGTGATCCTCGATGACCGCCTTGTTGCGGCCGGTCACGAAGATGAAATGCTCGATTCCGGCGTCGCGCGCCTCATCGACCACATACTGGATGACCGGCCTGTCGACGACCGTCAGCATTTCCTTGGGAATGGCCTTGGTGGCAGGGAGAAAGCGCGTGCCGAGACCGGCAACCGGGAACACTGCCTTGCGAACTCTCTTCATGTGCCAATTATCCATTTGCATGCCTGTTCGGCAATCCCGATTCGAGACATTTTCATGCCGAAATCGAGGATTACTGAACGGCGGGTCAGAAATCTCGGCTGGTAAAGCATTGACACATCTTTTCACCCCGGACGGCACCTATGGTAAACCAAATGCTAACCGGGCTCGGCGATAAATAGTCTTCCTGAGATGAAGAAGGAGGAAAAGATGTCCGTTCGCAACGCCGCAAGGCGCTTCACCAGCGTCCTGACGGCCGCCAGCCTCTCGCTTGCCTTGCTCATGCCCAGCGGGCCAGCTCTTGCTGATGCCGGCTTCCGCCAATGGGTCGCCAGCTTCCGTGCTACCGCCGTGGCTAGCGGCGTTTCCGGCTCCGTCTACGACCAGGCATTCAAGGGCATCAACGATGCTGACCCGGTGGTGCTGGAAAAGGCCCGTACTCAACCCGAATTCACCGCACCCGCCTGGGATTATTTCGACAACCGGGTCCATGACCAATCGGTCGCCGTCGGCCAGCAGATGGCAAGGAAATGGAAGCCTTGGCTGGACAGGATCGAGGCAAGATACGGCGTCGACCGCTACATCCTGCTGGCCATCTGGTCGATGGAATCGAACTACGGCGAAACCCTCAAGCGCGATGACATCATGCGCAGTGTCGTGCGCTCGCTGGCGACGCTTGGTTATGCCGACCCGAAGCGCGCGAAATTTGCCCGCACCCAGCTGATCGCGGCGCTGAAGATCCTGCAGACCGGCGACATCGACGAAAGCCATCTCAGCGGCTCATGGGCCGGCGCGATGGGCCATACCCAGTTCATCCCCACCAGCTATCAGTCCTATGCGGTCGATATGGACGGCAATGGCAAGCGCGACATCTGGAATTCGATTCCCGACGCACTTGCGACAGCCGCCAATTTGCTGAGGAACAACGGCTGGCAGGCAGGCAAGACCTGGGGTTATGAGGTCAGCCTTCCGGACGCCAAGAAGCTGCCTGGGGGCTCGAAGTCGCTGTCGCAATGGCAGGCGCTGGGCGTCACCCGTGCCAACGGCAAGCCGTTCAAGAACGGTGCGGACAAGGCGACTTTGAAGCTGCCCGGCGGCCGCGGCGGGCCAGCCTTCCTGATGATCAAGAATTTCTCGGTCATCAAGCGTTACAACAATGCCGACAAATATGCGCTGGCCGTGGGCCTTCTTGCCGACGAAATTGCCGGCTATGGCGGGCTCGTGCAGGACTGGAAGCGACCGTTTACCAAGCTCTCCTTCGAGGAAAGGCAGGAGCTTCAGAAGCGACTTTCCGAGCACGGCTATTACGACGGCAAGTTCGACGGCAAGATCGGTGACGGATCGAAAACCGCCATCATGGCCTTCCAGGCAAAGGCCGGCTTGACCCAGGACGGGTATCCGAGCAAGGAAGTGCTCAAATGGCTCAGGCAGAACTAGAGCCGGTTACGGGATGGAGAGGGTGATTGGTTTCGGCTGCGCGCATCCGGTTAATCGTTCGTCGCGTGCCGATCCTTGTTCTGGCGATCGCCGTTCTTGCAGTCGGCGCCGCCAGCGCCTTTCATATCTCGGCCATGGCGCAGGAGCCGGAAAGTCGTGGCTGGTCGCTGCGCGACCTGTTGTTTCCGCGCAGAAGCGAGCGGTTTGAGCAGCCGCCGCCCGAATTCCAGAGAGAATTCCAGAGAACAAAGCCTAGGCCCAAGCTGAAAAAGCCCCGGTCCGTTCGCCGGCCGCCGCCGGTCGAGCCGATAACCCCCGTGGCCGAGAAGGCGCCGGATGCACGCGTCATTCTGGTGGTCGGCGATTTCATGGCGTCTGGGCTGGCTGAGGGGCTCGACGCCGCCTTTGCCGAAAACACCGGCGTCAGGATCGTGGTCCGTGCCAACGGATCGTCCGGCTTCGTGCGTGACGATGTCTACAACTGGCCAGAACAGGTCAAGTCGCTCATCGCGGCCGAAAAACCGGCAGCCGTCGTCGTCATGCTCGGATCCAACGATCGGCAGCAGATGCGCGTCGGCGATGTGCGCGAGCAGCCGCGATCCGAAAACTGGACCAAGGAATACAAGCGCCGGACCGAAGCACTCGGCAAGGCCATCGCTTCAGCCAAAGTGCCGTATCTGTGGGTTGGCATGCCGGCCTTCCGGGTCTCGAAAATGACCTCCGACATGCTGGCCTTCAACGACATCTACCGCTCGTCCGCCGAAAGCCACGGCGGCGAGTTCGTCGATGTCTGGGACGGGTTCGTCGACGAGAACGGCGCCTTTATCACCAGCGGACCGGACATCAACGGCCAATCGGTGCGCCTGCGCTCCGACGACGGCATCAACATGTCGAAGGCCGGCAAGCGCAAGCTCGCCTTTTACACCGAAAAGCCGCTGATGAAGATCCTTGGGCTGGCCGCGCCGGGGAGCGTGGTGACAGCTTCTGCCCCCGCCGGCGCTCCCGTCGAGGCGCCGGCACCTGCCGCCGCACCGATAGCCGTCGATCGCACCGTGCCGATGCTGCTCAGCGATCCGGCGCTGGACGGCGGCTCGGAACTACTCGGCGCCGCCTCGCCGGCAAAAGCTGACAAGAATTTGCCGGGCGAAAGGCTGATCGTCGAGGGCAAGGCGCCCGACGCCTCGCCGGGCCGCGCCGACGATTTCTCGTGGCCGCCCAAGACACCGCCTGCGACGGCGGCCGCATCCGACACGACGACAGCGATCCGGCAGTAACCAGAACCTCTTCGGAACGGACTCAGCGCGGCAGCACGCTCGATCCCATCAGCGCCTCGTCGATGGCGCGCGCCGCCTGGCGGCCCTCGCGGATCGCCCAGACGACCAGCGACTGGCCGCGCCGCACGTCGCCCGCCGCATAGAGCCTTTCGAGGCTGGTCCTGTAGTCGCGGTCATTGGCCTCGACGTTTTTCGAACGGCGGCTGTCGGTGACGATCTTCATCTGCCCCTCGAGTTCCGACACCGGCCCGCGAGCGGCTGGCCCGGCAAAGCCGATGGCGATGAACGCGAGATCGGCGCGGATGACGAATTCCGTGCCGGCGATTGGCTTGCGCTTTTCGTCGACCTCACAGCATTTGACCCCGGTCAGCTGGCCGTCCTCGCCGATGAATTCAAGTGTCGCCACCTGGAATTCGCGCTCGGCGCCTTCGGCCTGCGAGGACGAGGTGCGCATCTTGGTCGCCCAGTAGGGCCAGACCGACAGCTTGTCTTCCTTTTCCGGCGGCTGCGGCCGGATGTCGAGCTGGGTGACGCGCACCGCGCCCTGGCGGAAGGCAGTGCCGACGCAGTCGGAGGCAGTGTCGCCGCCGCCGACCACGACGACATGCTGGCCGCCGGCGACTATCGGGCGCGACGGCCATGCCACCGACTGGATCGGCTCGCCGCCGATACGCTTGTTCTGCTGAACCAGATACGGCATCGCGTCGTGCACGCCGTCGAGATCGTCACCCGGGATGTTGGCCGGACGCGGTGTTTCGGAACCGCCGCAATAGAGCACAGCATCATGTTCGGCGAGCAGTTCGGCGACCGGCTTGTCGACGCCGACATTGACGCCGCAATGGAAGCTGACACCCTCGCCCTGCATCTGCTCGATGCGCCGGTCGATATAATGCTTCTCGATCTTGAAGTCGGGGATGCCGTAGCGCATCAGCCCGCCCGGCCGGCTCTCGCGCTCATAGACGTGAACGTCATGGCCGGCGCGGCCGAGTTGCTGGGCAGCCGCCATTCCCGCCGGCCCCGAGCCGATGATCGCGACGCGCTTGCCGGTCTTCCGTTCCGGCGGATAGGGCCGGATATGGCCGGTTTCATAGGCTTTGTCGGCAATCGCCTGCTCGATCGTCTTGATGGCGACCGGAATGTCCTCAAGATTCAGCGTGCAGGCTTCCTCGCAAGGTGCGGGACAGATACGGCCGGTGAATTCCGGAAAATTGTTGGTCGAATGCAGGTTGCGGATCGCGTTTTCCCAGTCGCCATTGTAGACGAGGTCGTTCCAGTCCGGGATCTGGTTGTGGATCGGGCAGCCGGTCGGCCCATGGCAATACGGAATGCCGCAATCCATGCAGCGCGCGGCCTGTTTCTCGACCTCCTTGTCCGACATCGGCAGCGTGAACTCGCGGAAATGCCGGATGCGGTCGGAAGCCGGCTGGTACTTGTGCACCTGCCGGTCGATCTCGAGAAACCCTGTTACCTTGCCCATAGTCCAGTCCCTGCTGTCCGGAAGGCACGCCTGGCGACGCACCCGTTAACCCCATAAGGCAGCCGTGGCAACCTTCAGTCCGAGGTCAGGATTGTTGATGAAGATGGTTGCCGGGACGCATGGCATCCCGGCAATTTCCAAAACTATTCCGCCGCCACGTTCATGCGCATACGTTCCATCTCGATCAGCGCGCGGCGGTATTCGACCGGCATGATCTTCCGGAATTTCGGCCGAAAAGTCGCCCAGTCATCGAGGATTTCGCGACCTCGTACCGAACCCGTGTAGTGGACGTGGTTGGAGATCAGCTGATAAAGCCGCTCCTCGTCGTGGCTGGTCATATCGCCGGATACGTCAACACGGCCCTTGTGGTCGAGATCGCCGCCATGGTGGAGCAGCTTTTCCATCAGATCGTCCTCTTCCGGAACCGGCTCCAGCTCGACCATCGCCATGTTGCAGCGTTCGGCGAAATCGCCCGCCTCGTCGAGCACATAGGCGACGCCGCCCGACATGCCGGCGGCGAAGTTGCGGCCGGTCTGGCCGATGACGACGACGATACCGCCGGTCATGTATTCGCAACCATGGTCGCCGACACCTTCAACGACGGCGGCGACACCCGAATTGCGCACGGCAAAACGCTCGCCGGCAACGCCGCAGAAATAGGCCTCGCCCTCGGTTGCGCCATAGAGCACGGTATTGCCGACAATAATGGACTCGGCAGCAACGATTTTCGTGTTCTCCGGCGGACGGATGACGATACGGCCGCCCGACAGGCCCTTGCCGACATAGTCGTTGGCAGCGCCCACCAGTTCGAACGAGACGCCGCGCGCCAGGAAAGCGCCAAAGGACTGGCCGGCCGTGCCGGTGAGCTTGACCGAGATCGTGTCCTCGCGCAGACCCTTGTGCCTGAAGCGCTTTGCCACCTCGCCCGACAGCATGGCGCCCGTCGAACGGTCGACGTTGCGGATCGGCAGTTCGATGCTGACCGGCTGCCTGGCTTCGAGCGCCGGCTTGGCCAGTTCGATCAGCTTGCGGTCTAGCACGTCCTCGATCGGATGCTTCTGCCGCTCGGTCCAGTGCGTCGCCTCGTGCAGTGCATCGGGCTTGTAGAACATCTTGCTGAAGTCGAGCCCGCGCGCCTTCCAGTGCTGGATCAGCTCGCGCTTTTCCAGAAGGTCGGTGTCGCCGATGATCTGGTCGAGATGGGTGTAGCCCATCTCGGCAAGCAGCGCCCGCACCTCTTCCGCCACATAGAAGAAGAAGTTGATGACGTGCTCGGGCGTGCCCTTGAAGCGCTTGCGCAGCACCGGGTCCTGTGTCGCGACGCCGACCGGGCAGGTGTTGAGATGGCACTTGCGCATCATGATGCAGCCGGCCGCGATCAACGGCGCGGTAGAGAAGCCGAACTCGTCGGCGCCGAGCAGTGCGCCGATGACGACGTCACGCCCGGTGCGCAGGCCGCCATCGACCTGCAGCGCGACGCGCGACCTTAGGCCGTTGAGCACCAGCGTCTGGTGCGTCTCGGCAAGGCCCATCTCCCACGGGCTGCCGGCATGCTTGAGCGAGGTCAGCGGCGAGGCGCCGGTGCCGCCGTCATAACCTGATATGGTGATGTGGTCGGCACGCGCCTTGGCGACGCCGGCCGCAACCGTGCCGACGCCGACTTCCGAGACCAGCTTGACCGATACGTCGGCCGCCGGATTGACGTTCTTCAGATCGTAGATGAGCTGCGCCAGATCCTCGATCGAATAGATGTCATGATGCGGCGGCGGCGAGATCAGGCCGACACCCGGCGTCGAATGCCTGACCTTGGCTATGGTCGCATCGACCTTGTGGCCCGGCAGCTGGCCGCCCTCGCCGGGCTTCGCCCCTTGCGCGACCTTGATCTGCATCATGTCGGAATTGACCAGATATTCCGCCGTGACGCCAAAGCGTCCCGAGGCGACCTGCTTGATCGCCGAGCGTTCGGGGTTCTTACCGCCGCCCGGCAGTGGCAGATAGCGGTCGGCCTCTTCGCCGCCCTCGCCGGTGTTCGACTTGCCGCCGATGGCGTTCATGGCGCGCGCCAGCGTCGTGTGCGCCTCCCTGGAGATCGAACCGAAGGACATCGCCCCGGTCGAGAAGCGCTTGACGACATCGGCGGCCGGCATCACCTCGTCGAGCTTGACCTTCTTGCGCCCGGTCTCTTGCGCAAGCTTGATCTTGAACAGGCCGCGAATGGTCTGCGCCTGTGCCGTCTCGCTGTCGATCTGGGCGGAATAGTCCTTGAACGTCTCCCACGAACCTTGGCGCACGGCATGCTGCAAGGTCGCCACCGCGTCCGGCGACCAGATATGGGCCTCGCCGCGCATGCGGAACATGTATTCGCCGCCGACCTCGAGGCTGTTGCGCAGCACCGGGTCGCTGCCGAAGCCGTCGGTGTGGCGGCTGACCGTTTCGGCGGCGATCTCGTCCAGCCCGACGCCTTCGATCAGCGTCGCCGTGCCGGTGAAGTACTTCTGCACGAAGTCCGACTTGAGCCCGATGGCATCGAAGATCTGCGCACCGCAATAGGACTGGTAGGTGGAGATGCCCATCTTGGACATCACCTTGAGGATGCCTTTGCCGATCGACTTGATGTAGCGGGAGACGACTTCGTAAGCGTCGACCTCCGCCGGCAACTCGCCACGCTTGTGCATGTCGAGCAGCGTGTCGAAAGCGAGATAGGGGTTGATCGCCTCGGCGCCGTAGCCGGCGAGGCAGCAGAAATGGTGCACCTCGCGGGGCTCGCCGGATTCGACGACGAGCCCAACCGAGGTGCGCAACCCCTTGCGGATCAAATGATGGTGCACGGCGGCCGTTGCCAGCAATGCCGGGATGGCGATGCGGTCCGGCCCAAGCTGACGGTCCGATAGGATGATGATGTTGTAGCCGCCGGCGACCGCCGCCTCGGCGCGCTCGCACAGCCGGTCTATGGCGCCCTGCATGCCGGCCGCGCCTTCATTGGAAGCATAGGTGATGTCGATCGTCTTGGTGTCGAAACGGTCTTCGGTATGGCCGACGGAGCGCAGCTTCTCCAGATCGCCATTGGTCAGGATCGGCTGGCGCACTTCGAGCCGCTTGCGGCGCGAACTGCCGACTAGATCGAAGATGTTGGGCCGCGGCCCGATGAAGGACACCAGGCTCATCACCAGCTCCTCGCGGATCGGGTCGATCGGCGGATTGGTGACCTGTGCGAAGTTCTGCTTGAAATAGGTGTAGAGCAGCTTCGATCTGTCCGACATTGCCGAAATCGGCGTGTCGGTGCCCATCGAGCCGACCGCTTCCTGGCCGGTGGTCGCCATCGGCGACATCAACAGCTTGGTATCCTCCTGGGTGTAGCCGAACGCCTGCTGGCGGTCGAGCAGCGAGACATCCCTGCGCAGGGCGCGCGGCTCGACCGGGTTCAGATCCTCGAGGATGAGTTGGGTGTTGGCGAGCCAGCTCTTGTAGGGGTGCCTGGTCGCGATCTCCGACTTGATCTCCTCGTCGGAAACGATGCGCCCCTTGTCCAGGTCGATCAGCAGCATGCGGCCGGGCTGCAGCCGCCACTTCTTGACGATCCTTTCCTCCGGCACCGGCAGCACGCCGGCTTCCGAGGCCATGATGACGCGGTCGTCATCGGTGACGATGTAGCGCGCCGGCCGCAGCCCGTTGCGGTCGAGCGTGGCGCCGATCTGGCGGCCGTCGGTGAAGGCCACCGCCGCCGGCCCGTCCCACGGCTCCATCAGCGCTGCGTGATACTCGTAGAAGGCCTTGCGGTCCTGACCCATCAGCTTGTTGCCGGCCCATGCTTCCGGGATCAGCATCATCATGGCATGGGCGAGCGAATAGCCGCCCTGCGTCAGGAATTCGAGCGCATTGTCGAAGCAGGCGGTGTCCGACTGCCCTTCATAAGAGATCGGCCAAAGCTTTGAGATGTCGTTGCCGAACAGTTCGGAATCGACCGAGGCCTGCCGCGCCGCCATCCAGTTGACGTTGCCGCGCAGCGTGTTGATCTCGCCATTGTGGGCGACCATGCGGTAGGGATGCGCCAGCTTCCAGGACGGGAACGTGTTGGTCGAGAAGCGCTGGTGGACCAGGATCAGCGCCGTCTCGAAACGCGGGTCGGTGAGGTCCTTGTAGTAGGCGCCGACCTGATAGGCCAGGAACATGCCCTTGTAGACGATGGTCCGCGACGACATCGAGACGACATAGAAGCCGTTGTCGACGCCTTTGGTCTCCTCGTGGATGCGGCCGGAAATGACCTTGCGCAGGATGTACAGCCGCCGCTCGTAATCGTCGTCGTTCTCGATCTCGGCGCCGCGGCCCAGGAACACCTGCCGGTGCACCGGCTCGGAAGCGGCGATGTCGGGCGCCTTGGATAGCGACGAATTGTCGACCGGCACGTCGCGAAAGCCGAGCAGCGGTTGGCCCTCGAGTTGCGCCACCTCGGCGATGATGCCCTCGATATGCGCCTGCAACTCCGGGTCGCGCGGCATGAACACGTGGCCGACGGCATAATGGCCGGGCTTCGGCAATTCGACCCCTTGCTTGGCCATCTCATCGCGGAAGAAGCGGTCCGGCAGTTGCACCAGCACGCCCGCGCCGTCGCCCATCAGCGGATCGGCGCCGACGGCGCCGCGGTGCGTCAGGTTTTCGAGCACGGCAAGGCCGTCCTCGACGATCTGGTGTGACTTTACGCCCTTCATGTTGACGATAAAGCCGACGCCGCAGGCATCATGCTCGTTGCGCGGATCGTAGAGACCGTGCGCGGCGTAGCCGGTACTGGTTCGCCCAATATTGGTCAGGGACAGATTCTTGACGGCTGCCGCTTTCGTCTGCGCGGCCTTCGTCGCAGATGGCGTCATGTCCGTCATCGTCCTGTCCTCCGTTCCGTCCCCTTCGGGCGCTGGTTTCCGTCGGGAAGCGCGGGGCTCCCCTTTCAATCTTGCGGCACGTCTTGCGAAATTCTTGCCGACCGTGCGGCTTTCCGCATGGTTCGCATATGGTATTCGTACAGGCCGCAGCCAGGCTGTCTAGCTGTCGCTCGCGGCAATGGCCGCAGAGGCGCTATCATATGCCCAATGCGGCCAGTTTTGTGCGACAAAATAAGACAGCACTACTGTCCTAAATTTTTATGACAGAAATTTTGGAAGCACACAAGACCGATTCACAAAATTCTTGGGGCTTTGGCGACAGAAAATTGCGCGGCACGCGGTATCAGCGTAACCTTCCGTCGCTGCATCTGCGGTCAGGCTTTCGCTGGCTTTAGCGGATTTTCGGCATCTGTCACTTGCGGCCGGCATGCGAAAGCGGCCAAGCTCGCACCGATTTCCCCAGCATAGGCAGACGCATGATTTTCGCTTCCGACAATTGGGCAGGCGCCCATCCCCGTATTGCTGCCGGCCTCTCGGCCCATGCCGATGGCTTCTCCACCGCCTATGGCGATGGCGTCCTCGACGAGGCAGTTTACCAGCGCTTCAACGAAATCTTCGAGTGCGAGGTCGCGGTGTTTTTCGTCGCCACCGGCACCGCTGCCAATTCGCTGTCACTGACTGCCTATAACAAGCCCGGCGGCATTTCCTTCTGCCATCGCGAATCGCACGTCATCGAGGACGAATGCGGTGCACCGGAATATTTCACCGGCGGTTCGCGGCTTTACACAGTCGAAGGCGCACTCGGCAAAATCGATGCCGGCAATCTGGAACGGGCGGTGGACCGTTTCGCACCAGAAAACGTCCATTCCGGGCGGCCGATGGCGGTTTCGATCACGCAGTCGACCGAGGTCGGCACCGTCTACACGCTGAACGAAATCGCCAGGATTTCGGCGATCGCAAAGCAGCACGGATTGCCGCTACACATGGACGGGGCCCGCTTTGCCAATGCGCTCGTCGCGCTGGAAACGACGCCGGCCGAAATGACCTGGAAGCACGGCGTCGACATCCTCTCCTTCGGCGGTACCAAGAATGGCTGTTGGTGCGCCGAGGCGATCGTGCTGTTCGACCTCGAGCGAGCCAAGGAATTGGCGTTTTTGCGCAAGCGCGCGGCCCAGCTGTTCTCGAAATCGCGCTTCATCGCCGCGCAATTCGATGCTTATTTCAGGGGTGGGCTATGGCTCGACACGGCACGGCACGCCAATGCGATGGCGGCACGGCTTGCCGCGGCGATAGAAGATTCCCCTTCGGCCAGGCTGGCTTGGCTGCCGCAGGCGAACGAGGTTTTCGCGGTGATGAAAAAGGCCGAGGCCGAACGAATGCAAGCGGCAGGCGCGGCCTTCCACGACTGGCGCAGGCCGCTCGGCTACGACGGCCACATCGGCGAGTACGAAGCGCTCTATCGCTTCGTCACCAGCTTCGCGACCACGCCCGACGAGGTCGACCGTTTCGGCTACCTGCTCGCCGGATAGTAGGCCTTACCCACCAGCAAAAAAGAGCGGCGCATTACTGCACCGCCCCTTTTTCCCCGGGAGTTGGCCTCCCGGGAGAATTTAGCTGCCTAGCTTACGCGGCAGTCTTGGCCTCGATCTGCTTGGCCTTGGCCGGAGCCGAGGTGATCGCGATCTTGCGCGGCTTCAGCTCTTCGGGGATGTTGCGCTTGAGATCGACGAAGAGCAGGCCGTTCTTCAGCGCGGCGCCGACGACCTCGACGTGATCGGCAAGCTGGAAGCGGCGCTCGAAGGCTCGGCTGGCGATACCGCGATAGAGCAGTTCGGAGCCTTCGCCATTGCCTTCCTCCTTGCGCTCACCCTTGACGGTCAGCACATTGCGGTGAGCTTCGATCGAAATCTCATCTTCCGAAAAGCCGGCCACAGCCATCGAGATGCGATAGGCGTCCTCGCCCGTGCGCTCGATGTTATAAGGCGGGTAGGTCTGGCCTTCCGGCTGCGCAAGCGAATCGAGCATAGTGAACAGCCGGTCGAAACCGACGGTCGAACGGTAAAGCGGGGAAAAATCAACGTGACGCATGGTGTGTTCTCCTGTTGAGCAACAAGGTTGCGTATGGCCGGTGCGAAACCCGTGACGGCGTTCCGGATGGGCCAGCGGCCCCGACATTGGCGGCCGCACAACAAATTTGGGAAGCGGACCCCGGCATTTCAAGATTTTCCCGCGTCCGAACGGGACCGGTCCCGGCGCGTGTCCCGATGCCGATGAACGCCAGATGAACCGTGGCGACGGCGAGCGTTCACCCAGGCGGCATTAAAACTGTTCTCGAGATCACGAACAGGTCGCCGGAAAAGCGACGCTCCGAGGCCGAACCGGGTGTAACGTCCCTTCCTCCCGGGTCGACAGAGGCCGGAAGCACGCCCAAGGCTGCTTCCGGCCTTACTTGTTCGCTGCCTCGGTCGACCTCCCCGTCGTCCCGAATTCCGTTGCTTTTGGCGCATGGGCGTTTATGCCTGACTTGCGCCCACGCCGGCACCGACCCCAACTAAACACCGTATGACCGATCTTTCCCACCAGACCCCCGTCTTCCACGAAACTCCGGGCAATCCGCTGCCGGAAAACGCAGCCGGCGGCTTCTTCACCACGCGCGACGGCAAGAAGATCCGCTATGGGCTGTTTGCCGCGGTTGCCCGCCCGATGAAGGGCACGGTGGTCGTCCTGACCGGCCGCAACGAGTGCATCGAGAAGTATTTCGAGACCGTTCGCAACCTTGCCGACCGGGGTTTTGGCGTGGCAACCCTCGACTGGCGCGGCCAGGGCGCTTCCGACCGGCTGATCGGCGACCGACAGCGCGGCTATGTCAGCAGCTTCTTCCACTATACCGGAGATCTGGAGCAGTTCTTCGAAGAGATCGTGCTGCCCGACTGTCGAGGACCCTATTACATACTGGCCCACTCGGCCGGCGCGCTGATTGCGCTGCTCGCCGCGCCCTCGATGGCGAACCGCGTGCGCCGCATGGTGCTGATCGCACCGTTCTTCACCGTGCCGGACCTGCCGGTTTCGGCAAAAACCGTTCGCCGCACCTGTTCGCTGTTCTGCCTTCTCGGCCTTGGCCGGCTCTATGCCGCATGGGGCCCGCGACCGAAGGAATCGGTGCCCTTCGCCATGAACAAGCTGACCAGCGACCCGGAACGCTACCGGCGCAACACGCTGATCTACGAAACCTATCCGCAACTGGCGCTGGGCGGACCGACGATCCGCTGGCTGAAGGCGGCCACCGAGGCGTCCTTGATCGTCAGCGACCCGGATTTCATGGCCAAGATCCAGGTGCCCTTGCTGATGATCGCCGCCGGCGCCGACCAGGTCGTCTCGACCAGGGCAGTCGAAGCCTATGCGAGACGTCTGCGCGTCGGCTCGCTAGTGATGATCGACGGCGCCCGCCATGAGATCCTGCAGGAAGCCGACCTCTATCGCGAGCAGTTGCTTGCGGCATTCGATGCCTTCATCCCCGGAACCGGTGACGCCTGAGCCGCATGCCTTATCCGGCTTCAGCCACGCAGCGCCGCCATCGCCGCCGCGTGCAGCTCCGGTGTCGCCGCCGCCAGGATGTCGCCGCCCTTTTCCGCCGGTCCGCCCTCGAAAGTGGTGACGACGCCGCCTGCCTTCTCGATGATCGGGATCAGCGCGACGATGTCGTACGGCTTCAATCCGGGATCGGCGACGATATCGACGCTGCCTGCCGCCACCATGGCGAAGGCATAGCAGTCGGTGCCGTAGCGGGCGAGCTGGACCTGTTGTTCGAACAGGTCGTAGCGCAGGCGGGCGTCTCCCTTGAACAGCGCCGGCGTGGTGGTGAAAAGCGTCGCCTCGCCGAGATTCGTCGTCTTGCGCGTCGTGAGTTTTCGCGGGCCACCGGGACCTTCATAATGCGAGCCGGAAGCGTTGGCGTAGAATAGCTCGCCGGTGAAGGGCTGCGACATCATGCCGGCGACGGCATCGCCGCCGACCGTCAGCCCGACCAGTGTTCCCCACACCGGCAGGCCGGAAATGAAGGCGCGTGTGCCGTCGATCGGATCGATCACCCAGACATGCCGGCTGGAGATGTTTTCGCTGCCATGCTCCTCGCCGAGGATGCCGTGATCGGGGTATTGCGCGCTGATCACCGCCCGGATGGCGCGCTCGGCCTCGCGGTCGGCCTCGGTGACTGGGTCGAAGCTGCCGCGCTCCTTGTTGGTGACCGCGCCCTGATTGCGGAAGCGCGGCAAGGTCTCGGCTGCGGCGGCACGCGCAATGCGCCGCATGAACTCGATGCTGATGTCCAACTGATTCTCCCGCTTCAGCATGTTTGAGATGCCGGTTTGCCTACGGATTTATGCCGAAACAAGGGCGTTCGGAGCCTTTCGCACAGTGCCAACTGTTGCTCGAATGCAACGCAGTCGTCGTGGAAATGCAATTTCCACTTCACAGTGAATTAAAAAGCCGGAACGCGCCTTGACATTTGTGCAGCGCACAATACGTTTGTTCTCGGACAGGGTTCCTGTCCATGCCCTCCTTGGGCGTTTCCTCCCTAGACTTCGACCGTGTCGTGCAAACGATGCGGTCTTTTTTTACGCCGCCGCATGAGCGGCGAGTACCGCAATTCCGCGGCTATTCGGCGGCCAGCGGCAGATCCATGAAATTATGGTCGGGCATCGCCATCAGTTCAGCCGAAAACCGCGCCAGATCGTCGGCCAGGGCGTCGAAACCAGCTGATCTCTGGAACGTCCGCTCATTCATGTAGAGCCCGCGATTGACCTCGATCTGCAGCGCATGCAGGTGGCGCACGGGGCGGCCATAATGCTCCGTGATGAAACCTCCGGCATAGGGCTTGTTGTGGGCGACACTGTAGCCCATGCCGGTGAGCAGGCCGATCGCCGTCTCGGTCAACGCCGCCGCGGCCGAGATGCCGAAACGATCACCGACGATGAAATCCGGCCGCAATCCGCTGTCGCCGACCCTTATGCTTGCCGGCATCGAGTGGCAATCAATCAGCACGGCGTAGCCGAAGCGCGCATGGGTTCTGGTCAAGAGCCGCTTCAGCGCCTCGTGATAGGGCTTGTAGACCGCTTCGATGCGCGCCACGGCTTCCGCCAGCGGCAAGCGGCCGGAATAGATGTCGAGCCCCTCGCCTACCAGCTTGGGCACGGTGCCGAGCCCGCCGGCCACCCGCGCCGATCGGATGTTGCAGAATGACGGCACCGGTTCGGCGAACATACGCGGATCGAGTTCCCACGGCTCCCGGTTGACGTCGAGATAGGCGCGCGGGAAGTTTGCCGCCAGCAGCGGCGCCCCGAGCGCGACGGCGCCGCCGAACAATTCCTCGACGTAGCAGTCCTCGGAGCGGCGGATGGCGTTGCGGTCCAGCTTGGCCATGGCCATGAAACGGTCCGGATAATAGCGGCCGCTATGCGGCGAGTTGAAGAGGAAGGGAACGCGCTGTTCGGCGCCCGATCGGATTTCGAAGGGTGGAACGACCGAAAAATCCTCGGCTGCCGTTTTCAATTTGAACGAACCTGGAAATACCAATGCATCATGATAGGAAAGTGCCACCTCGCCGCCCGCATGTCCAGCCGCCGAAGCGCCGGCCAAATCAGGATTGTGCGGCCAACGTTCACTTGATGTTTACCGTCACCTCCTCATATACAGCATGGTTAACGGGCTTGCCTCACGGCATTGTCGGTTGGGTGATTCGGACGGGACAAGATGGCACGCATTCTGCTGGCGGAAGACGACGACGACATGCGCCGGTTCCTCGTCAAGGCGCTGGAGCGCGCCGGCTATCAGGTCAGCGATTTCGACAATGGTGCCAGCGCCTATGAGCGGCTGCGCGAGGAACCCTTTTCGCTGCTTTTGACCGACATCGTCATGCCGGAGATGGATGGTATCGAGCTCGCCCGCCGCGCCACGGAGATCGATCCCGACCTAAAGGTGATGTTCATCACCGGCTTCGCCGCCGTCGCCCTGAACCCTGATTCCAAGGCGCCGAAAGACGCCAAAGTGCTATCGAAGCCGTTCCACCTGCGCGACCTCGTCAACGAAGTTGAAAAGATGCTGCAGGCCGCCTGACGCGCCTTTTGTCGCGTCTTGACCGACTAGAGCAATTCCAGGAAAAGTGTGAAGCGGTTTTCCGTCCGGAATTGCGTCAAAACAAAGAGGGCAAGCCAGCCATTCTTTCCCTTTTCCCGCTATTGACGTGCCGAACCAAAAATGGTGTATGCGCGGCTTCGGATGGGCGTGTAGCTCAGCGGGAGAGCACTGCATTGACATTGCAGGGGTCACAGGTTCAATCCCTGTCACGCCCACCATCCAGACAATCCCTCAATTGCCACCGGTATTTTCACCGGCTGGCGTTCTCGCCCTCATCCGGTCCTGACGCCGAGCCCGCCAATAGCAGCCTCAGGCTGCTCCGAGGCGGAGATCACCGGCCTCGACGTGCTCCAGAAACCAGGCGTAGGTCTGTTCCAAGCCGCTGCGCAGCGAATAGCGCGGGCGCCAGCCGGTGGCGAACAGGCGCGACACGTCCATCAGCTTGCGCGGCGTGCCATCCGGCTTCGTCGCATCGAACGTGATCGCGGCATCGGCGCCGGCGACCGACACGATGGTGCGGGCAAGGTCGGCAATGGTGATGTCTTCCCCAGAGCCGACATTGATGTGGCTGTCGCCCGAATAATTCTTCAATAACCAGACCAGCGCGTCGGCGGCGTCGTCGACATGCAGGAATTCGCGCATCGGCGTGCCCGATCCCCACACCTCCAGGCTCTTGCGGCCGGCGCGCCTGGCCTCGTGCGCCTTGCGCATCAGAGCCGGCACGACATGGCTGGAATTGAGGTCGAAATTGTCGCCCGGACCGTAGAGATTGGTCGGCATCGCCGAGATGTAGTCGACGCCGTATTGGCGCCGATAGGCCTGGCACAGTTTCAGCCCGGCGATCTTGGCAATCGCATACCATTCGTTGGTGGGTTCGAGCGGCCCGGTCAGCAAGGCATCCTCGGAGATCGGCTGCGCCGCGAATTTGGGATAGATGCAGGACGAACCGAGAAACAGCAGCTTCTGCACCTCGTTGCGGAAGGCGCTGTCGATGACATTGTTCTGCATGACGAGATTGTCCTGCAGAAAATCGACGGGAAGCCTGTCGTTGGCCAGGATACCGCCGACCTTGGCCGCCGCCATCACCACCGCATCCGGCTTGCGGTCGGCCATCCAGCGCCGTACGCCGGCCTGGTCGAGAAGATCGAGCTCGGCGCGCGAGGCGGTCATGAGCTCGCAATCCTCGTCGGCCAATCTGCGCAGGATGGCCGAGCCGACCATACCGCGATGTCCGGCCGCGAAAACGCGCTTGCCCTGAAGGTCGAAGGTCATCGGCTTACCCCAATGCAGAACGGCAGCTTTGCCGGTTGGCCGGCGGAGCGCCGGATCGGCTTCTCTGTTGCTGGAGGCATACCGCATACAGATTTGCCCAGACAAGGCAAATCGCAAAGCAACCGGACCAAGCGTTGGACCGGACGCTGTAGCGTCTTGCCATCAAACGCCCGCTACCGCGCAGAGGCTTGTCATTCTGGCAATCGCGAGCTCGGGGTCGGCCAGCAACCCCGCCTGGTCGGCAAGGCGAAAGACATCGGCATAGTGACGGATGCCGCGCGCCGATTGCATGCCGCCGATCATCGAAAAATGCTCCTGGTGGCCGTTCAGCCAAGCCATGAAGACGATGCCGGCCTTGTAGTACTCGGTCGGCGCCTCGAAGATCTTGCGCGACAGCGGCACTGTCGGGGCCATCAGCGTGTCATAGCCGGCGCGGTCGCCGTCGGCCAGCTTTGCCAGTGCCGCATTGGCGACCGGCGCAATGGCATCGAAAATGCCGAGCAGCGCGTGCGAATGTCTGTCGCCGTCGCCGGCGATCAGCTCGGGGTAGTTGAAGTCGTCGCCGGTGAACATCACCACGCCTTCAGGCAGCCGCTCCCTGAGCGCGATCTCCTTGCCGGCATCGAGCAGCGATATCTTTATGCCTTCGACCTTGCCCGCATGGCGTTCGATGATCGCGACCACCGTCTCCAGCGCGGTTTCGAAATCGCTGCTGCCCCAGTAGCCTTTCAGCGCCGGGTCGAACATGTCGCCCAGCCAGTGCAGGATCACCTTGCCGGATGCCTGGGACAGGATGCGGTCATAGACGCTGACATAGTCGTCGGGGCCTTTGGCGATCGCCGCCAGCGCGCGGCTGGCCATCATGATCGCCTTGCCGCCAAGCGTTTCAATGAAGCCGAGCTGCTCTTCATAGGCCGCAATGACATCGTCGAGCGTGCTGGCGGCACCCGGCGCCAGATGATCGGTGCCGGCGCCCGACGCAAGATCGGCCCCCTCGACGCTTCGAGCCTCGATAATGGAGCGGCGGATCAATTCCCTGGCATTTGCCCAATCGAAACCCATGCCGCGCTGCGAGGTGTCCATCGCCTCCGCGACGCGAAAGCCGAGCCGCCAAAGGTGACGGCGAAACGCCATCGTCTTGTCCCAGTCGACCACGGGCCTCGACCACGGATCGGTCATGGCGAAGGGATCGGCGACGACATGGGCTGCGGCGTAGGCGATACGCGAAAACCGCGCGCCGGCCACAGGCTGCACCGGCTGGCCGGCAAGCCGGTAGAGGATGCGGCTGCCGCCTTCCCCGGGCAAGGTGATGTCCATGACTCTCTCCCTTCCGAACGCCTAATAAATGGAACGTTCCAATAAATCAAGATGCTTTGCCCCTTGCCTCGCGCAACGCAAAATTGCTGCACTGCGGCAGGTGAAGGTCCTAGCTGCGGGAGGATTGGGCCCACTGAGCCGCATTTTTCTCGAGTTCGCAAAAACGCGATTGACTCAAATGCCCCACAGGGATTAGATCGTTCCAATAAATCGCGCAAGAAACCAAGCGGGAGGACATATCTAGATGGCCAGCCGGGCCAAGGCAACGATACTCGACATTGCCCGTGAGGCGGGTGTGTCCAAATCGACGGTATCGCTGGTGCTGCAAGGCAGCGGGCTGATCCGGCCTGAAACTGCGCTCAAGGTGCGCAAGGCGATCGAGGATGTCGGCTATGTCTACAACCGCGGCGCCGCCAATCTGCGCAAGGCCCATTCCAACGTCATCGGCATGGTCATCAACGATCTCACCAATCCGTTTTTCGCCGAACTGGCGGTCGGCATGGAACGCGTCTTCCAGTCGGCCGGCGTCGTGCCTTTCATCGCCAATACGGCTGAAAACCCGGTGCGCCAGGAAGAGGTTTTGAAATCGCTGATGGAGCAGGGTGTCGCCGGGCTCGTCGTGTCGCCGGCGCGCGGCACCACGCCTGGCGCGTTCCGTCGCGTTGAGACCGCAGGCGTTCCGGTCGTCTTCGTCATGCGCCGACTTCCCGAAAGCCGTATCCCGGTGATCACGCCCGACAATCATCGCGGCGCCTATCTTGCCACCGCGCATCTGATCGGCAAGGGCCATCGCCGGCTGGCCTTCTTCGGCGGCTCATCCGACCTTGTCGTCTATCACGAGCGGCTGGGCGGCTTTCGCGAGGCCTGCGAAGCGCTCGGCATCGCACCGGCCGACAGGCTGGTCTTCGAGGGCGAAACCAGCCGCAAGGGCGGCATTGCCTGCCTGGAAACCGCGCTTGCCATGGCCGCGCCGCCGACTGCAGCCCTTTGCTTCAACGATGCGGTCGCCTTCGGCGTCTTGCTGGCGCTGCGCAAGCGCGGCCTGGAGCCCGGCGCGGACTTTGCCGTTGTCGGCTTCGACGACGTGGCCGAGGCCGAGCACTATATGCCGGCGCTGACCAGCGTCGCGGTGAACACCGCCGGCCTCGGCGAGCGCGCCGCCCATGTCGTGCTGAAGATGATCCAATCGCGCACCACGCGCGCCGAGGATCATATCGGCGCCGTCAACCTGGTGGTCAGGGAAAGCTGCGGCCCCGATCGCAAGGAGCATGGCTGCGCAGGAATAGGAGACGCTGCATGACCGTCAGTTGGGGGCTGATCGGCGCCAGCACGATCGCAAGACAGTTCATGATCGGCGCCATCCGCGCGCAGCCGGACGGCGAAATCGCCGCGGTGATGAGCTCCAGCCCGAAGCGCGCCGCCACCTACGCCAGTGAAAACCGCATTCCGGCGGCGGTCTCGACGCTCGACGCCCTGCTCAAATCCGATATCGACGCCGTCTACATCTCGACCACCAACGAATTGCATCTCGAACAGGCACTCGCCGCCATCGAGGCGGGAAAGCATGTGCTTTGCGAAAAGCCATTGGCGCTGACCAGCGCCGACGCCCGCAAGATGGTCGCGGCGGCTAGGGCCGCCGGCGTCGTGCTCGGCACCAACCACCATCTGCGCAATGCCGGCTCGCATCGGGCGATGCGCGAAGCGATCGCTGCCGGCCGCATCGGCAGGCCGATCGCGGCGCGCGTCTTCCACTCTGTCTATCTGCCGGAAAACCTGCAGGGCTGGCGCATCACCAGGCCGCACGCCGGCGGCGGCGTGGTGCTCGACATCACCGTGCACGATGCCGATACGCTGCGCTTCGTGCTCGGCGAGGATCCGGTCGAGATCTCGGCATTTACCCAATCGGCCGGCATGGCCGCCGGCGGGCTGGAAGACGGCGCCATGTGCCTCTGGCGCTTCGCATCGGGAGTCATTGCCCAATCGCATGAGGGCTTCACCACCAAATTCGCCGGCACCGGTTTCGAGGTGCATGGCAGCGAAGGCTCGCTGATCGCCAGGGATGTAATGACGCAGAAGCCGATCGGCACGGTCTTGCTGCGAACGGCAAAGGGCGAGCAGGAATTGAGCTTCGAGCGCGAAGACCTCTATGCCCGTTCGCTGCGCCAATTCCACGCGGCGATCCGCGGCGAGGGCCAGCCTTCCGCTACCGGCGAGGACGGCGTCTGGTCGCTGACATCAGCCGAAGCGGCATTGCAGTCGGCCAGGTCCGGCAAGGCCGTTGCCATCGACCCGAAGCTCGGGAGCGCAGCATGAGCAAGCTCGTCTCCGCGACTGAGGCCGCCGGCCTGATCAGGGATGGCATGACCGTTTCGGTGTCGTCATCGAGCGGCCTCGGCTGCCCGGATGCGGTGCTTGCCGCTATCGGCGAGCGCTTCGACGCCGAAGGCCATCCCAAGGACATCACGACGCTGCACCCGATCGCCGCCGGTGACATGTACGGCATCAAGGGGATCGACCACTTAGCCAAGCCCGGCCTGTTGAAGCGCACTTTGTGCGGCTCCTATCCATCCGGGCCGTCCTCTTCCGAGCCACCGCAGATCTGGAAGATGATTGGCGACAATACGGTCGCCGCCTACAACGTGCCGTCCGGCATCCTGTTCGACATGCACCGCGAAGCCGCCGCCAAGCGCCCCGGCGTGCTGACCAAGGTCGGGCTCGACACCTTTGCCGACCCACGCCACCAGGGTTGCGCGATGAATGCTGCCGCCAGCGAGCCGATCGTTTCGGTGCAGCAGTTCGACGGCGACGAATGGCTCTATTTCCGCTCGATCGTACCGCAGGTGGCGATCATCCGCGCCACCACCGCCGACGAGCGCGGCAACCTCACCTATGAACACGAGGGTGCCTATCTCGGCGGCCTCGAACAGGCGTTGGCCGCCCGCAACAATGGCGGCATCGTCATCGCGCAGGTCAAGCGCGTCGTCGAGAACGGCACGCTGAAACCGCACGATGTGCGCGTGCCTGGCGTGCTGGTCGATCGTATCGTGGTCGCGCCCGACCAGTTGCAGACGACGCTGACGCCCTACGATCCGGCGATCTCCGGCGAGATCTTCCGGCCGCTGTCGAGCTTCCGCAACGCCGAGATGAGCGTCCAGAAGGTCATTGCGCGCCGCATCGCCATGGAGCTTGCCGACGGCATGGCGGTCAATATCGGCTTCGGCATCTCGGCCAATGTGCCGCGCATCCTGCTCGAGGAAGGCCAGCACGGCAAGATCACCTGGGTGATCGAGCAAGGCGCGGTTGGCGGCGTGCCGCTGCTCGATTTCAAGTTCGGCTGTTCGTCGAACGCCGACGCCTTCATGCCCTCGCCGCACCAATTCATCTATTTCCAGGCCGGCGGCTTCGACGCCTCGCTGTTGTCCTTCCTGCAGATCGACCGCCACGGCTCTGTCAACGTGTCGAAGCTCTCAGCGCGGCCGCATGTCACCGCCGGCGCCGGCGGCTTCGTCGACATCACCGCGCGGGCGAAGAAGATCGTCTTTTCCGGCTTCTTCAATGCCGGCGCCAAGCTGTCGCTTGCCGATAGCGGCATCCGCATCGACCAGGAGGGCAAGGTCAAGAAAGTCGTCGGCGAGGTCGAGCACATCTCCTTCTCGGGCAAGCGAGCCGTCGCGCAGGGACAGGACATCACCTACGTCACCGAGCGCTGCGTGATGAAGTTGACGCAGGCAGGGCTGATGGTGACCGAGCTGGCGCCGGGCATCGACCTGGAGCGCCATGTGCTGGCCCAGGCCGAGATCCCGCTTGCCGTCGCCAACGACCTGAAAATCACACCGGATACGCTTTACCGGGACCGGCCGATCGGCCTGTCGCTCAATGGCGGCGCCTCGCTTGGGGGCGCCCATGGCTGAGCGCCTCGTCAACTTTGAAACCGACGGCGCCATCGGCATTGTCACGCTGCGCCGGCCGCAGAAATTCAACGCGCTCGACATTCCGATGCTGCGGGCGATGGAAGCGGCACTCGACGAAGCCGAGGCGGCGGACGGCGTCCGCGTCGTGCTGGTCTGCGGCGAAGGCAAGGGCTTTTGCGCCGGCGGCGACGTCGAAGCTTGGGCAGAAATGAGCGCCGCCGATTTCCAGATGCAATGGGTGCGCTACGGCCACCGCGTCTTCGACCGGCTCGCGCGGCTGCGGCAGCCGACGATCGCCGTGCTTGCCGGCCATGCGCTGGGCGGTGGGCTGGAACTGGCGGCGGCGTGCGACTTCCGCGTCGCGGAAACGCAGGTGAAGCTGGGGTTCCCCGAGACCTCGATCGGCGTCGTTCCCGGCTGGTCCGGCACACAGCGCGCCGTGCGCCGCTTCGGCGCGCAGGCGGTGCGGCGGATGGCGATTGGCGGCGAAGTGTTTCTGGCGACCGAGGCTCTTGCTCTGGGCATCGTTGATCGGGTGGTGGAGACCGGCCAGGCATGCGTCGAGGCCAAGGCCTGGGGAGAAAAAATCGCCGAGCGCGGGCCGCTGGCGACCGAAGCCGCCAAGCTGATGATTGCCATCGCCGAAGGCGAAGAGAGTGGCGCCGCGACCGAAGCGCTGGCCAGCGGCTTCATCGCGCTGACAAGCGATCTCAGGGCCGGCGTCGAGGCTTTCAACGCCAAGCAGAAACCGGCGTTCTCAAGATCTTAGGAACCTAAAACTCACATGAATGCACCCCTCAACATCGCCATGCCCGCCGAGGCGGCCGCTGCGCCGAAAAGTTATCGGCTGCTGATCGACGGCAAGTTCGTCGACGCCCAGGACGGCCGCACGCTGGAGCGCAGCAGCCCCGGCCACGGCTTCACCGTCTCGCGCTATGCACAGGCCGGCGCGGCGGACATGGAGGCCGCGGTACATGCCGCGCACAAGGCCTTCGAGACGGGCCCGTGGCCGCGCATGAAGGCGGCCGAACGCGCCGCGATCCTGCTCAAAACGGCTGATCTGATCGAGGCAAGGCTGGACGAGATTGCCCGGCTCGATGCGCTGGAATCCGGCAAGCCGATTGCCCAGGCGCGCGGCGAGATCGGCGGCGCCGTCGACATCTGGCGCTATGCCGCGGCACTCGCCCGCACGCTTCACGGCGAAAGCTACGCCAATCTCGGCGACACCATGCTCGGCGTGGTGCTGCGTGAACCGATCGGCGTCGTCTCGATCATCACGCCGTGGAATTTTCCGTTCCTTATCGTCAGCCAGAAACTGCCCTTCGCGCTCGCCGCCGGCTGCACAGCGGTGGTCAAGCCAAGCGAGATGACCTCGGCCTCGACCTTTGTGCTCGGCGAGATCCTGATGCAGGCCAGCTTGCCGGACGGCGTCGTCAACATCCTTGCCGGGTTGGGCGCCGATGTCGGCGCACCGATGGTCAGCCATCCGCTGGTCGAGATGGTATCGTTCACCGGCTCCACGCGCGTCGGCAAGATCACCATGGCGGCTGCCGCCAACTCGCTGAAAAAAGTCTCGATGGAACTCGGCGGCAAGAACGGCCAGATCGTCTTTCCCGACGCCGACCTCGAGGCCGCCGCCGACGCGGCGGTATTCGGCGGCTTCTTCAATGCCGGCGAATGCTGCAATGCCGGCAGCCGCCTGATCGTCCATGAGGCGATAGCCGACGAGTTCCTCGGCACCGTGAAGGCACTCACCGCCAAGGTGACTGTCGGCGACCCGCTCGACGACCGCACCAAGGTCGGCGCGATGATCTCCGCCGACCATGTGGCCAAGGTCACCAGCTACGTGACGGCCGCGGAAAACGACGGCAGCCGAATCTATAGCGGCGGCAAGCAGCTTGCTTCCAGCGCCGGCCAGTATCTGGACCCGACCATTGTTCGCGACGTCACCGAAGACATGGCCATTGCGCGCGAGGAAGTGTTCGGGCCGGTGCTCTCCGTGCTGACTTTTGGATCGATTGAAAGGGCGTTGCACATCGCCAACAACACGCCCTATGGTCTATCGGCGGGCGTGTGGAGCGCCAGCATCGATACCTGCATGTCGGTGGCGCGGAATGTGCGTTCGGGAACCGTTTGGGTGAACACGTTCATGGAGGGTTACCCCGAACTGCCTTTCGGCGGCTACAAGCAGTCCGGTCTCGGGCGCGAACTCGGCAAGCGCGCCGTCGAGGATTATACAGAGGAAAAGACAATCCAGTTTCATCGCGGCCAGCGCACCGGATGGTGGGTTGGCTGAGTTGGGAAGAACCCGGTGGCCATCCGCCGGCCGTGCAAGTTCAACAAGGGAGGAAGTACATGTTGCGCAAACTGCTTATCGGGACGGCTCTCGCATCGGGCGTTGCATTCGCGGCCCATGCCGCGGATGTCAAGGAAGTTCAGATGCTGCATTGGTGGACGTCGGGCGGCGAAGCTGCCGCTCTGAACGTGCTCAAGCAGGATCTGGCCAAGGAAGGCTTTGCATGGAAGGACGTGCCGGTGGCCGGCGGCGGCGGCGACGCCGCCATGACCGCGCTGAAGGCGATGGTGGCGGCCGGCAACTACCCGACGGCCTCGCAGATGCTCGGCTATACCGTGCTCGACTACGCCGCGGCCGGCGTCATGGGCGACCTGACCGAGACGGCGATAAAGGAAGGCTGGGACAAGTCCGTTCCCGCGGCCCTGCAGAAATTCTCCGTCTATGACGGCAAGTGGGTCGCGGCTCCGGTCAACGTCCACTCGGTCAACTGGCTGTGGATCAACAAGGCAGTGATGGACAAGATCGGCGGTACCGAGCCGAAGACCTTCGACGACTTCATCGCGTTGCTCGACAAAGCCAAGGCGGCCGGCGTCATCCCGCTGGCGCTGGGCGGCCAGAACTGGCAGGAAGCGACCATGTTCGACTCGGTCGTGCTGTCGACCGGCGGGCCTGAATTCTACAAGAAGGCCTTCAACGACCTCGACGAGGAGTCGCTGAAGTCCGACACAATGAAGAAGTCGTTCGACAATCTCGCCAAGCTCGTCACCTATGTCGACCCGAACTTCTCGGGCCGTGACTGGAACCTCGCCACCGCCATGGTCATCAAGGGCGATGCGCTGGTGCAGGTAATGGGCGACTGGGCCAAGGGCGAATTCAACGCCGCCAAGAAGGTCCCGGGCACCGACTTCCTGTGCTACCGCTTCCCGGGCACCGACGGCAGCGTCGTCTACAACTCCGACATGTTTGGCATGTTCAACGTGCCGGAGGACCGCAAGGCCGCCCAGATCGCGCTCGCCACCGCCACGCTGTCGAAGAGCTTCCAGTCGGCCTTCAACGTCGTCAAGGGCTCTGTTCCGGCCCGCACCGACGTGCCGGATACCGATTTCGACGCTTGCGGCAAGAAGGGCATGGCCGACCTGAAGGCCGCCAATGAAGGCGGCACGCTGTTCGGTTCGCTGGCGCAGGGCTATGGCGCGCCGCCGGCGGTTGCCAACGCCTACAAGGATGTCGTCTCGAAGTTCGTGCACGGCCAGATCAAGACCTCGGACGAGGCCGTGACCCAACTGGTCAGCGCGATCGAGGACGCCAAGTAAGGCTCCGCCCATGTGAATGATCTCCCCGGCGCAAGCCGGGGAGACTCCTCTGCGGCGGGGTTTGCGGTTGCGCTGACCGGCACGCTTCGGGCCGGCGAGGCCGCGACACCAGAATTCCGGGCCCGCGATACGGATAGGCCGATGAGCACAGTTGCTGAAACCAGTATCACCCTGACGCCGGAGCACGGTGCCCGTCCGGGCGCCACGGTGCGTTCGCGCCTTCAGGACGCGCTGCCGAAGCTCGTGCTGGCGCCGAGCTTCGCCGCCACCGTCGTCTTCGTCTACGGCTTCATCCTGTGGACGATCTACCTGTCCTTCACCAACTCCAAGACTTTTCCCTCCTACGCCATCACCGGGCCACGCGCCTATCAGCGGCTATGGCGCTGGACTTTCGAAAGCGATCCGCCCTCCTCCTGGTACACATCGATCACCAATATGGCGATTTTCGGCTTCCTCTATATTTCCATCTGTCTTGCGCTCGGCCTGTTCCTGGCGATCCTGCTTGATCAGAAAATCCGCGGCGAAGGTGTGCTGCGGCCGATCTATCTCTACCCAATGGCACTGTCCTTCATCGTCACCGGCGTTGCCTGGAAATGGTTTCTCGATCCCGGCCTCGGCCTCGAGCAGACGCTGCACCAATGGGGCTGGACGAGCTTCCATTTCGACTGGATCAAAAACAAGGATTTCGTCATCTACACGGTGGTCATCGCCGGCGTCTGGCAGGCGTCGGGCTTCATCATGGCGATGTTCCTGGCCGGCCTGCGCGGCATCGACGGCGAGATCCTGAAGGCGGCGCAGATCGACGGCGCCTCCACCTTCCAACTCTACCGCCGCATCGTCATCCCCATGCTGCGGCCGATCTTCCTGTCGGCTTTGATCGTGCTGGCGCATCTCGCCATCAAATCCTACGATCTGGTCGTCGCGCTGACCAGCGGCGGGCCGGGCGGTTCGGCCTGGCTGCCGTCGAACTTCATGTATGAGTACACCTTCAAGCGCAACGAGATGGCCGTCGGCTCGGCCAGCGCCGTCATCATGCTGATGACCATCACCGCGATCATCGTTCCCTATCTCTATTCCGAGCTTCGGGAGAAGCCGCGATGAGCGCTATAGCCACTCCTGCTCGCCAGGGTACCGGCGGTATCAGCGCCAGGACGGTCAACCGTATCGTCATCTACGGGCTGCTGGCGCTATTCGCGCTGTTCTACCTGATGCCGCTGTTCGTCATGCTGGTGACCTCGTTCAAGACCATGGACGAGATCCAGAACGGCAACATGCTGGCGCTGCCGCAGGCGCCGACCTTCGCACCCTGGATAAGGGCGTGGAGCGAAGTTTGCTCGGGTCTCACCTGCGTCGGCATGAAGGGTTATTTCTGGAACTCGATCAAGATGGTGGTTCCAGCCGTCGTCATCTCGACCCTGCTCGGCGCGCTCAACGGCTATGTGCTGACGAAGTGGCGCTTTCGCGGCGCGACGCTGGTGTTCGGGCTGATGCTGTTTGCCTGCTTCATTCCGTTCCAGTCCGTCCTCTTGCCCATGGCAACGATCCTCGGCAGCCTCGGCCGGTTCGGCGTCAAGCTGCAGAACGCGACCGGCCTCACCTTCGGCTTCGGCAATCCGACGGTGAACCTGGTGTTCGTCCACGTCGTCTACGGCATCGGCTTCACCACCCTGTTCTTCCGCAATTATTACGAGGCGTTTCCGAACGAGCTGGTGAAGGCGGCGCAGATCGACGGCGCCAGCTTCTTCCAGATCTTCCGGCGCATCATGCTGCCCAATTCGCTGCCGATCATCGTGGTGACGGTGATCTACCAGTTCACCAACATCTGGAACGACTTCCTGTTTGCCTCCGCCTATGCCGGCTCAGGCGACGTGATGCCGATGACGGTGGCGCTGAACAACGTCGTCAACACCTCGACCGGCGTCGTCGAATACAACGTCAACATGGCGGCTGCGATGATCGCCGCGCTGCCGACCCTCCTCGTCTATGTGCTCGCCGGCCGCTATTTCGTGCGCGGCCTGATGGCCGGCGCCGTCAAAGGATAATCGCATGGCTTTTCTGGAAATTGGCGGGTTGAAGAAGCGTTTCGGAGCGGTCGAGATCCTGAAAGGCATCGACCTCGACCTCGAAAAGGGCGGCTTCCTCGTGCTGGTCGGGCCTTCCGGTTGCGGCAAGTCCACGCTGCTCAACACCATTGCCGGCCTGGAGACCATCACCGAAGGCGAAATCCGTGTCGACGGACGCACGATCAACGATCTCCACCCGTCCAAGCGCGACATCGCCATGGTCTTCCAGAGCTACGCGCTCTATCCGAACATGACGGTTGCCGGCAATATCGCCTTCGGCATGGAGATGCGCGGCGTGCCGGTCGGCGAGCGCCAGAAGGCGATCGACAAGGTCGCGAAGGTCCTACAGATCGGCCATTTGCTTAAGCGCAAGCCAAGCCAGCTTTCCGGCGGCCAGCGCCAGCGCGTCGCCATGGGCCGGGCGCTGGTGCGCGATCCCAAGCTGTTCCTGTTCGACGAGCCTTTGTCGAACCTCGACGCCAAGCTGCGCGTCGACATGCGCATCGAAATCAAGCGTCTGCACGCCACCACCGGCACCACCATCGTCTACGTCACGCACGACCAGATCGAGGCGATGACGCTGGCCACCAAGATCGCGGTGATGCGCGACGGCGAGGTGCAGCAGTTCGGCACACCGGCCGAAATCTATAACAATCCGGTCAACCTGTTTGTTGCCGACTTCATGGGCTCGCCGGCGATGAACCTGATCCCGGCGACGATCGGCAGCAACGGCAGCGGCTTCTCCGTCGTCATGGAGCGGGAGGCGCGCCAGCCGATCTCGTTGCCGCTGGCCAATGCGCCGGCCGGCCTGTCGGCATTCCAGGGCAAATCGATCATCTTTGGCGTCCGTCCGGAAGCACTGACCGATCCCGAGGGTGCCGAACGCAACGCCTCGAGCATCGCCCGCGCCGACTGTCACATCGAGGTCATCGAGCCGGCCGGCTCGGATACGTTCGCGGTCACCAATCTCGGCGGCAAGGCGGTGGTGGCGCGGCTGCGCGCCGATGCCAACATCCAGCCCGGCACGGTCACGCCGCTCGCCTTCAACCTGACTAAGGCGGTGTTCTTCGATCCGGCGACCGAGAAACGCATCGTCTGACCGCCATGACAAATCCCGACATCGTCATCATCGGCTCCGGCATCGGCGGCGCCACGATCGCCTCCGGCCTTGCCGGCAGTGGCGCCTCGATCCTGATGCTGGAGCGCGGCGAACCACTGCCGGCAACGCCGCACACACGCGACTCCCGAGCTATCTTCGTCGATGGTCACTATAGGCCGAAGGAGATGTGGCTCGAGGCCGGCGGAGCGCCTTTCAACCCGGGCAATTACTACTATGTCGGCGGCAATTCGAAATTCTACGGCGCCGTGCTGATCCGCTACCGCAGGCAAGACTTTTCGGAGATGGAGCACTATGGCGGCATCTCGCCGGCCTGGCCGTTTTCCTATGAGGAATTCGAACCCTGGTATTCCAGGGCCGAGCAGCTTTTTTGCGTGCGCGGTGCACTCGGCGAAGACCCGACCGAGCCGTTCCACTCGATGCCCTACCCTTTTGGGCCGGTACCCGACGAGCCGCCGATCGCGCGTGCGCGCGCCGAGCTCAAGAGCCTGGGCCTGCACCCGGCATCGCTGCCGCTCGGCGTCGACATCGAAGCCTGGCTGAAAGACGGCGGCACGCCGTGGGACGCGTTTCCCAACACCGGGACCGGCAAGGTCGACGCCCAAACGGGGCCGCTGGCGGCAGCTCTTGCCGACCAGAACATCAAGCTCGAGACCGGCGCCCACGTCGAACATCTCGAGGCATCGCCGGATGCCAGGACAATCGCCGCCGTCCATTATCGACAGAACGGTACGCTGAAGAAAGTTGCGCCGAAGCTGGTCATCCTATCCGCCGGCGCGGTCAATTCCGCCGCCATCCTGCTGCGCTCGCCCACCCCTAAGGGCAAAGGCGGTGGCAAAGGCCTGGCCAACCGTTCAGACCAGGTCGGCCGCAACTTCATGAACCACAATTCGTGCGCCATGCTGGCGATCGATCCGCGCCGCCGGAACAAATCCGTCTACCAGAAGACGCTGATGCTGAACGACTATTATCTGTCCGACGGCAAGGGCGGCAAGCCGCTCGGCAATGTCCAGCTCCTCGGCAAGATCGACGGCAACATCCTCAAGGCCAATGTCAGACGCGCGCCCAAATTCGCGCTCGATTTCATGGCCGGCCACGCCGTCGACTGGTATCTGATGTGCGAGGACCTGCCCGATCCCGAGAGCCGCATCATGGTCGACGGCAAGGACATCGTCATGCAGTGGCGGCGCTCCAACATGCAGTCGCTCGACGGACTGACCAAGGTGATGCGCGAAAATTTCCGCGCCTGCGGCTATCCGATCGTGCTGTCGCGGCCGTTCGACAAGCGCACGCCCTCGCATCAGTGCGGCACGGTGAAGATGGGCAACGATCCAGCGACCTCGCCGCTCGATCCGTTCTGCCGCTCCTTCGACCACAGCAATTTGTTCGTCGTCGATGCCGGCTTCCTGCCGAATTCGGCCGCCGTCAATCCGGCGCTGTCGATTGCCGCACAGGCGCTGCGCGTCGCCGATCATATCCGCAAGACGGAGCTTGCAACATGAGCCGCCCGGCAGCGATCGTCACTGGCGGCGCGCGCGGTATCGGCCTTGCCTGCGCCGAGGCGCTGGCCGACGCAGGGTTCGACATCCTCGTCGCAGACCTTGCCGACAAAGCCGCCGACGGGCTCGCCGGCGACATTACAGCGCGCGGCGCGGCATTCGCATACCATCGCTGCGGCATCGCCGATCTCGGTGGCCATGCGGCACTTGTCGATGCCGCATTGAACGCCTTCGGCCGCATCGACTGCCTGGTCAACAATGCCGGCATCGGCGCCGTCCTGCGCGGCGACCTGCTCGAGCTCAAGCCGGAAAGTTTCGACCGGGTGCTCGCCATCAATCTGCGCGGCACCGTATTCCTCAGCCAGGCCGTTGCCAAAGCGATGCTCGGCCTGCCGAGCGATGGTGCGAGATCGATCATCACCATTACCTCGGTCAGCGCCGCCATGGCCTCGCCGGAACGTTCCGATTACTGCATCTCCAAGGCCGGGCTTTCGATGTGGGTGAAGAACCTGGCGCTGCGGCTCGCCGCCGAAAACATCGCGGTGTTCGAAGTGCGGCCGGGCATCATCCGCACCGACATGACATCAGGTGTCACCGCCAAATACGACGCGCTGATCGACCGCGGGCTGGTGCCGGCAAAGCGCTGGGGCGAAGCCGCCGATATCGGTGCCGCCGTGGCGGCGCTCGCCGGCGGCAAACTCGGCTTTTCGACCGGCTCGGTCATCAATGTCGACGGCGCGCTGTCGGTGCCGAGGCTATGAACAGGTGACGCCATGACCGACTGCATCCTATGACCGACTACATAATCGTTGGCGCCGGCCCGGCCGGCTGCGTACTCGCCAACCGGCTGAGCGAAGATCCGTCGCATCGGGTGCTGCTGCTCGAAGCCGGCGGCAAGGACTGGCATCCGCTGATCCACATGCCGGCCGGTTTTGCCAAGATGACCAAGGGCATCGCCGCCTGGGGCTGGTCGACGGTGCCGCAAAAGCACATGAACGACCGCGTCTTCCGATACACGCAGGCCAAGGTGATCGGTGGCGGCTCGTCGATCAACGCCCAGATCTACACGCGCGGCAACGCCCGCGACTACGACGCCTGGGAGAAGGAAGAAGGCCTTGCTGGCTGGGGCTATCGCGACGTGCTGCCCTATTTCAAACGCGCCGAGAACAACCAACGCTATGCCAACGATTTTCACGGCGACCAGGGCCCGCTCGGCGTGTCGAATCCGATCGCGCCGCTGCCGATCTGCGAGGCCTATTTCCGTGCCGGACAGGAGATGGGCATTCCCTTCAATCCCGACTTCAACGGCACCAGCCAGGAGGGCGTCGGCTATTACCAATTGACGCAGAAGGACGCGAGACGCTCCTCCGCCTCGGTCGCCTATCTCAGGCCGATCCGCGATCGCAAGAATCTCATTATCAGGACCGGCGTTCTGGTGACGCGCATCGTCGTCGACAAGGGCCGCGCCATCGGCGCGGAGATCGTCGACCGGCCGGGCGGCCAGCCGACGATCCTGCGCGCCGAACGCGAGGTGATCGTCTCGTCCGGCGCCGTCGGCTCACCGAAGCTTCTGATGCAGTCGGGCATCGGCCCGGCCGACCATCTGAAGGCGGTCGGCGTGACGCCGGTGCACGATTTGCCCGGCGTCGGCTCCAACCTGCAGGATCATCTCGATCTGTTCGTCATCGCCGAATGCACCGGCGACCACACCTACGACAACTACGCCAAGCTGCACTGGACTGCGTGGGCCGGCCTTCAGTACCTGCTCCTGAAGAAGGGCCCGGTGGCTTCCAGCCTGTTCGAGACCGGCGGCTTCTGGTTCGCCGATCCGACTGCCGCCTCTCCCGATATCCAGCTGCATCTCGGCCTCGGCTCCGGCATCGAGGCCGGCGTCGAGAAGTTGAACAATCCGGGGGTGACATTGAACTCGGCCTTCCTGCGTCCACGCTCGCGCGGCACGGTGCGGCTGAACAGTGCCGACCCGGCCGACCGCCCGCTGATCGATCCGAACTATTGGTCCGATCCCTATGATCGCGACATGTCGATCAAGGGGCTGAAGCTGGCGCGCGAGATCATGCGGCAGAAGGCGCTGCGGCCCTATGTACTGCGCGAGGTACTGCCGGGACCCGACCTGCAGAGCGGCGACGAGTTGTTCGACTACGCCTGCCGCAGTTCCAAGACCGACCACCACCCGGTTGGCACCTGCCGCATGGGCCACGATGCGATGAGCGTGGTAACGCCGGATCTCAGGCTGCGCGGTATCGATGGCCTGCGCGTCTGCGACGCCTCGGTGATGCCGCGCATCCCCTCCTCCAACACCAACGCCCCGACGATCATGGTTGGTGAAAAGGGCGCCGATCTGATCCTTGGCCGCGAGCCGCTGCCGCCGGCCGTGTTTTCCACCAACCGAGCGGCATGAGGGACAAAGGATGATCAGGCACTGTGTTTTCGTGAGGTTCCGTAACGATGTCGCCAACGCCGAGCACGCGGCAATCCATGCCGATCTCGAAGCATTGCGGCCGGTGATCAACGGCATGGGTAAGGTCGAATTCAGCGCCAATACCAGCCCGGAACCCTTCGCCCGCGGCTTCACGCACGGCTTCACAATCGACTTTCCCGATGCCGCGGCACGCGATGCCTATCTGGAGCATGAAGCGCATCAGCGAGCCGGCGCAAGACTGATAGCGTCGCTCGAAGGCGGCACCGACGGGCTGATGGTCTTCGACCTGGAGATCGCCTGACTATCCCATTCTCAGTGCAACCACCCCGGCGACGATGCTAAGCACCGCGGCACCTCGCCATGCCGTCATCTTCTCGCCGAGCGCGAACACCGAGATCATCATGGCGAACAGGATCGATGTTTCGCGCAGCGACGCCACCGAGGCGATCGGCGCCTTGGTCATCGCCCACATCACGATCCAGTAGGCGCCGCCGCTGAGCACGCCGGTATAGATTCCTGCCTTCCAGTCGCGCGCCAGCACCGGCAGCGCCTGTGGGCCGCGAAAGACGACGCACAGCACCAGCGCCCACAGCGCATCGCAGACGAACAGCCAGGCCGCATAACTCGATGCGGTGGCGGCCAGCCGCGCGCCGCTGCCGTCCGACAGCGTATAGCTGGCGATGAAGATCGATGTGCCCAGCGCGAAGCCGACGGCGCGCAGGTTCAACTTCTCCAGATGCGCGCCGCCGCGAAACGACAGCACCAGCGTGCCCGCCGACAACAAGACGATGCCGACAACAGCGAGTGGCGCCGGCATCTCGGCAACCACCACGACGCCCCCCAAAGCGGCCAGCAATGGCGCGGTGCCGCGCGCCAGCGGATAGGTCTGGGCGAAATCGCCGGCCTTGTAGGCGCCGATCAAGAACGTCCTGTAGCCCATGTGGAAGACGACCGAAGCGAGGATGTATGGCCACACTTCCGGCTTCGGCACCTCGACTAAAGGCAATGTCACCAGCGCGGCGGCACCCATGCCGAGCGTCATCAGCGTGATCGACAGAAAACGGTCGAGATGGACCTTGACCAGCGCGTTCCAGATCGCATGCATGGAAGCGGCCGCGAGCACCGCGAAAAAGACAAACAGGCTCATCGACGGTTCATCCGCCGCCCGTCCCGATGACGATCGGCGTCTCCAGGTCGATATCGACCCAGAGCGGAAAATGGTCGGAGGCGATTTGGCCGATTTCAGCACCGACCGAGCGCACCCGCCCGGCAAACATGCCGCCGACGAAGCAATGGTCCAGCCGGCGCTTTGCTACTCTGCCGTCGATGGTCTTCACATGGGTGTGGAAATCCGCTGTCGGCTCCATGGCGACGGCGGCGGCATCGACGAAACCGTCGGGATAGGCGGCACCGCGATGATAGGGCGTGCTGCCGACGATGCGGCGGTATTCTGCGCTGCCCGGCTCCGTGTTGAAGTCCCCCATCCAGATCGCCGCCAAGGGATTTTCCGGCTCCTGTCCGCCATTGCTCCAGTTGCGCGCCGGCTCGTCGTCGCCGCCGCTCCATGGCCCGCCCTCGGAGGGCGCACGGCGATGCTCGGTGAGCAGGTATTCGATCTGCTCCAGCCGCTCCTCGGCCGCGATGTGCGCCAGATGCAGCGAAAAGAACCGCACCGGGCCGGCAGGGGTGCCGATCATGCATTCGAGCGCCGCGTTACGGGTGTTGAGCGGCCGCAGCGTGCGCCTGAGCGGCAGCGTGTGCAGCCGCGACCAGACGATCGGCAGCTTCGACAGGACCATGGTGCCGAATTGTCGCCGCCGGTTGGCGATGCGGCCGTCACGCCGTTGGCTGGCATCCATGTCGAAGGCCGGCCCATAGACCCAATGGTAGTCGGGCAGCAATCGTGAAAGAAGTTCCGGCTGGTCGTCCTCGTTGCTGCGCAGCCAGTGCCGCTCCACCTCCTGCAAGGCGATGATGTCGGCGCCGGCCACGACCTTGGCACAACGCGCCAAGTCGTAGCGGCCATCGCTGCCGAAACCGTACTGGATGTTATAGCTGACCAGCTTCATTGCTTATCCGGCTCAGTTTCCTGGTGGCAGTAGCCGTTTGCCGAGAGGCTTGCAATGTGCAGCCGGGCGGAGGGAGCTTGGGCCAGATGCTAATGCTTGTCGCTCAAAAAATGCGCAGCCGTTTTGGGATAACGACATGCATAAGACAAAACTTGAAGCGCGTCGCAAGAGGCTGTTCCAACGCGACGCGCTTTAAGTGGTCAGCGGCTGGAACCGACCGGGCGGGGATGCTGCCAGTTCCGACCAGTCGATCTCTTCCTCGAGGCGGTGGTAGGCTTGGTCGCCGATTGTTCCGTCGATGCGCAAACGCTCCAGCGCATCGCGCTGGCTCTTGATGGCATAAAGACGCAACCTGTCATACTCGGTCGCCGCCTGGGCATCTTCCGGGTTTTCGGCAATGGCGCGCTGGGCGGCATATTGCTCGCGCACCGCCCCTGCTGCGCTCGATGTCTTGCCGCTGAGCACGTCGAGCGCCGCCTGCATGATGGCGACGCGCGCCTGCGCCACCTCCCGGTCGACGGTCTGGTCGAGGTCTAGATTGAGCAGACGCAGCAACGGCTTCAGGCTGACGCCTTGCAGCACCAGCGTGCCGAGCACCACCGTGAAAGCGGCGAGCACGATCGGATCGCGGCCCGGAAAGTCGGCCGGCAAGGCGAAGGCTGCCGCAAGCGTCACCAGGCCGCGCATGCCGCACCAGCCGATGAGCACGCCGCCGCGGAATGTCGGTGCGTCTTTTTGCCTATCCTCGTCGCCCAGACGTGCCAGCGCTCTGAGGATCGCGCCGCAGCCCAGCACCCAGACGAGCCGCGACACGATGACGACGGCCAGCACAGCCAGGGCAAAGACGAACGCCTCGTTCTGCCCTTGCTGGGCGAGCCTGCCGACGATCGATCGCGCCTGAAGACCCATCAGGACGAAGGCCAGGACGTTGAGCACGAACACCGCCGTCTCCCAGACCGAGTAGGAGCTGATGCGGTTTCTCGCCGGCATGTGGCGCGGCGCGGTGCGGGCGATGGTCATCGCATAGACGACGATGGTGATGATGGCGGAAAGCCCTATCCTGTCGGCCAGGATCCAGACGCCGAAGGTTGAGGCGAATTGCACCACCGTGCCGCTCGCCGGGTCGTCGATGCGGCCGAGTATGGCGAGAGACAACCGGCCGAGCACATAGCCTGCGGCAAGGCTGCCGACCGTCGACAGCAGGATCATTGGTACGGCACTGCTCAACAGGATGGAGCCGACGGCTGCGGAAACGGACATCCTGTAGATCAGCAGTGCCGTGGCGTCATTGAGCAGGCTCTCGCCTTCGAGGATTGCGGTGATGCGGTGCGGCACCTTGAACTGTCCGAGCACGGCCGCGGCTGCCACCGCATCGGGCGGCGCCACGATCGCGCCAAGCGCTATGGCGGCGGCGACGGGCAGGCCTGCCATCGTCCAGCCGACCAGCCCGACCGTCACCGTGGTGAAGATGACGGCGCCAAGCGCCAGCAGGATGAGCGAAACCTTGTAGCGGTTGAGATCGCGCAGCGACGTGTCATAGGCCGCGTCGAGCAGCACCGGCGCGATGAACAGAGCCAGCGCCAGCTCCGGGTCGATCTCGATGGTCGGTGCAAACGGCAGGAAGGCGATGCCGGCGCCGGCCAGCGCCAGCAACGATGGATAGGGAATATGCAGACGCCGCGACAGCGCGGTCAGGGCGACCGCGATGAGAAGCAAGACAAGGGTGAGTTCAAAAAGCGCCATGCGCTATCGTAGCGGTGAAGCCGGGCGATTGGCACTGCGAAAAACGGCCACGGCTTTGCTGCTGGTGAATGGTGAATGGTGAATGGTGAATGGTGAATGGTGAATGGTCGCGTGCAGGGAGAATTTAGGCCCGTAAAGTGCATTCTCACTATTCACTATTCACCTCTTCCCCTCAATGCAGCACCAGCATGTCGCCCGACGAGAAGGAAATCTCGGCTTTTTCGCCGACGGCGGGCGGCGGTGTGGCCGGGCTGTTGAAGGTGTCGAGCGAGACCGTGCTGCCGCCGATGCCGACGCGGACCCGGATGACCGAGCCGAGGAAATGCACTTCGGCGATTTCGCCCGAAAGGCTGGAGTCGCGGCCGGGGTGGCGGCCGAGTGAGATCGCCTCGGGCCGCAACGCCAGCGACAGCGTGTCGCCGGATTTCGAGCCGTTGAGCTTGCCCTTGAGCGAGACCTCCTGCGAGTTGACGCGCACCTTGCCCGAAGCCGCGTCGGTGACCGTGCCTTCGAGCACGTTCAGCGTGCCGACGAAATTTGCGACGAATTTGGTTGCCGGCCGGTTGTAGATCTCGAACGGCGTGCCGACCTGTTCGGCCTTGCCGCCATACATCACGGCGATGCGGTCGGAGATCGACAGCGCCTCTTCCTGGTCGTGGGTGACGAAGATGGTGGTGATGCCGAGCTTCTTCTGGATCGAGCGGATTTCCTCGCGCAGCGAAACACGCACCTTGGCGTCGAGCGCCGACAGCGGCTCATCGAGCAGCAGCAGCTTCGGCTTCGGCGCAATCGCCCGCGCCAGCGCGATGCGCTGCTGCTGGCCGCCGGAAAGCTGGTAGGGATAGCGGTCGCCCATCTGCGGCAACTTGATGATGTCGAGCATTTCGGCCACGCGCCTGTCGGCGTCGGCCTTCGGCATGCCGGCGACCTTCAGCCCGAAGCCGATATTCTGCGCCACAGTGAGGTTCGGAAACAGCGCATAGGCCTGGAACACCATGCCGACATTGCGCTGATTGGGTTTCAGCCGGGTGATATCCTTGCCGGCCACGACGATCTTGCCGGCGGATGGCTCTTCGAAACCGGCGACCATGCGCAGCACCGTCGTCTTGCCGCAACCCGACGGGCCGAGGAAGGAGACGAATTCGCCTGGCTCGATGTCGAGGTTGAAATCCTGCACCACGGTGGTGGCGCCGAAGGATTTTCGAACGTGCTGGATGGAGAGGAATGGCTCGGCCATGGCTTTTTCTTTCGGCTTTCGATCAGTTTGGCCGGTTCGCCGATCGCGGCGCGAAGCGCGACAGGATCTGGATCAGCGACATGCAGCCCCAGGTGATGGCGAAGGCGATGACGGCAAGCGCCGCCGGCTCGTAGGCACGGTTGGCGCCGATGTTCTGCAGATAGGGCCCGAAGGCAGGCCGGCTGAGCAGGCTCGCCATGGTAAATTCACCGATCACGATGGCAAAGGTCAGGAAGGCGCCCGACAGCACCGCGATCAGGACATTGGGCAGGATGACCCGGGTGATGATCGTGCCCCAGCCGGCGCCCAGAATTTGCGCAGCTTCGGTCAGTGTCCGCACGTCGATTGTGCGCAGTCCGGTGTCAACAGCCCGATACATATAAGGCAGAGCCAGCGTCGTATAGCCGACGACAAGCAACGCGTTCGCACCCCAATTGCTTCCCAGGAACGGTAACGGCGAATTCGAGCCATACATCCTGATGTAGCCAAAAACGATGACGATGGCCGGAATAACCAGCGGCAAAAGGGTGATGAATTCGACGATTGGCCGCAACTGCGGCAGACGCAGCCGGATCCAATATGCCGCCGGCACCACGATCAGGACCCCCAGAATAATGGTGCAGATGGCCGCTATGACTGAAAACAGGAAGGTTGACTGGAAACGCGCGTCGCCCAGCACGACCTGATAGGCGTCGAAGGAGTGGACGCCGCGCCGCATGCGCAGCGAGAACTCGACCGTCGCCATCAGCGGTATGAAGAAATAGGCCGCGCCCAGCGCGAAGACGACCCAGGCCCAGAAACGTCCGCTCTTCATTTGAGCCACCTTTCAGAGCGAGTCCGAAACCAGATGTAGAAGACATTCGCGAGCCCGGTGATTACGATCATGCCGAAGGCGATGGCATAAGCGAGTTGCGGGTTGTGCAGCACGTCGCCATTCATCTGCGAATAGAGCTTGATGGGAACAATATTAAGAGTCGGACCGGCAAACGCATAAGCAGTGGCGATGGCACCGAAGGCATTGGCGAACAGTAGGATGATCGTGCCGAGGAAGCTCGGCCATATCACCGGGATGACCACCATGCGCCAATACTGCCACTGAGTGGCGCCGAGCGTCGCGGCCGCCTCCCCCCATTCCTTCTTCAACCCGTCGATCGCCGGCACGATGATGACCACCATCAGCGGTATCTGGAAGAACAGATAGACCGCAATCAGACCCGACGTGGTGAGGAAATTGAACCCCATCGCATAGATGTTGATATTCAAAACGTCACGCAAAAGCGTTGTGACGATACCGACGCGGCCAAGCGTAGCCAGAAAGGCAAAAGCGAGCGGTAAGCCGGCGAAATTGGAGGCGACGCCTGAAAAGGTCAGGGTCGCAGAGCGCGTCCAGCTTGGCAGTCCGCCGCGCACGATCGCGATCGCTATTGCCAGCCCGGCAAACGCCCCGATGATGGCCGACCAGAAACTGATCTTGATCGAAGACCAGTAGGAATTGCTGATTGACGGATCGCTGACCAGCTGCAGGATGTTGTCCAGCGTGAATTGGCCTTCGCTGCCTTGGAAAGCCCCCACGACAAGGTAGAGCGTGGGCAGGATCAGGAACATCAGGGCAAAGATGAAGAAGGGCGCCACGCCGATCCATTGCGTCGGCAAACGGAACGCGGTCGCCTGGTTCGGCGGCGCAGGTTTGCTGGCAAATGCCTGATTTGAAGCCGTAAGATCGGTCATGCGCCGGCTACCGTCTTCTAGAGAGGGCCGGGCGGCCTTGCGACCGCCCGGTGGATTTCAACTCTTACTTGACGTTGGCGCCGACAGTGGCGTCCCAGTTCTTGCTGATGGCTTCCTTGGCCTTGGCCTGCTCGTCGAGCGACGGGAACGCGGCCGAGGCATAGGATTCCGCCGGCGGCAGCTTGGCCAGCACGTCCGCCGGGATCTTGCCGTTCTTGGCGAGATCGTTGAAGCGGATCGGGTGGCAATAGCCCTTCAGCCAGCCGATCTGGCCTTCGTCGGAGTAGAGGTATTCCAGCCACAGCTTGGCTGCATTCGGATGCGGCGCATAGGCGCTGATGGCCTGCACGTAGACACCGGCGACGACACCGGTCTTCGGCACGATCACGTCGACCGGCGGGTTGCCCTTCAGCGTATCGCGGCCGGCAAGCGCATTGTAGTCCCAGTTGATCAGGATCGGGGTCTGACCCTGGGCCAGTGTTGCCGGCTTGCCGACGACTGGAACGAAATTGCCGGCAGCGTTGAGCTTCTTGAAGAAGTCGAGACCGGCCGTGCCCGCAGCTTCACCAGCAGCCGCGCCACCGGAAAGACCGGCCGCGTAGACGGCCTGGATGGCCTGGTTCGAAACGCGCGGATCACCGGCCAGCGCCACCGAGTTGGCGAATTCCGGCTTCAGTAGATCGGCCCAGTCCTTCGGCGATTCCTTGACCAGATCCTTGTTCACCATGAATGACAGAACGCCGTAATAGTCGCCGGTCCAGAAGCCTTCGGCATCCTTGGCGCTGTCGGGGATCGAGTCCCAGGTTGATACTTTATAAGCCTGGATCAGGCCGTCCTTCTTTGCGGTCGGGCCGAACGACAGGCCGACGTCGATAACGTCGGGCGCTTGCGGGCCCTTATTGTCCTTGTTGGCCTTGATCGCATCGACCTCGTCGCCGGAGCCGGCATCAGGGTTGAGCTCATTGACGGTGATCCCCGGATACTTTCCCTTGAAGCCGTCGATGACCGCGCCGTAGCCGCACCAATCATGCGGCAGCGCGATGGTGGTGAGCTGGCCTTCAGCCTTGGCTGCGGCGACCAGTTCATCCATGGACTGGGCCGACGAGATGGCAGAGGTCGCCATCAGGGCGACGGCCGAAAGGGAAAGCACTTTCCCCGTGAATTTGAACATGTGTTCTCTCCGTTGAACTGACGCCGTTGGACGCCTGCGATGCGGTATCGTTTTCGTGTGACAGCCAGATGAAAGCTTTGTGAAAGCGATGCCCTGCAGTACGAAAAAGTAAACTCTTTTTAACCGGCTGTAGCAATCGCTACGCCGCTATTTTTCCGGCTAACTAGTTTCGGCCTTGCCTGTCATCCTTTCCCCCCTTTCTTCGCCTCTTTTCCAAAGTGGATTGGCAATGCTGAAGTTTGTCTCAGACCGCGCCGGCGATGGCGTTCTCGAGCAGCGTCAGCGCCGCCTTCCTGGTCAGCTTGACCGGGTTGCCGCCGGCGGTCGGGTCGACCACCGCCATGTCGGCGATCAGGCCCTTGCGTTTCTTGTCCATGTCGAGCCCCTTGATAAGGCCGGGCAGTGCGTGCGGCACCTTGAGCTCCTTGCGCAGCTTGACGATCGCCTTGGCAAAGCCGTCGAAGCCGCCCTTGATGCCGCAATAGGCGGCGAGCCGGGCGATGCGCGGCTCGATCGCCTCGCGGTTGAAGGCCAGTACGTAGGGCATGAACACGGCGTTGGTCATGCCGTGGTGGGTGTCGTAGAGCGCGCCGATCGGATGCGACAGCGAATGGATGGCGCCAAGCCCTTTCTGGAAGGCGGCGGCCCCCATGGCGGCAGCGCTCATCATGTTGGCGCGGGCGACCAGGTCCTTGCCGTTGGCATAGGCTTTCGGCAGGTTTTCGAAGACCAGCCTGATGCCTTCCACGGCGATGCCGTCGGCCATCGGGTGATAGCCCGGCGCGCAATAGGCTTCGAGGCAGTGGGCAAGCGCATCCATGCCGGTGCCGGCGGTGATGAAGCCGGGCATGCCGACCGACAGCTCCGGATCGGCAATGACGATCGCCGGCAAGAGTTTCGGATGGAAGATGACCTTCTTGGTGTGGGTCGCTTCATTGGTGATGACGCCGGCGCGGCCGACTTCCGAGCCGGTGCCGGCCGTGGTCGGCACGGCGATGATCGGCGCGATCGCATCGGCATCGGCGCGCGTCCACCAGTCGCCGACATCCTCGAAATCCCAGACCGACCGTGTCTGCCCGGCCTGGAAGGCGATCAGCTTGCCGAGGTCGAGCGCCGAGCCGCCGCCAAAGGCGATGACGCCGTCATGCTTGCCCTTCTTGAACACGGCGATGCCGGCGGTCAGGTTGGAATCGACCGGGTTCGGCTTGACCTCGGAAAACACGCCATACGGCACCTTGGCGTCGTCGAGGATCTTCAGCGTCGAGGCCACCACCGGCAGTCTGGCCAGTCCCGGATCGGTGACGAACAGCGGCCGCTTGATGCCGGTCGCCGCCAGCACCTCCGGCAATTCCCTAATGCGCCCGGCGCCGAAGCGGACGGTCGTCGGGTAGTTCCATTTGGAAACGAGTTTTGTCATTTTTGTCTTTCAGAAAATCAGATGGCTTCGCGCAGATGGTATGATTTCGGCCTGGTCAGGTTGTCGTAGCCGATGGCCGACAGTGCCGCGCCCTTGCCGGTGTCCTTGACGCCGGTCCAGACCAGCGCCGGGTCGAGATAGTCGCAGCGGTTCATGAACACCGTGCCGGTCTCGACGCGGTCGCCGATCGCCGCAGCATGGTCGGTGTCGCGCGTCCAGATCGAGGCCGTCAGCCCATAGGGGCTGTCGTTCATCAGCGCGATCGCTTCCTCGTCGTTGCGCACCTTCATGATGCCGACGATCGGGCCAAAGCTTTCCTCGCGCATGACGCTCATCTGATGGTCGACCTGGGTCAGCACTTCGGGCGCCAGATAGGGCGAACCTTGCCTGTCGTTGGCCACCTTCATATTGATGTGCGCCCTGGCGCCCTTGCGCAACGCCTCGGCCTTCTGCTCGCGGATCAGGTCGGCGAAGCGCGCTTGCGCCATCGGCCCCATGGTGGTCGCCTGGTCTAGCGGATTGCCGACGACGTAGTTCGTCGTCTCGGCGATGAAGCCCTCGACGAATTCATCGTAGACCTTCTCGTGGACATAGACGCGCTCAATGCCGCAGCAGCACTGGCCCGAATTGTAGAAGGCGCCGTCGACCAGATTGGCAACGGCATGGTCCATCTTGGCGTCCGGCAGCACATAGGCCGGATCCTTGCCGCCGAGTTCGAGGCCGAGCGTCATGAAGGTGCCCGCCGCCGCCTTTTCGATGGCGCGGCCGCCGGCGACCGAGCCGGTGAAGTTGACGTGGTCGATCTTGCCGGAGCCGAGCAGCCTTTCGGTCTGCGCGTGATTCATGACGAGGTTCTGGAACAGGCCCTTGGGCAGGCCGGCTCTGTCGAACGCCTGCTGAAACCGTTCGCCGACCAACAATGTCTGCGCCGCGTGCTTGAGGATGACGGCGCTGCCCGCCATCAGCGCCGGGACGATGGTGTTGACGGCGGTAAGATAAGGATAGTTCCACGGCGCGATCACCATGACCACGCCGAGCGGCACCTTCTTCACATAGCGGCGAAAGCCCTCCTTCGGGTTGGAGGCCATGACCGGCTTCAGTGCCGCCTCGGCGATCTCGACCATGTAGGAGACGCGCTCCCTGACGCCGCCGAACTCGCCGCCATAACGCACCGGCCGGCCCATCTGCCAGGCGATCTCCGGCACGATCTCGTCGGTCATCGCGACCAGCGCCTCCAGCATGGCAAGCATGTACTTGCCGCGCTCGACGACCGGCGTCTGCGCCCACTTCTCCTGCGCCGTCTTGGCGCGCTCGACCGCGGCACCGATCGCCTGGTCCGTGGCCAGAGGCCGTTCGGCATAGATCGAACCGTCGACGGGGGATTTTATCTTGACCGTTTCGGTCATTCCTTGGATCCTCGCATTCTACAATAATTCTCGTTGGTCACGCCGCCCCTCATCCGCCTGCCGGCACCTTTCCGCCTATGGTGACGGAGAAGGGACAAGCTCCAGCGCTGGCGACCCCGCTCTCCCCGTTCTTCACGAGAGGGTAAAGGTGAGGGGCGGGCGGCGCCGACATTGCCAGGTCATTTAATACCGCTCGAACCCCCTGTGCAGTTCCCAGTCCGTAATCCGGCGGTCGTATTCGAACTGTTCCCAGTGTGCCGTGTGGACGTAATGTTCCAGCACATCGTCGCCGAGCGCCTGCCTCAGCATCTTCGATTCCACCAGCGTCGCGGTTGCGTCGCGCAATGTCTTTGGAATTTCGGGCAGCTGCGAGGCCTGGTAGGCATCACCGACGAAAGGCTTCTGCAGCTCAAGCTTTTCATCGATGCCGGCAAGCCCGGCAGCGATCAGCGCGGCGAAAGCCAGATAGGGGTTCAAATCGGCGCCGCCGATCCGGCATTCCATGCGGATGCCCTTGGTGCCCTCACCGCAAAGACGGAAACCGGCGGTGCGGTTGTCCTCGCTCCACATGATCTTGGTCGGCGCAAAGGTGCCGGCCTGGAAGCGCTTGTAGGAATTGATGTAGGGCGCCAGGAACCAGGTGAATTCCTTGGCATATTTGAGCTGGCCGGCCGCCCATTGCTGGCCGAGCGTCGACAGCGTCCACTCGGCATTTTTGTCGTAGAACAATGGCGTCTTGCCGTCGGCGCTCCACAGCGAATTATGGATGTGGCTGGAATTGCCGGCGAGCCCGTAATTGTACTTGGCCATGAACGAGATCGCCTTGCCTTCGGACTCGGCGATTTCCTTGGCGCCGTTCTTCAGGATGACGTGGCGGTCGGCCATGTCGAGCGCCTCGGCGTAGCGGACATTGATCTCTTCCTGGCCGGGACCCCACTCGCCCTTCGAATTCTCGATCGGGATGCCGGCCGCCTCCATCTCGTTGCGCAGCCGGCGCATGACGCCTTCTTCCTTGGTGGTGATGCCGATCTGGTAGTCGCCGATGTAGGGCGATGCGGTATCGAGGCCCTGCCAGTGCTTCTTGCGGGCGGAATCGTAGGTTTCACTGAACAGATAGAATTCGAGCTCGGAAGCGAAATAGCCGATATAGCCGCGTTCCTGCAGCCGCTTGACCTGCTTCTTCAGCATGGCGCGCGGCGAATGCGCCAGGTCGTCATGAGTATGGTGGTCGAGCACGTCGCAGATCACCAGCGCCGTCTTCTCCAGCCACGGAACGCGCCGCAGCGTCGCAAGGTCCGGCTTCATGACGAAATCGCCATAGCCCTTCGACCAGCTCGCCGCCTTGTAGCCGGGCACCGGTTCCATATCGATGTCGGCGGCCAGCAGGTAGTTGCAGCCATGCGTCTCGTCATGCGCGGAATCGACGAAATAGCGGGCCAGGAACCGCTTTCCCGCAAGCCGCCCCTGCATGTCGACGATGCAGGCCAGCACCGTATCGACCTCGCCGCTGGAGACCGCTTGCTTCAACTGATCGAACGAGAAATTTCCGGCCATTCCTCTGGCACTCCAGCGCTTGTCGTTTGAAAAGGGGACGAAAACCATGGCCGGCGCGATGCCGGCCATGGTCGTGAGAGGGAGCGTCAGGCGCCAGCTTCGCCGACAGCCATCTCGGCTGCCTTAATCGCCGCCTGGCGCTTTGCGATCTGGTCGCCAATGGGCGGACCCTGGAAGCGGCGGGCTTCGAAACCGAACCAAAGCACCGCGGTCAGTACAATGAAGCCCAGGGTGATATAGAGCACTTTGTCGTTAGGCGGCTGGATGGCGATGTAGAAGATGATTGCCATGCCGACGACCGACAGGATGCAAATCAGCTTGAACGGGCCGGCGCCAAGATTCCATGGACCGGGATTCGGCCATTTCGCCGTTCCGAAAGTCATCATGCCGAGCACGATCGGAATGATGAATGACAGGAACAGGAACACCAATGTCGAATTGACGACGATGGTATAGATGTTGGTGCCGCCGACAGAGATGAACTGGGCAAGAAAGACATAGATGATCTCGAGCACCGCAGCCGTCCAGATCGCATTGACCGGCGTGCGCCAGGCCGGGCTGACCTTGGCTAGCGAGGCCGAGCCGACCGGCATGCCGCCATCGCGAGAGAAGGCAAAGAGCATGCGCGAGGCTGAGGTGACCGTTGCGAGACCGCAGAGGAACTGCGCGATCAGGATGCCCAGATAGAGCAATGTCTTCAGCCACGCCGGCAAGATCGCGTCCATCGTCGCGAAGAACACGCTCCAGCCTTGCTTGGCCCCGGCCGCCAGATCCGGGATCGCGAGTACGATCGCGCACAGCATTACCCAGCCGATCAGCGACGACCAGAGCACCGATGAAACGATCGCCCGCGGAACCGAATGCGCCGCCCTCAATGTTTCTTCCGAAGTATGCGCCGAGGCGTCATAGCCGGTGATGGTGTAAACCGGCAGCAGCAGGCAGAGCAGGAAGAGATACGTCATGGAGTCGGACTGCGGGAAAACGCCGCCGCCCGCATCGCCCGAATAGTTCGTGAACGTCCACAGCCGGGTGATGTCGATCGCTGGAGCAAACATCAGGCAAGCGACGATCAGCACCGCCGTCGTTGCCAGGATCAGGAAGCCGGAGGCGTCCGTCAGCATAGCCGTCAACTTGATGCCGAAATGATTGAGCAGCGCCTGCAACACGGTGATGAAGGCGACAAACCCGACGATCTCGCCAGGCGTACCGGTCATGCCGAAGGCTCCGCCGAACGTGCCGACGAAGAAGAAAGCAGTACCGATGTTGATCGCGCCGAGCACGGTGATCAGGCCGAGCAAATTGAGCCATGCGGTGAGCCAACCGGTGAAACGATTCCCCAGAATGGATGCCCAGTGATAGAGGCCGCCTGCGGTCGGAAATGCCGAGGCGATCTGGGCCACAGCAAGCGCAAAAAATCCTGAAACCATGCATCCGACGATCCAGCCGATGCCAGCGCCAGCGCCACCGATCGACGATGTCGCCTGCGCGAAGGAATTGATGCCGCCAGAGAGGATGCAGATGATCGAGAAGGAGATCGCGAAATTCGAGAAGCGGCTCATGCTTCTCGACAGTTCCTGGGCATAGCCCATTCCGTGGAGAACTTTCAGGTCCTCCTTCTTGTCAACTTCGGTATAACCCGGTGCTACCATTTTGAAGTCCCCTTTGGTTTCTTAGCTGGCCGATTGAATTGACTTTCCGACTGCGCTTGGTCTGGGGCCCTTGGCCGCCTCGGGCTCCAGATTGAGAAAAATACCCGCGAGCAGATCCGCCCATTTCCGCTGCCCGGCTGCGCCGGAGATCTCGTCGTTGCGGATTTCGACCATGGCGCAGGGCAGCCCCCGCGAGCGGGCATGGCGTTCCAGCGTGAAATAGACGCGGTCGGCCGGCGAATAGGGTTCGTTGACGCCGACGGTGACGCCGGCAAGCTGCTTCAGCGCCCCGATCAGCGGCGCCGCCAGCCGGCGGTCCTCGTCATGGATGATGCCGATGTGCCAGGGCCGGCTGCTGCCCTTGTAGACCGGCGTGAAGGAATGGATCGAGACCAGCCGCGTCTCCCGCCCGGCCGCCAGGCGCTCGTCAATAATCGTCGCGATCCGGTCGTGGAACGGCCGCCACGCCAGCGCAATGCGCGCCTCCCGCTCGTCGGCCGAAAGTCCCTGGTTGGCCGGAATCATGGTTTTTTCGCTGGCGCTGACCGTCACTATCAGGTCCGGCGCGTCGAGCGGCCGGTTGCAGTCGATGACGAGCCGCGAGATGCAGGTCTCGACCAGCGTCGCATCGAGCGCCTCGGCCATGCGGCGCGCCACCGGCAAGGCTCCGGGATCCCAGGCTATGTGGCGGGAAAGCTCCTCGGCGGCAAGGCCGAGCGTTCCGAATTCCGGGGGCAGGAAATTGGAGGCGTGGTCGCAGGTCAGCACGAAGGGGCTTGATCCGCCGGGGTTCGTCACCCTTACGGTCTCAGGCGATGCAAGGCTGGCGGGCCGTGCTGTCTCCATTGTCTGCTGTCCCCGGGGAGCGCTGTATCGTATGTTACGTATTTTGCCTCATTGCGTCCCTGCGGATGATTTCATACAGTTTGCCCGGCTTTGTCAAACGCGATTTCGATAACGCGGCAACGACCCGGGCAGGGTGGGGAAAAACATGGTTTCCAGCATTGCCGAACTGATCTCCGACCGTATCGGCACCATGCCGGCCGGCGAGCGGCGCGCAGCGCAAACGCTGATCGCCAGCTATCCGCTGATCGGGCTGAAGACGGTCGCCGAATTCTCGACCACGGCCGGCGTATCGTCGCCGACGATCCTGCGTTTCGTCGCCCGGCTCGGCTTCCAGAATTATCCGGAATTCCAGTCGGCGCTGCAAGACGAGCTGGCGGCGCAATTGCAGTCGCCGGCGTCACGGACGCTCAATCCGCCGTCGCCGGGCAGCAGCGCCGTTTCGCCGATGCTGGAGGCGACGCTCGACAATCTGCGCGAGACATTCCGGCATCTCTCGGACAAGCAGCTTGCCGACATCGTCGCCAAGCTTGCCGACCGGCGCGGCAAGACATTCCTGATCGGCGGCCGCTTTACCGACCCGCTGGCGCGCTACATGGCCGCCCACCTCGCTATCATCCAACCCGACGTCTTCCATCTCGCCGGCCAGGAAAGCGTCTGGCGCGACCGGCTGATCGACATGGGCAAGCGCGACGTGCTGGTGATCTTCGACATCAGGCGCTACCAGGAAAGCCTGGTCCGTTTCGCCGAGACCGCCAACCAGCGCGGCGTGCAGATCGTCCTGTTTACCGATCAGTGGCTGTCGCCGATCGCCCGCTTCGCCCGCCACGTCATAGCGGGCCGCACCGCCGTGCCTTCGGCCTGGGACTCATCCGCCGCACTTTTCGTCGTTGCCGAGACGCTGATCGGCGCCGTCACAAGGCAGCTTGAGGCCGACGGCGCCAAACGCATCCGCGAGCTGGAGAACCTGCGGTAGCGCAGTACCTCGGAAAGGCATGCCCTTCGCTTCGGCCTAGTCCATTAAGAAACTGATCATCTGTAGGATCAGGATCAGCAAAAAAACGCCAAAGACAGATGCAAAGACCGCTGCCAGCAGGACGGTGCGTTGTTTCTTACCCATAGCTTTCGCCTTGAAAGCGTAGTCCCCGTCCACGAATACGAACGTCAGTCTCGCCCCACTGCTTGGCCACCCTCGCGACTCCTCAAGACCCGCCTGCGGCTCGGCGGAGGAGTAATGACGACTGGTTCACGCGCGAAATGAACAGCTTACCAAGGTGCTCGCTAACGGGGATGGCCGCATCATTCATCCGACCCATGTCACGGCCGAATGAACACCTTGCATTTCGGACTTAACCATCCAGCCGCTAAGCGTGTCATAGCCCCGCTCCAGCTACATTACCCATGGCAAGCATGATCGAAGTTCGGCTAGCCTTGTCGACGTGAAGCCGCTTCCTTGAACCAGCAAAAACGCGGTGAACTGCGGGAGGAATTCAATGAACTATCTGGACGAGCTGTTCTCGGTCGCCGGCAAGACGGCGCTGGTCACCGGCGCCGCCACCGGCATCGGCCGCATGGCGGCGACCGCTCTGATCAAGGCCGGCGCCTCGGTGATGATCGCCTCGCGCAAGGGCGAGGACTGCGTCAGGGTAGCCGGCGAGTTGAACGGCCTTGGCGCCTCCGGCCGGGCCGAGGGTTTCGCCGCCGACGTCTCCAGCGAGGCCGGCATTGCGGCGCTCGTAGCCGAGGTCAGGACACGGACCGAGCGGCTGCATATCCTGGTCAACAATGCCGGCATCTCCTGGGGCGCGCCGCTGGAAAGTTTTCCCTACCATGCCTGGGCCAAGGTGTTCGGCGTCAACGTCACCGCAGTCTTCCACTTGACTCGCGAATTGCTGCCTCTGCTCGAAGCCGCCGCCAGCGATGCCGACCCCGCCCGGGTGATCAATCTGGGATCGGTGATGGGCACGCAGCCGCTGGCCGAAGACGCTTACTCCTACTCGGCCTCGAAGGCTGCGGTTCACCACCTGACGCGCATCCTGGCGATCGAATTCGCCGGCCGCCGCATCACCGTCAACGCCTTTGCGCCCGGCCCTTTCCAGAGCCGGATGACGGCCTTCGCCACCGGCACGGAAGACCAAGCAAGACGTGTCGGCAACCATGTTCCGATCGGCCGCATCGGCACACCGGATGACATTGCCGGCGCAACGCTCTATTTGTGCAGCCGTGCCGGCAGCTATGTCACAGGCGCCACCCTGCCGATCGATGGCGGGCAGTCGGCGCAACACGGGCTGACATTGTTCAAGGAATGAGACGCACGCCATCCGGCGAGTGAAATGCCCGGGGGTGAAGATGGAGGACATCAGCGTGGAACCGATCAGTCTCGATGTGCTTCTGGCCAATGTCGGCAAGGAAGTCGGCGTGTCGCCATGGCGAGTGGTCACCCAGCGCATGATCGACCAGTTCGCCGATGCCACCGACGACCATCAGTTCATCCATTGCGATCCGGAACGCGCCAGCCGCGAGACGCCATTCGGCGGCACGATCGCACACGGCTTCCTGTCGCTTTCGCTGTTGTCGGCGATGACCTTCGAAACCATGCCGCCGCTGGAAAACAGCAAGATGGGCGTCAATCACGGCTTCGATTCACTGCGCTTCCTGGCGCCGGTGAAAACCGGCTCGCGCATCCGCACCCGCTTCGTGCTGGCCGACGTCAAGGTCAGGCCGTCGGGCTGGGTGCAGACGGCGCACGACGTCACGATCGAGATCGAGGGCTCGAAAAAACCGGCGCTGACTGCGCGCTGGCTGACGCTGACGCTGATCGAACGCCAGCCGGAAGCGGTTTGACTGGCAACCGAGCCTGGAAATCCAAGTCTATTGGGCTTCGGCCGCGACGTACTTCATGTGGCGGCTGACCTGCAGCGCAATGTAGACGACCAGTGAGCAACTGATCGGGAACACGGTCTCGTTGAGGCCGGTTGCGATAGCCTGTGGCGGTGCCAGAGCAGCGTCGTTCGCCGCGGCCGTCTCGATCGTCAGCACCGTGATGCCGCCGCCGAATACCGCGCCTATCAGGGCGCCTGCCAGCGCGAAATGGAGCGGACGGGGTTCTTCCTTCGACGCCAGCGACGCCAGTATCCAGCCGAGCAGCCCATATTCGATCGCCCGCAGCACACCCAGGGTGGTGAGCGACAGGATGGCCGGCTTCGCGGCCGCATCCAGCGCGCTGACCATCACCTTTTGCGTCCCTTTGGCGATGCCCATCGCCAGCGGCGCCGAAATCGCGCTGATTAAGCCGCCGAGCGAGGCTCGCACCTTGGTGAGCGCCGTGCCGAGGCTGACGCCGGCGCAGACGAAGAACGACCAGGTCACGCCTTGCGCCAGTTCGATCAGAACCTGCGTCGTCGCCGGGTAGGAACCTGCCGCAAATCTGACGGTCAGAGTGAGTGCCTCCATGGCGAAGCCGAGCGCGATCGCCAGCCATGCGACCATGACGACGCGCCTGAGCGCCATCCTGGCGCGATGGGAAAGCGGGTCCACGTCCGGCAGGCCGGACGAAAGCTCGGTCGGGGCCATGTTGGCCTCCCAGATCACAATTCTTGCAGAGACGCGAATTAGCCTTTGTCTGTAACAGTCCGATGTTGCCGGCTTTATTGCCGGTTACATCGTTTTGTGACAGTCAAGCTTCTGCTTCGCGCCAACCTTGCCCGACGCCGTACAGCGTATATATGCTGCATTCAGCCATCAGTCATAAGGCAGTAGAAAGTTGCAGCTAAGCGTCCAGGAGCGCCGCGAAAAACAAAAGGCCGAACTGCGTTCCGAACTTGTCCATGCCGCGCACCAGCTTGTCCAGGAAGAAGGCTATGACGGCCTCACCATCCGCAAGCTCGCCAAGCGCGTCGGCTATGCGCCGATGTCGGTCTATTCCTATTTCGCCGACAAGCAGGACATCCTGTTCGCCTTGGCCGAGGACGCGTTCGAGACCTTGGCCAGGCGCATCGCAAATCATACGGCCGACGACCCGATCGAGGCGCTCAAGGCGGTGCTTGTCGAATACGCCGCCTTCGGGCTTGAAAATCCCAACGAGTACCGCACCGTTTTCATGACCGAAAAAGTCAGGCCGCCGACCGGCAAGACCTTCGCCGAGATGGAGGGCGGCAACCCGGCGATGAAAGTGCTGATCGAGAGGGTCGAAGCCTGCGTTGCCGCCGGCAGGCTCAAAGGCGATCCACGCGCCATCGCCAGTATGCTGTGGGCGGTCGGCCATGGCGCCATCTCGCTGCTGATCACCTTCCCGTTCTACCCGTTCGGCGACCAGACGACGTTCATCACCCGGGTCGGCGACATCATGCTCGAAGCCATCGCTGCGCACGAGATCGCGCCGCTCACGCCGCCGGTCAACTGCTGAAGAGCGGCGCTTCTCCCGATCTGCAGGATCTTCCCCGAACGATCCGCGCCCCGGCGCCGAGGGTCCGGCGGTTCCTGCGCTCGACTTCTCCGTACATGTACGATTTTGCTTGAACTCCCTAGGTCCTGAGCGTATCTGTACGCAGTGCCGTACATGTACGTATCCAATAGCTGGAAACCGGAAACAGACCATGAAAAAGGCAATTCTCGCGTTCGCCGCCATGCTGGCGCTCTCCGGCGCCGCATCTGCCGGCAGCAATCAGACAGGCAAGCAGGAAGCGGCCTGCATCGACATCAAGACCGATGTGAAGCTCGATTGCGCGCCGACCGGATCGCTTGAAAAGGCGGATGCCGCGACCCACAAGGCCGGCAGCAAAGGCCCGAGGCTCGGCATCGGCATCGACCCGTGGATCATGCCAAGCAGCTTCTGAGCCGATCGGGCGACAAATTTGCGGTGAGGAACCGAAAGGGCGGCAACAATTTCCGGCCGCCCATCGTGCCGGCCTCAGCCCTGCTTATCAGGCCGTCCAGATCACTTCTTGCGCTTTTGTCCCGCCACGCTTTTGGGCTTGCCGGGTCTTGCCGGTGCGCCGGGAATGGCCGTTCCGGTGATCGACACCGGATCGCTGGCCGGGAATGTATCCTCGAGGCCCTCCTCGAGTTCCTCTTCGACATCCGTCTCAGTGCGCTGGTCGTTTTCGAAAGAGCGCACGGCCGGCGTCTTGGCCGGCGACTTCGGCGCAGAGTTCGACGGCATTTGCATTCTCCCTCGGCTCGCTGTCGCAGAACGGTCGGGCGCGGCGAATATGCCTATGCTGCCGCGTCGCGCGCTGCCTCCGACAGAAACGTAAAGACATAATCGGAAAAGGAACGCCAGCATTCGACGCGGAACGCGTCGGCCGCGGTGCGCAACAGCACGATTTCGACCTTGCCGAGAATGGTGCGCGACGCCGCCCCGACCGGAAAGGCGTCGAGCGACAAATCCTGCGGGCAGCCGGTATTGATCGTCGCCGCGGCAGCCGGACCGGTGGCCGATATGGCGACATTGCGGTGTGAGATGCCGACCGCTGAGTGCAGCGCGGAAATGCTGGCGCAGTCGGCAAGCGGATCTTTTCCGCTCTCGTCGATGACCAGCCATTCGTCCGGCCCGAGCCACAAGGCCGTGCGCCCATCCTTTGCCGCCGAGGTTTTCGGCCTTTGCGGCAGGACGACGCCGAGCGCTTTCGAAAGTGGTGCCATCGAGGCGTCCGGCGCGCGCAGCGATATGCGCTCGGCAGGCGGCAGCACGGCAAGTGTGACGCCGGCGGCGGAAAGCGACTGCCCAGCGAGCGCCGGACGGCGTTCGACCGACGGCCCGGCGGCGGTGTTCAAAGCGGCCTTAGCCATTGAGGCGCTCTCCCTTCTCATCGAAGAACACCATGCCGGTGACCTCCACCTCCACCACCCCGTTCGGCATCGGCACGTAGAGCGTCTCGCCCATGCGATCGCGGCCGCCGGCGACCAGCCCCAGTGCGATCGAGCGGTCGCAATTTTGCGACCAATAGCTCGAGGTGACATGGCCGATCATCTTCATCGGGATTGCCTGCTTCGGGTCCGCGACGATCTGCGCGCCCTCCTCCAGCACCACCTTGGGATCCCTGGTCTTCAGGCCGACAAGCTGCTTGCGGCCCTTGGCGACCAGATCCGGCCGCGCCATGCCGCGAATGCCGACGAAGTCGGTCTTCTTCTTGCCGACCGCCCAGTCGAGGCCGGCGTCGTTCGGCGTCACCGTGCCGTCGGTATCCTGGCCGACGATGACGTAGCCCTTTTCGGCGCGCAGCACATGCATGGACTCGGTGCCGTAGGCACAAGCGCCATGCTTCTGGCCCTCGGCCCATAGCGCTTCCCAGACCGCCTCGCCGTAATCGGCCGGCACATTGACCTCGAAACCGCGCTCGCCGCTGAACGACATGCGAAACAGCCTGGACGGTAGGCCGCAGATACGGCCTTCGCGCACCGACATATGCGGCAGCGCCTCGTCCGACATGTCGATGCCTTCGACCAGCGGCGCGATGATGTCGCGAGACTTCGGTCCCTGCACGGCGATGACCGCCCACTGTTCGGTGATCGAGGTCAGCCAGACGTTGAGATGGGGAAACTCGGTCTGGAGATAGTCCTCCATGTGGTTCATGACGCGCGGCGCGCCGCCGGTCGTCGTCGTCACGTGGAAACGGTCGGGTGCAAGCCTGCCTACGACACCATCGTCATAGATGAAGCCGTCCTCGCGCAGCATGATGCCGTAGCGGCAGCGGCCGGGCTCCAGCTTTTCCCATGGATTGGTGTAGAGCAGTTCCATGAATTTGGCCGCATCCGGCCCGACCACCTCGATCTTGCCAAGCGTCGAGGCGTCGAACAGGCCGGCTGTCTTGCGCACCGTGACGCATTCGCGGTCGACGGCCGCATGTATGTCCTCGCCCGGCTTCGGGAAGTACCAGGCGCGCTTCCACTGGCCGACATCCTCGAACATCGCGCCTTGACGCTCTGCCCAGGGATGGATCGCCGTCTTGCGGGTCGGGTCAAACAGGGGACCCCGCGCGTGCCCGACGATCGAGCCGAACGTCACCGGCGTATAGGGTGCGCGGAACGTCGTCAGCCCGACCTGCGGGATCGGCTTGCCCAACGTCTCGGCGGCAATCGCCAGGCCGTGCATGTTGGAGGTCTTGCCCTGGTCGGTCGCCATGCCGTTGGTGGTGAAGCGCTTGACGTGCTCGATCGAGCGCATGCCCTCATGCACCGCCTGGCGGATGTCCTTGGCGGTGACGTCGTTCTGGAAGTCGACGAACGCCTTTACCGTCGTATCCGCCCCGGCGCCGGGCGCCGCACCCAGCATGCCGCGCGACCAGCTCTCGCCGGCATCGACTTTCGGCTTGGTGCCCTTGGCTGGCTTGCTGCCGGCGTCCTTGGCAGCCTTGGCGCCCGCTGCATAAGCCTCGTCGATCGTCGCCGACAGCCCGTCGGTGCCGTTGCAGGCGCCGACCGATACGCAGTCCTGCGCATAAATTCCGGGCACGAAGCGCTTGGTCTCGTCGTTGAAGGCAACCTTGCCGCGCGATTGCGAGAACAGATGCACCGACGGCGTCCAGCCGGCCGACATCAGGATTGCGTCGACCGGCATGGTGCGCTCGCCGCCGCCATTCTTCGGCTGCACGGTCATCGACGACACCCGCAATTTGCCGCCGGCGCGGATCACCGCGCGGCCGAAATTGACCTCGATGCCGAGCGCCCTCGCCTCGTCGATCACCGCCCCGGTCGGATTGTCGCGCAGGTCGACGATCGCCGCCACGTTGATGCCGGCCCTCTTCAGGTCGATCGCCGCCGCATAGGCGGAATCGTTCGCCGTATATACGCCGACATTCCTGCCGACCGCGACGCCGTAATGGTTGAGATAGGTGCGCGCTGCCGACGCCAGCATGACGCCGGGACGGTCGTTGTCGGCAAACACCATGTGGCGCTCGATGGCGCCGGTCGCCAACACCATGCGTTTGGCGCGAACCTGCCACAGCCGCTCGCGCGGCAGGTCGCGGCCGGGGTTCTGCAGATGGTCGCTGACGCGCTCGACCAGCCCGACGAAATTCTGCGCGTAATAGCCGAAGGCCGTGGTGCGCGGCAGCACGCGGACATTGTCCATCGCGCTCAACTTGGCGACGGCGGATTGCGCCCAGGAAAAGCCGTCCTGGCGTTCGATCTTCGCCCCGCTCTCGAAGCGCAGGCTGCCGCCGAATTCCGCCTGCTCGTCGGCAAGGATGACGCGCGCGCCGGTCTCGGCCGCAGCCAATGCCGCGGCGATGCCCGCGGCGCCGCCGCCAAGCACCAGCACCTCGCAATGGGCGAAGCGCGCGGAATAATGGTCGGGGTCCGGCTGGTCGGGAGCGACGCCGAGGCCGGCGGCGGCCCGGATCTTGGGCTCGTAGAGGTTTTTCCATGCAGCCTTCGGCCACATGAAGGTCTTGTAGTAGAAACCGGCCGAAAGCATCGGCGAGGCGATGCTGCTGACCGCACCGATGTCGAAAGCGAGCGACGGCCAGCGGTTCTGTGACTGTGCCGTCAGCCCGTCATAGAGCTCTTGCACCGTGGCGCGGACGTTCGGCGTCTTGCGTGCCGCGTCACGTTTGATCTCGACCAGCGCGTTCGGCTCTTCGGCGCCGGCCGACAGAAAACCGCGCGGCCGGTGGTATTTGAACGAGCGGCCGACGAGATGGACACCATTGGCAAGCAGCGCCGAGGCCAGCGTGTCGCCCTCGATGCCGGTATAGGGGCGGCCGTCGAAGCTGAAGCCGGCTATCTTTGCCTGCTTGAGCCGCCCGGCGCCGGCAATGCGGAACGTGGCGCTCATTTGGCGGCTCCCGGCAGCTTCGCCGGCTTTGGCTCGCCGGCCTTGTAGGTCATCAGGAACCTGTCGCTGACGGTGTCACGCACGGCGTTGAAGAACCGCGCGCAGCCATGCATGTGCCGCCAGCGCTCATAGATGATCCCCTTGGGATTGGAGCGGATGAAGAAGAACTTTTCGAAATCGTCGTCGCTCTCGCCGGCGATGTTTGGGGAACGCGCAATATGCGCCTCGCCGGCGTTTCGGAATTCGAGCTCCGGACGCTCTTCCTCGCAATAGGGGCAGCGGATGAGAAGCATGGTTGGTCCTACAATTCGCCGTGGCCGACGTGAGCGCCGGCAGGTTGGTCGCAAAGCCTCTGGCGCAAGGTCACGAAGGGCGCCATCATCATCAGTGCGCCACCGCCGCTGCTGCCGCCTCGTCGATGAGGCGGCCGGTGCGGAAGCGCTCGATGGTGAAGGGCGCGTTGATCGGGTGGGGATCGTCCCTGGCGATCGTATGGGCAAAGACATGGCCCGAACCCGGCGTCGCCTTGAAGCCGCCCGTACCCCAGCCGCAATTGACATAGAGGCCGGGCACCGGCGTCTTGGCCAGGATCGGCGAACGGTCGGGCGTCACGTCGACGATGCCGCCCCACGAGCGCAGCATCTTCATACGCGTGAAGATCGGGAACATCTCGCAGATCGCGTCGAGCGTGTGCTGCAATATGTGCAGCCCGCCGGTCTGCGAATAGGAGACATACTGGTCGGTGCCGGCGCCGATGACCAGCTCGCCCTTGTCGGACTGCGAGATATAGGCGTGCACCGTGTTCGACATCACCACGCAAGGCACCACCGGCTTGACCGGCTCCGACACCAGCGCCTGCAGCGGATAGCTTTCCAGCGGCATGCGCACGCCGGCCATGTTCATGATCACCGAGGAATGACCGGCGGCGACGACGCCGACCTTCCTGGCGCCGATGAAGCCGCGCGTCGTCTCGACACCGGTGACCGCGCCGCTCGGCGCCCGCTGGACGCCGGTGACCTCGCAATTCTGGATGATGTGGACGCCGCGCGCCGAAGCGCCGCGCGCATAGCCCCAGGCAACCGCATCGTGACGCGCCGTGCCGCCGCGGCGCTGCAGGGCAGCACCCAGCACCGGGTAGCGCGCGTCGCGCGAAATGTTGAGCGGCGGGCAGAATTCCTTGGCCTCTTCCGGCGTCAGCCATTCATTGTCGATGCCGTTCAGCCGGTTGGCATGGACGTGCCGCTTCAGCACCTGGATGTCGTGGATGTTGTGGGCGAGCATCATGACGCCGCGCGGCGAATACATGACGTTGTAGTTGAGCTCCTGGCTCAGCCCGTCCCACAGCTTCAGCGCATGGTCATAGATGCCGGCGCTCTCGTCGTAGAGATAGTTGGAGCGGATGATCGTGGTGTTGCGGCCGGTATTGCCGCCGCCGAGCCAACCTTTTTCCAATACCGCGACGTTGGTGATGCCGTGCACGGTGGCAAGATAATAGGCGGTGGCCAGGCCATGGCCGCCGGCGCCGACGATGATGACGTCGTACTCCTTCTTCGGCTCCGGCGAGGACCACTGTTCCTCCCAACCCTTGTGGCCGCGCATGGCCTCCCGGGCGATTGCGAATACCGAGTATTTCTTCAACGTCGCAGGCCTCGCAAATAACGGCCGGGCAGATCAGCCACCCCCGGCGCGCGAGCTGTATCACTAGCGAAACCGCGCTGCCAGCCTTGCACTGTTTGCGACGGCGCTTGCCGTTTTGCGCCTTGGTGAAAACGACCCCAGCCAAACAACGAGGCGCGCAGGTATCGGGTGGCTCGCGCCGCCCTGATTTGCGACCAAGCATCCGATTGCCGGCAAGGGCCGGCGTAAAAAAGGATGCAGAAAAAATGCTCGCACTTATCAACAAAGTTGCCATCGTCACCGGTGCCAGCTCCGGCATCGGCCGCGCTACGGCCAAGCTGTTTGCCGAGCAGGGCGCCAAGCTGGTCGTCGCAGCCCGTCGCCAGGCGGAGCTCGATGCGCTGGTTGCCGAAATCGAAGACGCCGACGGCACCGCCATCGCTCTCGCCGGCGATGTCCGTGACGAAGCCTACGCGAAAGTCCTGGTCGACCTGGCGGTCGAGAAATTCGGCGGGCTCGACATCGCCTTCAACAATGCCGGTTCGGTCGGCAGAATGGGGCCGGTGTCGGAGCTGTCGCTGGACGGCTGGCGCGAGACGCTCGACACCAATCTGACCAGCGCCTTTCTCGGCGCGAAATACCAGGTGCCGGCGATGGTCGATCGCGGCGGCGGCTCGATGATCTTCACCTCCACGTTCGTCGGCTACACGGTCGGCATGCCCGGCATGACCAGCTATGCGGCGAGCAAGGCCGGACTGATCGGACTGACACAGGTGCTGGCCGCCGAATTTGGCGCCAAGGGCGTTCGAGTCAACGCGCTGCTGCCGGGCGGCACCGATACGCCTTCGGCGACATTCAAGACACCTGAATCCCGAGCCTTCGTCGAAAACCTGCATGCCTTGAAGCGCGTTGCCGAACCTGACGAGATCGCCCGCTCGGCGCTTTATCTGGCTTCCGATGCATCGAGCTTCACCACCGGCACCGCATTGTTCGCCGACGGCGGCGTCTCGATCACCCGGACGTGAAGCGTTTCGCGGTCCGCCAGCCGCAATGCCTGAAAACCGGTCTTGCTTTTTCCGGCGATTTGACGATTCCGTCTTCTCCACAAGACGGATTGGAAACATGCTGCTGATCAGGACCTATATCGCCGCAAGCGCAATCGAAGGCGTCGGCGTGTTCGCCGCCGAGCCGGTCCGGAAAGGCGCGCAGATTTGGCGTCTCGATCCGGACTTTGACCGGCTGATCCCGATGGAAAGATACGAGACGGCGCCGCCGCACCTTAAGGAATTGCTCGACAGATATGCCTATCCCAGCCCGGACCGGCCGGGCTTCATGGTCTATGAGGTCGACAATGGCCGCTTCATGAACCACGCCGACAGGCCGAACACCGACTTTTCCCAATATGGCGGCGCCACCGCGACCCGCGACATCGCCGCAGGCGAGGAGATAACCTGCGACTACGGCGAGTTCTTCGAGGGTTTCGAGCAGCTCCACCTGGCCACGGCGTAGCGGCGCTATTTAACCCCAACGCGAATTTTGTTCTTGCTTTGTGCCGGCAGCTATGCTACTAATTTGGCTATGGTACTGATTCACACCGAAGACCCGCCGCCGAGGCGGGTTTTTCGTTTCGGGGTCGGCACCACCTCTCAATCGGCTGTGGACAGCGCGCCTTGATTCTGCTATCAGCCGCCCCAATTCGTGGTATAACGCGCCGCGGAGGCTTGTGGCTATGGCCGCTTGCCTGTTGATTTCAACCCGAAAGACAGGATTGCACGTGCAGGTACTCGTCCGCGACAACAATGTTGATCAGGCGCTTCGCGCGCTCAAGAAAAAGATGCAGCGCGAAGGCATCTTCCGCGAAATGAAGATGCGCGGACATTACGAGAAGCCATCCGAGAAGCGCGCCCGTGAAAAGGCGGAAGCCGTGCGCCGCGCTCGGAAGCTGGCCCGCAAGCGCGCCCAGCGCGAAGGCCTGCTGCCGATGACGCCCCGTCCGGTCGCGGCCGGCGCTGCCGGTGCCGGTGCTCCGCGTCCGCCGCGGTTCTGACGTCAATTTTTCGTCCTTTTCCAAGGATATCCAAGGTGGCGCGATGCGGAATCGCCGCCACCTTTTTGTTGTGAGTTCGACCCGGTCCGAGAGGACCGGTTGGGAGAGATGCCGGTTCGGAGGGGGAACGGACCAGACGGCGCAGTAAGGACAGGGCAGACATGGACGCAATCACCGTAGAGCGCAGAACCGCGTGGCGCGGCTTCGCCCTGACGGCAGCCCTGCTTTCCGGGTTGGCGCTTGCCGGCTGCCAGAGCGTTCCGACCGGCGAGTTCAACAACATCGACAAGGCGCAAGCCTCGAGCGAGAACATCTCCTCGCTGTCAGCGGTGATCCAGCGCAACCCTCAGGATCCGGAAGCCTACAATGTCCGCGGCTCGGCCTATGGCCGCGGCGGCCAGTACCAGGCGGCGCTGAAGGACTTCAACACCGCCATCCAGCTCAATCCGAATTTTTACCAAGCCTATTCGAACCGGGCGCTCATCCAGCGCTTCCTCGGCGACCAGGCGGGCGCTCTAGCCGACTACAACCGCTCGATCCAGATCAATTCCAACTATGACGCCGCCTATATCGGCCGCGGCAATCTCTACCGCAAGGCGGGCCGGATCCAGGAAGCCTTCAACGATTTCCAGAAAGCCATCCAGCTCGACACGACCGACGCGCGCGCCTATCACAATCGCGGCTTGATCTATCAGAGCCAGGGCCAGCACGCCTTTGCCATCGAGGATTTCTCTACCGCCATTTCGCTGGCGCCGGACGCCTCCGAGCCTTACAACGGGCGGGGCCTCTCCTACCTTGCCATGAACGACGAGGACAATGCCTTCGCCGACTTCAATATGGCCATCAAGCTCGACGGCAAGAATGCCGAGGCTTGGTCCAATCAGGCGCTGATCTACGAGCGGCGCGGCGACAAGGTCAGGGCCGCGAAATCCTACCGCGAGGCAGTGCACCTCAATCCGACCTACCAGCCGGCCAAGGACGGCCTGGCCCGCACCAGCGCCGGCTGAGCGGCCGGTTAATCGGGCCTCCGTTTCCGCACTCCGACAACCCTGCGTTTAGCTTCGCCTTGCTGGCGCCAAGTTTTCGGCGGAACGCTCGGCGTGCTCAGCCGTTTGTACAAGGCAATTTCGAAAGGACCCTCCCATGATCAAGCAACTTGCCTGTGCCGCCGCACTTGCCACGACCGTCGTTGCCGCTCCCGCCAGCGCCGGCAAGCTCCAGCTCGGCGTGCTCGACTGCACCATCGACGGCGGCACGGCCTATCTCGTCACCTCCAACAAGGGTGTTTCCTGTGTCTTTCGTCCGCATCATGGCGGCCCCTCCGAAATCTATACCGGGGTGATTTCCAAGCTCGGCGTCGATGTCGGCCGGACGCATCAGGGCCAGCTGGCATGGGCGGTTCTGGCGGCGACCCGCAACCACGATGAAGGCGACCTTGCCGGCAGCTACTATGGCGTGAATGCCGAGGCCAGCGTGGTCACCGGTGGCGGCGCCAATCTCCTGGTCGGCGGCCTCGACAGCGCCTTTTCACTGCAGCCGCTCAGCGTCCAGGCACAGACCGGCGTCAACCTGGCGGTCGCCGTCACGTCGCTGGACCTGATCCACTCGTTCAAATAAGCGGCGTATAGCGGAGCTCCCGAGCGGCGGGGAGCGAAAATGTCGGCCTGCGAATAGCTGCCGAAAGCTCATGGATTCCGGGCGGCCCACTCCGCAGAGGATGAGCCGCCCTGATGTTCAAAGTTGCAGCGCTCCCAGGGTCTGGGCGACCGAAGATTGCGGCGATCCAATATTGCTTGCATCTTCGGCCTGACCAGAATCTCGACATCTCGCAACTGTGTCGCGCCGCATGATTTTTGCCATCCACTGCGCCAACGGCGATCAAAGAACCGCTTGAGCTCAACCGCCGTTGAGGTTTTACAAACCGCACTCGACCAGGCGCGCGAATCGCGCCTGAAGTGCCAAGGATGCTCTGGCTCGGCAGGGAATTCGGGGGTGGACATGACGACAACAAGCACAAACAGGGCCGATTGGCGCGCGCTGTGGACGAGCGGCGATCTGGCGCGCTTCTGCTTCATCAGCCTCGGCATCCTGCTGCACGCCACCAACGAAACGATGGTAGCAACGGTGATGCCGGCCATGGTCGGCGAGCTCGCCGGCGTGCAGCTGGTCGGCTGGTCGCTGGCGATCTACGAGCTCGGCGCCATCGTCGCCGGTGCGGCCGCCGGACGGCTGGTGAGCTATGTCGCGCTGCGCACCAACATGACGGTCGCCGCGATGCTCTATGCCGCCGGCGCGCTGGTCTGCGCCACCGCGCCTTCGATGCCGCTGTTCCTCTGCGGCCGCCTGATCGAAGGGCTCGGCGGCGGCGCGCTGGTGTCGCTGGCCTTCGTCTCGGTCGAGCGGCTGTTTGCCCGCGCGATCTGGCCGCAGCTTTTCGGCGTCATGTCGGCGATCTGGGGGGGCGCCGCCTTCAGCGGACCGGTGCTCGGCGCGGTCATGACCGAATTGCTGTCCTGGCGCTGGGCCTTCGGCGTCTTCACCCTCGGCGGCACGGCCATGGCGCTGGCAAGCTTCATCGTGCTTGATACACCTGAAGCAACAAGGCCGCAGGCGACCGGCGGCTCGGCGCCGTCCTTCCCCTTTGCGGCACTTGGCTGCCTCGCCGTCAGCGTCGTGCTGATTGCCACCGCCGGCGTCGACATCGCCCTGCTGCGCTCGTCGCTGCTGCTCACGCTCGGCCTGATCGGCCTGGCGCTATTCGTCTATGTCGACGCGCTGAAGCCGCGCTCGCGCCTGTTTCCGTCGCAGCTGTTTTCGTGGCGCTCGCCGGTCGGCGCGGGCATGACCATGGTTGCGGCGTTCTCGGTGGCGACCTGCTCGTTCGCGGTCTACGGGCCACTGCTCCTGACCAGCCTGCATGGCATTCCGATCCTCACCACCGGCTACATCATCGCCGCCGAATCGATCGCCTGGTCGATCCTGTCGATCCTCGTCGCCAATGCGCCACCGGAGCGCGAGCGGCTGATCATCGTCGGCGGCGCGCTGATGATCGCCACCGGCGTCGCCGGTTTCGCCTATACGGTGCCGGCAGGTTCGATCCCGTTGATCCTGCTTTGTGCCTTGCTGCAAGGTGGCGGTTTCGGCATTGCCTGGCCGTTCGTCACGCGTGTTATCGTGGCATCGGCGCGGGAAGGCGAGCAGACGATCGCCTCGGCCGGCGTGCCGACCATGCAGCGCATCGGTTATGCGGTGGGTGCGGCACTGACCGGCATCGTCGCCAACGCCAGCGGCTTTTCCGAAGGCCTGAACCGCGAGGCGGCGGCAAATGTCGCCACCTGGCTGTTCCTCGCGTTCGTGCCGCTCGGGATTCTGGGGTGCCTTGCCGCCTTGCGGATTTCGGGGCGAGCGACACGAAGCTGCCAATCTCCGTGGGGGAGATTGACTAAACCACAACCGTCTTCAGCCGCTCGGCGATCAGTGCCGCGAGCCGCGTCGCCACCTCGTCCTTGCTCATCTCCGGCCATTCCTCGACGCCGGCCTTCGAGACGATCCGCACCTTGTTGCGGTCGCCGCCCATCACGCCCGGGGAACCGCCTTCATGCGAGACATCATTGGCAACGATAAAATCGGCACCCTTTTTCGCAAGCTTGGCCTCGGCGTTCCTGACCAGGTCCTGCGTCTCCGCGGCGAAACCGACCACCAGCATCGGCCGCTTTTTGTGGTGCCCGACACTGGCAAGAATATCGGGATTTTCCACCATCTGCAGCGCCGGCGGCCCCTCGCCCGCCACCTTCTTGATCTTTTCCCCGGCCGAACTTCGAGTGCGCCAGTCGGCGACAGCCGCGACGAACACTGCCGCGTCGGCGGGCAGCATCTGTTCGACCGCATCCTTCATCTCGACGGCCGTTTCGACGTGCAGCGTAGCGACGCCGGCCGGATCCGCAATGGCGACCGGACCGGAGACGAGACGCACGTCGGCGCCGAGCCTGGCCAGCGCCGCCGCGATAGCGTGGCCCTGCTTGCCCGACGACCGGTTGGCGATGTAGCGCACCGGATCGATCGGTTCATGCGTCGGTCCGGAAGTGACAATGATCTTCCTGCCCGCCAGCGGCTTTGGCCTGATATCGAGCAGCGCCTCGATCGCGGCGACAATCTCCAGCGGCTCGGCCATGCGGCCCTCGCCCGCCTCGTTGCTTTCGGCCATCTCGCCTTTCGCCGGGCCGACGAATGCGACGCCGTCCTTACCCAGCATCGAGCGGTTGCGGCGGACCGCTGGGTGTGTCCACATTTTCGGGTTCATGGCCGGCGCCATCAAAACCTGCTTGTCGGTGGCGATGAGCACCGTCGAGGCAAGGTCGTTGGCGTGGCCGTTGGCGAGCTTTGCCATCAGGTCGGCGGTGGCCGGCGCCACGACCACAAGGTCGGCCTCGCGCGACAGCCTGATGTGGCCGATGTCGTGCTCGTCCTGCCGGTCGAAGAGTTCGGTAAAGACGTGGTCCGCGGACAGTGCTCCGGCCGACAGCGTGGTGACGAATTCCTGCGCCGCCGCCGTCATCACCACGCGCACGGAAGCACCACGCTCGCGCAGCCGGCGGATTAGGTCGAGCGCTTTGTAGGCGGCGATGCCGCCGCCGATGATCAGCAGGATGCGCTTGCCGGAGAGGGTCATGCCCGAGGCCAGTTCTTGTCCAATGTCATGCCGGCTTCAGCGCCGCTTCGATGTCGGTATGGATGAAATCGTCACCCTTGAAAAGCAGCGGCAGGTTTCGGGTCTTGGCCAGTGCATAGGCGAAACAGTCGCCCATGTTGAGGTTGGCACGATGGCCGGTACCTCGGCCATAGAATGCATAGGCTTCAATTCCGGCCTGCGCATGTTCAGCTGAGAGCGCGACGATCGTGACTTTCAGTCTGGCGAGAAGACCCGCCAACTCAGCAGTGCCGGCCGCGCCATAGCGTCGGACAACTACTATACCGCATTCCATCAGAGTCGCGGCGCTCATCAATATCTGCTGATTTCCTGCGAGGCGCTGCGCGATCGCCGGGGCGTCGGGCTCCTGCTTCAGGATGGCCACGATCGCTGAGGTGTCGATCACCACGGTCATTCCTCCTCGATGAAGGACCAGAGGTCATCAGTGAATTTCTTCTGATCGAAGTCCACTCGTTGCAGTCGTCGGCCGAATTCGAGGATTTCCTCCGCCGTGACGATGTACCCGTCACGTTCTTTGGCGGTCGCCACATCCTTCAGCAACAGGCTTCTTGCCTCCTGTTCCATCGAGACGCCATGTCTGGCAGCTCGTTCGCGCAGCTTTTGCTTCAGATCGTCGTCGAGATTGCGAATGGTCAGGGTGCCCATGATAGTTATCCTTGCTTCCGTGCCGTCGGTCTGAACTCGGCCTCGTTCTCGGTTGCTATGCCCGACCAGTCGAAACCCTTGGTGGTCGGAAGCCCTACGGATGCGGCTAGCACGTCCCGCGCCTCCTGTTCCATGGAAACGCCACGCGCGGCGCCACGCTCACGCAGTCGCCGCATGACACTCTCATCCACATTGCGGACAGTAATCCGGGCCATGATCGCACTCCTGCAACGCAATATAGCGCTGCCAAAGCATGACTGCAATGACAGCAGTGCTGTCATTGCAGTCAGAGCAGCTTCCAGGCGATGTACACCAGCGTCAATGCGATCGCCCACAGCGCCAGCCGTCCGGAGCGGGTGTAGCGCGCCTCGGCCTTGCCGATCGCGCGTGCGGTCCTTTCGTCGAAGCGCAAGCCGTGTTCGGCCATCAGGTCGATCTCACGGGACAGCCGCTCGGTGCGGGCGGCGAGGTCCGGTGCCTGGCGGGCCAGCGCCAGTAGCGCGTTGGCGCCGTCGCGCGCATCCGCCAGCAAGGCACGTGGGCCGAGATTGCGGGCAATCCAGCCGCTGACCACAGGTTCCGACGTCTTCCACATGTTGAAGGCCGGGTCGAGGGTGCGGGCGACGCCCTCGACAACGACCATGGTCTTCTGCAGCAACACCAGCTCGGATCGCGTCGCCATGTCGAAGAGATCGGTCACCTCGAACAGCAGCGTCAGCAGCTTGGCCATCGAGATGGTCTCGGCCGGCTGGCCGTGGATCGGTTCGCCGATCGCCCGGATCGCCTGGGCGAAAGCTGCGACATTGTGCTGGCGCGGCACGTAGCCGGCCTCGAAATGCACCTCGGCGACGCGCTGGTAATCGCGCGTGATGAAGCCGTAGAGGATTTCGGCGAGGAAGCGGCGCTCCTTTCTGCCAAGCCGGCCGGCAATGCCGAGATCGACGGCGACGATGGTGCCATCGGTCTCGACGAACAGGTTGCCCGGATGCATGTCGGCATGGAAGAAACCGTCACGCAGCGTATGGCGCAGAAACGACTGCACCAGGTTGGCGGCAATCGCCTTCAGGTCGTGGCCGGCGGCGGCGAGGCCCGCGATATCGTTCATCTTAATGCCGTCGACCCACTCCATGGTCAGCACGTCGCGACCGGTGCGCTCCCAGTCGACCGACGGCACACGGAAGCCGGGATCGTCCTTGGTGTTCTCGCCGAGCTCCGAAAAAGCCGCCGCCTCCAGCCTCAAATCCATTTCGATCTTGGTGGTCTGAGCCAGCGTCTCCGTCACCTCGACCGGCCGCAGCCGGCGCGATGACGGGATGTACTTTTCCTGCAGCCGGGCGGCGAGGAAATAGCTCTCGAGATCGCGAAAGAAGCGGCGGCGCACGCCCGGCCGGATGACCTTCACCGCCACCCGCCTAACGACGCCGTCCTGCAGCGTTTCGGCGGTATGGACCTGGGCGATGGAGGCGGCGGCGACGGCCTCGCCAAAACTGGCGTAGAGCTCACCGACCTTGCGTCCGAGTGATGCTTCTATCGCCGCTATGGCCTCGGCCTTGGGAAAGGTCTGCATCTTGTCCTGCAGCATGGCGAGATCGAGCGCGATATCGTTTCCGACGACGTCCGGCCGTGTCGCCAGGAACTGGCCGAGCTTGACGTAGGATGGGCCGAGCCGCACGACCGCCTTGGCCAGGCGGTCGCCGCGTTCATAGGCAAGCGCGCGCCGGCGGGTGAAGAGCCGGGCCATGCGCCAGCCGAATTTCGGCAGGCCGAAGAGCTCGTCACCAGGCAAAGCCGCGATGACGCCCTCGCGGACCAACACCCAGCCGGCCCGCACGAGCCTGAAACCAGCACCGATGCTGCTCATGGCCGGCTTTGCCTTGCCGGTTTCCTGAACTGGCGAAAGGCACGTCGGGCTATGAAAATGCGGGCCAGCCTCAAAGCTTCCAGCCCGAATGAAGCGCCGCGATGCCGCCGGAATAATTGCGGAATGAGGCGCGCTCGAAGCCCGCGCGCGAAATCATCGCCGCGAAATTCTGCTGATTGGGAAATTTGCGGATCGATTCGACCAGATAGGAATAGGGCTCGCCATCGCCGGTCACCACCTTGCCGATCCGCGGGATGGCGTTGAACGACCATGCTTCATAGACTTTGTCGAGCAGCGGCATCTCGACCTCGGAAAATTCAAGGCAGAGAAAGCGCCCGCCAGGCTTCAGCACGCGATAGGCTTCGGCAAGCGCCACATCGATGCGCGGCACGTTGCGGATGCCGAAAGCGACGGTGTAGGCATCGAAAGTAGCGTCGGTAAAAGGCAATTCCTCGGCATTGGCTTCGACGAAATCGGTACTTGCCGACAGGCCCTTTTTCTCGGCCCGCTCGCGGCCAACGGCGAGCATCGAGCCGTTGATATCGAGAACCGTTGCATGAGCGTGCCTACCGCTCGCCTCAACGATACGGAAGGCGACGTCGCCGGTGCCACCGGCAACGTCGAGGACGCTCCAGCCCGGCCGCTTCGGTGGATTGAGCCAGGCGACCATGGCGTCCTTCCACAACCGATGCAACCCGGCCGACATCAGGTCGTTCATCAGGTCGTAGCGGTTCGCCACCTTGTGGAAAACATCATTGACCAGGGACTGCTTGTCGCCTGGTCCTACCCGCTTGAAACCATAGGAGGTTTCCATGCCGCCCGCAGCAGTGGTTCTTTCAACCGACATCGTTTTGATCCGCCATAAAATCGGCGGGACCATAGCCGATCGATGGTGCGGGCGCTATTGTTTAAGGCGCGGTGTTCGGCCGCGCTTCGAAGCAGGTTCCGGAAAAGTGTCACACGGTTTTCCGACAGGAACTTGCGTCATAAGAAAAAGCCTGACGGGATAATTGAATGCCTTTGAAAGCAGAACTGCACTGCCACATCGAAGGGGCAGCGGCGCCTGAACTCGTCCTCCGCCAGGCTGAGAAATACGGCAAGGATGCCTCGCCCTACATCCAGGACGGCTCCTTCGTCTGGCACGATTTCACCTCTTTCCTCGCCGCCTACGACTTCTCGTCGGACCTGTTCCGCACCGAAGAAGACTATGCGCGGCTGGCCGATCATTACCTGACCAGCCTTGCCCGCGACGGCGCCATCTATTCCGAGGTGTTCACCTCGCCCGACCATGCCAGCAAGGCCGGGCTGTCGCCGAAGGCCTATACCGACGCACTCGGCGAAGGCATCGCCCGCGCCAAGGCGAAGACCGGCATCGAAGGCCGCATGATCGTGACCGGCGTCCGTAATTTCGGTGTCGAATCGATCGAGCGGGCGGCACGTTTCGCCGCCCGCAACGGACATCCGCTGGTCACCGGCTTCGGCGTCGCCGGCGACGAGCGGATAGGCGACCTGGAAGATTATGTCAGGGCCTTCGAGATCGCCCGCGAGGCCGGCCTCGGCATCACCGTGCATGCCGGCGAATTGTTGGGCTGGGAGAGCGTCGAGGCGGCACTCGACCACATCCGCCCGTCTCGCATCGGCCACGGCGTGCGCGCCATAGAGAACCCCGATCTCGTGCGGCGCATCGCCGACGAAGGGGTCGTGCTCGAATGCTGCCCCGGCTCCAACATCGCCCTGAAAATCTTCGACAGCTTCGCCGACCATCCGTTCCCCGCCTTGCGGGCGGCTGGCTGCAAGGTGACGCTCAATTCCGACGACCCGCCCTATTTCTGGACCTCGCTGAAACACGAATATGACATCGCCGGCGAGCATTTTTCCATGGATGACAAGGCGCTCGCTGCCGTCACCAGGACGGCCATCGAGGCAGCCTTCGTCGACAGGAAGACCAAGGCGGCGCTGCTGGGCAGGCTCGGCGCCAAGGGCAGGTGAGTGGTGAATGGTCCACCCGGCGCTTCGGTCCGGCAACCGCGAGTTTTTCCGCGCAACCAAGGACTCGCAAACCAGTTCACTATTCACTATTCACGATCCACTATTCACTTGCGCAGTTGGAGAACACCATGAAGGGCGTCACCGTCGTCGACCATCCGCTTGTCCAGCACAAGCTGACCATCATGCGCAAGAAGGAAACCTCGACGGCCGGCTTCCGGCGGCTGCTGCGCGAGATCTCGCTGCTGCTCGGCTACGAGGTGACCCGCAATCTGGAACTGACGACGACGACGATCGAGACGCCGATAGAGACGATGGAGGCGCCGACGCTGGAGGGCAAGAAACTGGTCTTCGCCTCGGTGCTGCGCGCCGGCAACGGCTTGCTCGAAGGCCTGCTCGATCTGGTGCCGGCGGCGCGTGTCGCCCATATCGGCCTCTACCGCGACCATGAGACGCTGGAAGCGGTCGAGTATTTCTTCAAGGCGCCGGGCGACCTCGCCGACCGGCTGGTGATCGTCGTCGACCCGATGCTGGCGACCGCCAATTCGGCGATCGCCGCGATCGACAAGCTGAAAGGCCGCGGTGCCACCAACATCCGCTTTCTCTGCCTGCTGGCGGCACCAGAGGGCCTCGAGCGGTTTACACAGGCGCATCCCGATGTTCCGGTCTTCACCGCTTCCATCGACCGCCAACTCAACGAGAAGGGCTACATCATGCCCGGCCTCGGCGATGCCGGCGACCGCATGTACGGCACCAAATAGCTCCGTTTACCGATTGTTTACGCAAACGGCTGGTTTCGGCAGTCGTTAAAGCGGCAAACACCATGTCGGACTAAGGATCGGCAACCATAAAGGCCGGTCCATGCTGCGCAAGCTTCTCATCCTTGGCGTGTTTGCCGGAACGTCGGCATCGCTGCCGATCATCTACCAGTCGAATCCACAGACGATCGAGCGGCTCTTGAAATCCGCCATCGGAGCCAAGCCGGCCGACACCCAAGCCGACCTGAACCTCGCCGCCGTTCCGGACAAGCGGGCGGCGCCGCAGCCGCTCGGACGCAAGGTTCTCGTCACCGCGGATGCGCGCGGGCATTTCATGTCCGTCTTCAAGCTGAACGGCCGCCAGATCGACGGCATGATCGACACCGGCGCGACGCTCGTCGCCATCAACAGCTCGACCGCGCGCCGGATCGGCATCTCGCTCAATTCGACGGACTTCAGCCATCAGGTCAACACTGCCAATGGTGCGATCAAGGCCGCCGTGGTGACGATTGACCGCCTGCAGATCGGCAGGATCACCGTAGAGGGCGTCGGGGCCGTCGTGCTCGACGACAGGGCGCTGCACACCAACCTGATCGGCATGAGCTTTCTGCAGCGGCTCGAAAAATACCAGGTCGAAGACGGAACGCTGCTGCTGGTTCAGTGATCACCCGCGCGGCAGGATCCGCCGGATGACGGTTTTCTCCGCGGCCGGTTTGGAAGTCCCGATCGTGTAGGCCGAAAGCACGGCGGCCGCGGCCGCTTCGGCATCGCCGGCATTCCGGGCATGGACCAGCGCCAGTGCTTCGCCGGCCCGCACTTCAGCGCCGACAGGCAATAGCCTGGTGATGCCGACGGCGCGATCGATCCTGTCGTCCGGCCGCGTCCGCCCGCCACCAAGCCCGACCACCGCAAGCCCGATCGCCCGGGTCGCTATGCCGGCGACAAAGCCGTTCGCGCTCGCCTTGACGGCGAATTCCGTTGCCGCTTTCGGCAGATATTTCTCCGGATTCTCGATGAAATCGGCGGGACCGCCAAGTGCCGCCACCATGCGCCCGAAGATGGCAGCGGCGCGGCCGCCGGCCAGCGTCTCGGCGGCGCGGCGCAGGCCGTCCTGGTTGGACGACACCAAGCCTGCCGATTGCAGCATCTCGGCGGCCAGCGCCAGCGTCACGTCCTCCAGCCGCCGGTCGCGGCTGCGGCCAGTGAGGAAGTCGACGGCGTTGCGCAACTCGACCGCGTTACCGGCGGCGGAGGCCAGCGGCTCGTTCATTCCGGTGACCAGCGCCGAGGCCTTCAGCCCGGCGCCATTGGCGACCTCGACCAGGCTGTTGGCCAGGGTGGTTGCGTCGCGCGATTTCTCCATGAAGGCGCCGTTGCCGACCTTGACGTCCAGCACCAGCGAATTGAGGCCGGCCGCCAGCTTCTTCGACAGGATCGAGGCAGTGATCAGCGGCACCGATTCCACCGTTCCAGTCACATCGCGGATGGCGTAGAGCCTGGCGTCGGCGGGTGCGAGGTCGGCGGTCTGGCCGATGATGGCGCAGCCGGTTTCGAGCACCGTCTTGCGGAAGCGTGCAACGTCCGGCTGGCTGATATAACCGGGGATGGCGTCCATCTTGTCCAGCGTGCCGCCGGTATGGCCCAGACCCCTGCCGGAAATCATCGGCACATAGGCGCCGCAGGCAGCGACGATCGGTGCCAGCATCAAGGAGACATTGTCGCCGACGCCACCCGTCGAATGCTTGTCGGTGACCGGGCCGGGCAGATCCGACCAGTCGAGCACATCGCCGGAATCGCGCATCGCCATAGTCAGCACCACCGCCTCGTCGCGGCTCATGCCGTTGAAGAACACCGCCATGGCAAAGGCGCCGACCTGCGCGTCGGCAACGGTGCCGGCGGTCAGGCCCTCGATGAAGAACGCGATTTCCTCAGCCGAGAGCTTCTGGCCGTCGCGCTTGCGGCGGATGATTTCCTGGGGAAGCATCAGGCGTCTACTCTGTGCTCCGGAAGCCGGTCCTGAAAAACACGCTGCAGGATGGTCGCCAGCCGCGCGCCGCCGACCGGCGCCATGTCCTTCGTCTCCTGGTGCGACAGCTCGGCTCCGGTCATGCCGGCGGCAAGATTGGTGACGACCGAACAGGCGGCGACGCGCAGGCCGAGGAAGCGGGCGAGAATGACCTCCGGCACCGTCGACATGCCGACCGCATTGGCGCCCATGACGCGCGCCATGCGTATCTCGGCCGGCGTCTCGAAGCATGGGCCGGAGAACCACATATAGACGCCCTTGTGCAGCGTGGTACCGGTGGCCTTCGCCGCCTGCTCGATTGCCGCGCGGAGACCGGCGTCATAGGCTTCGGTCAGGCCGACGAAACGGCGATCGCTCGGTTCGCCGATCAGCGGGTTGGAGCCCGAAAAATTGATGTGGTCCGTGATCAGCATCACCGAGCCCGGGCCCATCCCTGGATCGACCGAACCGGCGGCGTTGGTGAGAATCAGCCTGGAGATGCCGAGGCCGGCGAGCACCTCGAGTGCCGGCCGCATCGCCGCCGCGTTGCCGTGCTCGTAATAATGCGCCCGGCCGGACAGCATCAGCACCGGCGTGCCGGCAAAAAGCCCCGCCACCACCTCGCCGGCATGACCGCTGACGCCGCTTCTGGGAAAGCCCGGCAGGTCGGCGTAGGAGATGCGCACCGCGTCCTCGACCTTGTCGACTAGCCCGCCAAGCCCCGATCCCAGCACCAAGGCGGTGGTCGGCGCCAGCCCGTCCAGCCTTTCGACGAGGTGATCGAGCGCTTCCTTCATTTCAACACATCGCCTTCAAACCCGTATGGCAGCAACTCGCCCATGGTCACGGTCTCGACTACGCCGCTATCATCGCAGAGGTAGAACTTCGTTTCCGGCTGGCAGAATTCGGCCAGCCGCTGCCGGCAACCGCCGCAGGGCGAGCATTTTGCCACGCGTTCGGCGATCACGGCGACTTCGGTGATCTTGCCGCCGCCGCCCATGATGTAGTTGGCAAGTGCGGTGGTTTCGGCGCACCAGCCCTCCGGATAGGACGCGATCTCGACATTGGCGCCGGTGAAGACACGGCCGTCCTCGGTGCGCAACGCCGCGCCGACCGGAAATTTCGAATAGGGCGCATAGGCCTTGGCCATGGCGGCTTTCGCCGCTTCAAACAGATCATGAGCCATAATAGATCAGCGTTCCTTGACGTAAGGCACGCCGCCGGCGCGCGGCGGGATTGCCTTGCCTATGAAGCCGGCAAGCAGGATGACGGTCAGCACATAGGGCAGCGCCTGCATGAATTGCACCGGGACCTTGCCGATCAGCGGCAGCGGCGTGCCTTGCAGGCGGATCGACGCCGCGTCGAGGAAGCCGAACAGCAGGCAGGCAAACATGGCGTTGACCGGTTTCCATTTGGCGAAGATCAGCGCGGCCAGCGCGATGTAGCCCTTGCCGGCGGTCATGTCCTTCACGAAGCCGCCATTCTGCACCATCGACAGATAGGCGCCGGCAATGCCGGTGAGCACGCCGGTGCAGATCAGCGCCCGATAGCGCAGCCAGGCGACGGATATGCCGGCGGTATCGACCGCGGCCGGGTTCTCGCCGACGGCACGCAGGCGCAAGCCGAAGCGCGTGCGAAACAGCACCCACCAGGTGAACGGCACGGCCAGGAAGGCGAGATAGACCAGCACGGAGTGGCCGGAGATGAGTTCCGAATAGATCGGCCCGAGGACCGGGACGCCCCTGAGCGCATCCGCGCCCGGCCAGATGATTGCCTCGAACCGCTCGCCGGCGGCCAGCGCCGGCGTGCGCCCGCCCTGCTGGAACCAGGCCTGGCCGAGCATAATCGTCGATCCGGCGGCAATGAAATTGATCGCGACGCCGGAAACGATCTGGTTGCCGCGATGGGTGATCGAGGCAAAGCCGTGGATCAGCGCGAAGGCGACCGAAATGAGGATGGCCATGCCGAGGCCGAGATAGGCCGAGTGGAAGACCGAGGCTGCGGCGGCACCGGCGAAGGCGCCAACCAGCATCTTGCCCTCGAGCCCGATGTCGAAGACGCCGGCGCGCTCCGAATAGAGGCCGGCGAGGCAGGCGAGCAGCAAAGGGACCGACAGGCGGATGGTCGAGTCCAGGACCTGCACGATGGCGTTGAAGAAATCCATCTCAGGCGCCCTTCCCCTTGACCGCTTCCATGCCGACCGATCTCGGGCTGAGCGAGGCGAACAGCGCCTGGACATAGGGCCGGAACATATGCTCGAGCGCGCCGGCGAACAGGATGACCAGGCCCTGGATGATGACGATCATGTCGCGGCTGATCGCCGGCATCTCGAAGGCGAGCTCGGCGCCGCCCTGGTAGAGCATGCCGAACAGGATCGCCGCCAGCACGATGCCGACCGGGTGCAGGCGCCCCATCAGCGCCACGGCAATGCCGACGAAACCGGCGCCCGAAACGAATTCGAGCGCGACATTGTGCTGGTCGCCCATCGTCGGGTTAAGCGCCATCATGCCGGCCAGTGCGCCCGAGATCATCATGGCGATGATGATGATGCGGATTTCCGAAATGCCGGCATAACGCGCCGCTTTCGGACTGTGGCCGTAGGTGCGCATCTCGTAGCCGAGCTTGGTGCGCCAGATCAGGGCCCACACCAAAAAGGCCATTGCCAATGCCAGCAGCGAGCTGACGTTGAACGGCGCCGATCGGATTTTGGCGCCGAACAATTCGATGACCCAGTTGAGCTTCGGCAATTGCGCGCCTTCGAGAAAGGTGCGCGTCTGCGGCGCCATCGAGCCGGGCGGCTTCAGCATGCCCACCAGCGCATAGACCATGACGCTGGCGGCGATGAAATTGAACATGATGGTGGTGATGACGATATGCGAGCCGCGCTTGGCCTGCAGATAGGCCGGGATCAGCGCCCACAGCGCGCCCATTGCCGCGGCGGCGATAATGGCAATCAGGAAGGTCAGCCACCAGGGCAGCACGCTGTCAAAGGCCAGGCAAACGATGCCGATACCGAGACCGGCGATATAGCCTTGGCCCTCGCCACCGATGTTGAATAGGCCGCAATGCGCCGCAACGGCCACCGAAAGCCCGCTGAAGATGAAGGTGGTGGCATAGAAAAGCGTGAAAGCGATGCCTTGGCCACGGCCGAAGGCGCCCTCCACCAGGATGACCGCTGCACGCAGCGGGTTCTCGCCGACCAATATGACGACGAAGCCGGCGACGACGAAGGCGACGAACAGATTGATCAACGGGATCAGCACGTAATCGGCCCAGGCCGGCAGCTTGGCATAGGGAGTGCTCACTCGGCGGCCTCCCGGTGCTCGACGCCGGCCATCAGCAGACCGAGTTCGCCCTCGGTTGCGTCGGGGCCGCGCTCGCCGACGATGCGGCCGGCAAACATCACCAGGATGCGGTCGGAAAGCGAGCGGATCTCGTCAAGCTCGACCGAAACCACCAGCACCGCCTTGCCCTGGTCGCGCATGGCGATGAGGCGCTTGTGAATGAATTCGATCGCGCCGACATCGACGCCGCGCGTCGGCTGCCCGACGATCAACACGCCGGGATCTTGTTCCATTTCCCGCGCCAGCACGATCTTCTGCTGGTTGCCGCCGGAGAAATTGGCGGTCTTGAGGCGGCAGTCCGCCGGTCGGATGTCGTATTTGACGATCTTGTCCCTGGCATCGTTGCGGATGGCGTCGATGTCGAGGAACGGCCCCTTCAGATAGCGCTCGTCGTCCTGGTAGCCGAGGATCGAATTCTCGTTCTCCTCGAAGGCCAGCACCAGCCCGACATGGTGGCGGTCCTCCGGCACATGGGCAAGGCCGCGCTCGCGCAGCTCGCCGGGATCAGCGGCGCCGGTCAGATCGATCGGCTTTCCGTCGAGCATAACGGAGCCCGAAACGGCGTGCCTGATGCCGGAAATCGCCTCGAGCAGTTCGGACTGCCCGTTGCCGGCGACGCCGGCAATGCCGACGATCTCGCCGGCGTGGACGTCGAAGGAGACGTCGTCGACCATGGTGACGCCGCGGGAATCCCTGACCGTTAGGTTCTTGACCGCGAGCTTGACGCCGCCGGCCTTCGCCTCGCCCTTTTCGACGCGCAGCAGCACGCGCCGGCCGACCATCAGCTCGGCCAGCTCCTCGACCGTGGTCTTCCTGGTTTCGCGTGTCGCCACCATCGTGCCCTGGCGCATCACCGAGACCGTGTCGGTGATCGCCATAATCTCGCGCAGCTTATGGGTGATCAGCACGATCGTCTTGCCCTGCTCCTTCAGCTGCCTGAGGATCCGGAACAGGTGGTCGGCCTCGGCCGGCGTCAGCACGCCCGTCGGCTCGTCGAGGATCAGGATCTCGGCGCCGCGATAGAGCGCCTTGAGGATTTCGACGCGTTGCTGCAGGCCGACCGGCAACTCCTCGATGATGGCGTCGGGATCGACTTCGAGCCCGTATTCGCGCTCTAGCCGCTCCAGCTCGGAACGCGCCTTGGCGATGCTCTTCTTCAGCAGCGCATCGCTTTCAGCGCCGAGAATGACGTTTTCCAGCACCGAGAAATTGTCGACCAGCATGAAATGCTGATGCACCATGCCGATGCCGAGCGCGATCGCATCGTTCGGTGTCTTGATCGATGCCGGCCGGCCGCCGACACGGATCTCTCCGGAATCGGCCTGGTAGAACCCATAGAGGATCGACATCAGCGTCGACTTGCCGGCGCCGTTTTCGCCGACGATGCCGTGAATGGTACCGCGCATGATTTCCAGATTGATGTCGCGGTTGGCGCGCACGGCGCCAAAGCTCTTGTCGATGCCGATCAGCTCGATTGCGGCTTGCGCCATGCAGCCTGTTCCCACTGTTATTTTTTTACCGCTTGGTCAAACGCCTAGCATGACGCCCAGTCTGTGCCAATTGGGTCTGTGCCAATTGGCCGGAGCTGGGTTCACTCTCGACAAATCCCGCCATGCTTGTCAATTTCCAACGTGGCCGCAGCCTGCACAATCGCCTGATCGAGGATTTCAAATGACCATGCCCGACGACCGGCTGACGACCCTGGAAATCCGCGCCGCCGAGCAGGAGAAGACCATCGAGGAACTGTCCGGCCAGATCGCCGAGCAGTGGAAGGTGATCGAGCGTATGCAGGTCAAGCTCGACGCGCTGGCCGAGCGTTTCCTGGCGCTTGAGGAACAGGCCGCACCCGACGTGCCGGTGACCAAGCCGCCGCACTGGTGAGCGGCCTGACAATGCAAAACCGCCGGGCTTTCACCCGGCGGCTCGTCAGCAGTGCCAGTCGATCAATAAGGGCAATCGATCAATACGGGCAGGCATTGTCCGACATGTAGTCGTGCACCTTGATGGTGCCGGCGATGATGTCGGCCTTGGCTTTTTCGACCGCCGCCTTCATCGCATCGTCGACAAGCGCCTTGTTGTTGTCGTCCATGGCGTAGTCGACGCCGCCTTCCTTGAGGCCGAGATCGTTGACGCCGGCCGTGAACTTGCCGTCCTTGGCATCCATGAAGGTGTTATAGACGGCAACGTCGACGCGCTTGACCATGGAGGTCAGCACCTTGCCGGGCTGCAGGCCGTTCTGGTTGGAATCGACGCCGATGCCGAGCTTGCCGGCGTCGGCCGCCGCCTGCAGCACGCCGACACCGGTGCCGCCTGCCGCTGCATAGACCACGTCGGCGCCCTGGTCGATCTGCGTCTTGGCGATCTCGCCGCCCTTGGCCGGATCGTTCCAGGCTGCCGGCGTATCGCCGGTCATGTTCTGGATGACGTCGGTGGCGCCGGCCGCCTTGGCGCCGCCGACATAGCCGCAGCCGAACCTGCGGATCAGCGGAATGTCCATGCCGCCGACGAAGCCGACCTTCTTGGTCTTGGAAGCCATCGCCGCCATCACGCCGACGAGGTACGAGCCTTCCTGCTCCTTATAGACCAACGAGCGGACATTGGGTTTGTCGACGACCATGTCTATGATGGCGAATTTGGTGTCGGGGAACTCGGTGGCGATCTTGTCAAGCGCGTCAGCCCAGGAGAAGCCCGCCATGACGATCGGGTTGCGGCCGTCCTCGGCGAAGCGGCGCAGCGCCTGCTCGCGCTGGGTGGCGTTGCTGACCTCGAATTCCACATAGGGGATGCCGGTCTCGGTCTTGAACTTTTCGGCGCCGTTGAACGAGGCCTCGTTGAACGACTTGTCGAACTTGCCGCCGAGATCGTAGAGGATCGCGGGTTGAATGTCCGCGGCGAAGGCCGGAAGAACCATTGCAGCTGCGGCCATAAGGCCGAGAACGATACGTTTCATGTGATCCACACCCCTGTCGGTTATTTGTCCATTATGCACCGCATGCCGGCCCGGTTCTCCGGCAGGCACGCGGCGTCAGGCAGGAGTGTCTTCCTCCCGCTTCGGGCCAATCTGGCACGGCCCGAAACAAAATTCACGTGGAATTTTGACCCTTTGGAAGAGCGTGGCGCCGCATCGCGGAGCCACAGCATATTCCTTGCGTCAGGGGCATAAAATCAGGCGGAGACGGCGGCCGGAATGGCGCAGGAGACGCCGGTTCCCTGCAGGCCGCAATAGCCGTAGGGGTTCTTCGCCAGATACTGCTGGTGATCTTCCTCGGCGAAATAGAATTCCGGCGCCGGCGCGATCTCGGTGGTGATCTTGCCGCGTCCGGCGCCGCGCAGCGAAGCCTCGTAGGCATCGCGCGAGGCGATCGCCGCCTGGTACTGCGCGTCGTTGAACGTGTAGATCGCCGAGCGGTAGGTGGTGCCGACATCATTGCCCTGGCGCATGCCTTGCGTTGGGTCGTGGCTTTCCCAGAACAGCTTCAAGAGCTCGGCATAGGACACGATCTTCGGGTCGTAGACGACGAGCACGACTTCGGCATGGCCGGTGAGCCCGGTGCAGGTTTCCTGATAGGTCGGGTTGGGCGTGACGCCGCCGGCATAACCGGCCGCCGTGACCCAGACGCCCTTGACCTGCCAGAACAGACGCTCGGCGCCCCAGAAACAGCCCAGGCCGAACATCGCCGTCTCAAGCCCTTCGGGATAGGGGCCCTTGAGCGGCCTGTTCGAGACAAAGTGTTTCGATGCCGTCGGGATCAGCCGGTCGCGGCCGGGCAGCGCCTCGGAGGGCTTCGGCAGGTTGAGCTTCTTGTTCAGCATGTCGCTGAGAAACATGTGGGTTTCCTTTTCTTCTTGGTTGAGCCATCCCCGATCCGGGAATGCTGGACCCGGGAACGCTGGAAATGTCAGGTCGCGGCGAACCGCCCGCTGGGGCGCGGCCGCCTGTAGCCAATGGCATAAAGAATGAAGGCCAGCACCGCGAACACCGCGAAGCCGGGCTGGTTGAGCACCCAGGCGATGGCGCCATCCCACAGCAGCGGGTTGACCTTGTCGCGGACGAAGCTTTCGAAGCCGCTGCGCGTGTCCGGCGAGACGGCGAGCCAGCTGGTATTGAGCGGGGTCATCACCAGCGCCGAAGCCGCCACCGAGCGGGTCGCGTCGAGCACGGCCATGATGACCGAAACCGAAAGCGCGACCATTGCAGCGAGACGAAAGACGAAGCGGAACATCCGGACCTTCCTCCCCAGGAGTTTATCAGAATGTGGTGTCGGACTGTTAGATAGGATCTACTTGCTTCGCCTGCAATCGCGACACATGAAGTTGAACCTGCGGTAGCCGGGTTCGCCGCAACCAGTGGCGCGCCGCACGGCAAGCGCACCTCCGCCGCCCCTTTCAATTGGCCCCCATCGGGTGCTCCGGTAAAATGGGCTGAGCATCCGTATCCGGCAAAGCGAATAGACTGCCGTTATGTCTTGGCATTCGGCACCGGATCGACTAGATGAGCCCCGCGCCTGTTGCTTTGACGGCTCGGGTGCGGGGAAAGGGTATCCGCTGGTTGACGGCGCCCACGGCCGGAATTCCGGTCCGGAATCCCACAAGGAGATGCATCTCCCCAACCCGCGCGGCGAAACCGGCCGCGTCGAAAATGCTAAAAAGACGGAGAGGTGGCCGAGTGGTTGAAGGCGCACGCCTGGAAAGTGTGTTTACGGGAAACCGTAACGCGGGTTCGAATCCCGCTCTCTCCGCCAGACTTTCAAAGACGTCTTAATGGACTGATTTTAAACAGGTTATTCACTCAATCCATTCGTTCAGTGCCCCAAATGGGTGCCCAAAAAATTTGAACGCTACGGAGGATAAGCCCCTCAGCGACCGAGCAAGTGCAATGGATTTCGGCGACGAGCACGCTCTATCCAACGTGTTCTTGAACGTCTCTGGCATTGACCGTGTGCCGTTCCATTTGATCAAGCGGCTTCGAGCCTAATCGTATGATGACCCGGGACTTCAAATGATGGCGGAGTACAACATCCAAGATATGGTCTTTTGGCTACCTCACAGTGGGCGGTAATCCTGCCGCCATTGTCCAAGCGTAGTGCGGTGCTAGGGGCTGCTCGCTGGCTTAACGTAAACCGGAACAGTTGTGTCGCATTTCTCAAAGGCAACGCGCAGCATTATGTCTTTGGCTGCCTCCCCATAGCGGGACTCCACCATGATCCCGTCATGCATCGGTAGCGCCGCTATGCCCATCCTCGCCAGCCGCAGCAAGACAGCAACCAAGATGGTGCTTTCGGTTAACATCAGGTCCATAGCGATGTTCTTTCCGAACAGGGGCGGGTACATGTGAGCGACCCGAAAATTCATTTTACATCCGCCGTTCGAATACTCGCACCCGCAAGGCAGCATAGCGCATGGATTGGGACCTGACGCACTGGAATTGGATTGCTATTGCCCAGATTTTCCTAAGTGCGGGCTTGGGCACCGCCGCCATCAACGGGGGTGTTTGGAGGCTATCGAGAATACAGGGAGCGCAAGCGCAAGGCCGAACATCTAGCGCTTTGCATTGCGGTAATTCTCGAAGAATTTGCGGACGAGTGCGCAGCGGTATTGGTCAGGCAGGACATATACAAGACATCGCCTGGAGCACTGATGCCTCCGAATGTTCCGGTCTATCCCGATGACCCTGCCGCTTGGCAATCTCTGCATAAATCTCTCGCAGAACAATCAATGAATTATAGGAGGGAGGTTTCAGTCCGCCAAAGCATTAGCAGGGATGTCATCGGCGCCGGGTACTTGGATGACGTGAGGACCGATGACTTTATTGTCAGTCACGCTGGCGCTGCCATGAAACTGGCTGAAGAATTGCGGTTGGCATACGGGTTCCCGGTCCGCAGAAGCCGTGGCATCGGTCTTTTGGCGTCACGCGCGACAGAGGCGCTTGAGCGGGACAGGCGGGAAAACAAGTGAGCAAGCCGTTCATCTTCATAGGTTCGTCTAGCGAAAACTTGCGACCGGCCAAAGGCAATAGCGGCGGGCCTGAGCTATGACGCCGAGACAATTGTCTGGACAGAGGGCGCTTTTGGCCGATCGACTATGGGCCATCCAGAACTGACGATACCCTGTCGCCCGGCATCTTCGCCTGCGGACATTAGCAATTTCTAATTGTTATCCTGAGCAGTGGGGCTTTCGGTTCCTGCTGCAGATCGGACTGCAAACCGATCGGCCCGCGTCCTCCGCCAGAGGCGCGGGCTTTTGGTTGGCCGACAATGTCCGACGCTGTTCAGCGCCGAACCGCTTGTATTCCCGAGACTGAGCGTTCTGTTTCGCCGGAGAAAACCACGAAGGCAAAGATCAGCACCGCGACAGCGACAATCATTGAGCCGGTGGCGACGATCGGCTCGAGCGCCCTATTTCCCTGCAGCATCAGGTAAAGAGCCGGCAGCATCACGACCAGGCCGAGATTGTAGACGCCGTAGTGGATCATCGCGCTCCTGCGGGCAGCCTTCGCCGGGTTCAGCGCATAGTAGCCGCCGAATATTGCACTGGTGACCCACCCCAGCAGGTTGATGTGCGCGTGAGCCGGAAATGCGCCGTGATCGCCTGAAATTGCCATCTGCAGCCCGGCTGCAATTCCCAGAATAAGAAACACGATGGCTGTCTTGAAAAAGAGCTCCGAAACCTTAGGCATGTCATTCTCCCAAACCCGTTTTGCCGCCGCATCATGCTGTGGTTCCGGCGACCTTGCCAAGGGGACCGTCGGGCCTGCCGAACCATTTGTTGGCGGCCTGACGGCCCGTTGGCGGCCGGCCGTCGGGCCTGGCCGGTTGCGAGGCCAGCCGGCAAAAAATATGCGCTCACGCTAATTTGATTGCAACATCGCCCCCAAGCTTCCATGTTCGTTCTCGCCGGGAAGTGTCCTGCACCATGGCGGTGCCATACGCGCCAAAGGTCTGCCCGTCAGTGTTGCAGCAGGGCCTCGCCAAACTTCTCCCACAGCTGTTCGCAATCTGTTGCTCTGAGGCTGGGGGTTCCGAGTGGGCCATACCTGATGACGGCGGCGTGAACATCATAGCCAACGATAGGTGCATTGGCGACAAAGTGGATGGCCTCACCCAACCGGCGGGAGCCGATTGCCGCATCGGTTTTGTTGGTGATGTCGAAGACACCACGAATGTCCGCTTCCTGATTCCTGGCTGCCAACGCAGCTTCCATTACCTGTTCGTGCATCATCGAAATCTCTCCTAACGGTCTAAGTCTAAGGAACGCGGTCTGTGCCGGTCCGGCAGACAACCGGCAAATCGAAGTGCCTTTTGCAGCATCTCGATTGGCTCTTGCTGCAAGCCACTCTGCCCGCTCCCGCGGCAAGCCGATAAGGCAACTGCCAGCGAAGTCCGCAGGTACGTCCACGGTCGCATCAAACACGGCCCACGTGCCAGTCGGCTCCTGAATGGGCAAAAACCTCATAACAGCGCCTGCTAATATGCGTATGCCGACTGTGAGGACGGGGCTTTGTTCCTGCATCGATTAAACGAATGAGAGATGGTGTCGAAATGGCAGGCGACGCTCGTCGAAAACAATCGTCCGCGACATCGCTAGGAGCGAAGGTGGGCCTGAGCAGCGATCCAGCCGGATTCGGGGCTCTCCGACAGGAGCAAGCACAAGACGCAGGAGACAAGCGGCCAAATGTTCACCCGGAACCGCGATTTCGTTGCGGATGGATGGTCTCGCCGCGCTTCAGCATCTCCACGAACGCCGCGATCTTCTTCTTGCGTCCGGCTTCGGTTTTCATGTTGTGGGTGCGGAAGGCTAGTGCGAAGCGGTTTTGCCCGCTGAGCTTTGCCAGCATCTCTTTCGCTTTGGGCTCGGCGTCTATTGCCGCCTGGAGGTCGTCGGGGATCTTCATCTCCTTGCCGCTCTTGTAAGCGCGCGCCCAGCGGCCGTCGGCCTTGGCTGCCTCGACCTGCCTCAGCCCGTGCTCTGTCATCCGGCCCTCCTCGATCAGCCGGGCGACATTATCGACATTGATCCGGCTCCAGGTGCTCTTCTTGCCGCGCGGGGTGTAGCGCTGCAGGTAGCTTTTGCCGTCCAAGGCTTTGCGCACCGCGTCGATCCAGCCCCAGCACAACGCCACGTCGATGGCTTGCTTCGGCGTGATCGACGGCAGCCCCGAATCGAGCTTATGGATCTTGATCCAGACTTCGTCCTCGCTGTCGTGATGCTCGCCAAGCCAGGCATGGAAGCTTTCGGCATCCTTGAACTCGCGCACCTTGGCGGGGTCGACCTTGACCGGCGCCATCAGCCAGTGCGCCCGTGACGCAGGCGCGTAACGACGCCGAACCGCTTGCCGGCCGCGCGCGCGCTCATCTCAGCTCCGAGACCGCCATCCGCAGGCCCGATGATTCTCGCCGGCCTGCATTCAGCCCGCACGATTGGGCGTGCCGAGGACATGGGATTTCGGCGGCAGCATGACGTCATCGAAGGTCTGCGTGAACATCGCCGCCGCAAAGAAAGCGACGGCGCGCAGGGTTTCGGTGCCGGTGTTGACGAGGTCGTGCCGGATCGGCGTCGGAAGTACCAGGACGCTGCCGGGCCCGACCGGGTGGGTGGTGCCGTCCTCCATGTGCAGCTCGCCGGTGCCGGCGATGATGTACTGCGTCTCCTCGGTGGCGTCGGTGTGCCAGCCGAGCCGCTTGCCGGGTTCGATCTCGTAGACAATGACCGAGGACTGGGTCGTGCCGTGCCCACCATAGACCGCGAAGGCGCCGGCCCACTTGACCGACGGGTCGTCCTCCGCCCAAACCGGCGAGCGTTCAAGCCTGTCGGATGCGACAACTGGAATCATGGTTTCGTTCCTCTCCAGCGATTGCGGAAACCAACCCTAGCTGGTTTCCGCGTCTCCATGGGGTATCGCGTTTGATGCGCGCATTATTCTGGTTAATGCGAGGTTTTCTTTCAATTCACATCAGGAACTGACCATGCCCTGCGAGGGCGCCTTCCGCTCGCTAATTTCTCAACTTCTCAAACAGGCAAAGTGTGCGCCGAGATATTGCTATCGCGCCGTTGCCGGAGCGCATCGTGGCACCGATCCCGGCCATGGGGATGGGTCTCTGGCGAAGCGACCATGCACGAAAGCGCTGCCATCTCGGGCCGGGACTGCCTTCCGCAAACCGACGATTTTGGCTCGCGACCCTCGCGCTGGTAGGACCACCATTTTGCTGGCGAAACGCGACGTTCGTCGTATCATTTTCCCGGGAGAGGGTTCATGGTCGGAGGAAGCCGATGAACGTGATGCAGAGGGTGATGGTCGCCGACTTGACGGCCCAAGAGCTTGTTTCATCTGCGCTTTCACGGTTCGGCGCCGGCGACACCATCTCGACGAGGGCGATGCTGGACATAGTTCGCAGGACGGCCCCGGCCTGCGGCAACAGTGACGACGATCTGGTCGAGCTTATCGTCATGACGGCCGTTGGTAGGACCATGGGTGTCGTGTTCGACCATCGCTCCCATTAGCGATCGGGAACGAATACCAGGCTGCGCCCAGGAGCAGTGTTGGGCGGTTGGCAGTGCTGGGCGACACGCTCGAAGGAACTCGCTGAAATCTTGCCCGTTATGCTCTCGTCGAGATGAGGAGAACTGCCATGGCCGACGACAAAACCAAGACCGACAGTCGCGACCACTCACGAGTGGCGGGCGGCGAAGACTATGAGGTACGTCATTTCGCCGAGGAGGCGGGCATTACCCCGGATCAGGCACGAACGCTGATCAAACGCCACGGCACCGACCGCAAGGTGCTGAACGAAATCGCCGAGAGCATAAGAGCGTCGTAATGGCTGACAAGAAAACCGCAATGGCCGACCGCAAGAAGCGCGATCCGAACGAAAAGGAGGCTCTGCGTCTGGCCGAAACCACCGACGTTTCGCCGAAGCAGGCGAAGGACCTGATGCGCAAGCACGGCAAGAACAGCCCGAAAGTCGAGAAGGAAGCCAAGAACTTCAAGGCCGAGGGCTGACCGCGCCGAGCCGGTTGGACGCGCCGCACACGGGCCGCAATCCCGCAGCTTATCGGTTTTCTAACAAATTCGGCCTATCCCTTCCGCTATCGCGGCTCAGGGATGCCATATGCGCGGGATATCTGGTGAGGCGAGGCCGTCGATAGACGACATACGGCATGTGAGGCTGACGTTTTGCCTGCTGGCGGCCATCGTGACAGCGGCGGCGCTTCTCGCCTTTGCCACCTCCCTCCTGCAGGATCCCGATAGCTGGTGGCACATCAAGGTCGGCATGGATATGCTGGCAAGCCGCACATTCCCTACCGTCGACATCTATTCCTACACCTTTGCCGGACAGCCATGGATCGCCAAGGAATGGCTTGGCCAGGTTCTCCTTGCAATTGCCTTTCAAGCCGGCGGCTGGAATGGAGTGGTGCTGCTGGCGACTGCCGTAATCGCGCTGACGATCTTCTTGACGTCGTGCTATCTCAGCGCGTGGTTGAAGCCGACGCTGGCGACAGGACTGACGCTGGTGCTCGCGCTCCTGATCGGGCCGATCTATATCGCCCGGCCCCACATCTTTACCTTGCCGATCATCGTTGTCTGGACTGCCGGTCTTTTCCAGGCCGCACGCAACGAGAAAGCGCCGCCTTTGTGGCTGCTGGCGCTGCTTTGCCTGTGGGCCAATCTCCACGCCACCTTCACCTTCGGTTTCGTCATCGCCGCCTTCGCAGGCCTCGATCTCGTCATGCACACGCGCTTGTCGAACCCGCGGCTGCTGGCCAAGTGGATCGCTTTCGGGCTGCTTTGCCCGCTGGTCAGCCTGCTCAATCCGTATGGCGTCAAGGCCATACTCGCCACATTCACCGTGGCCTATGGCAATGAGGCGGTGCCTTACATTGCGGAGTGGCAGCCGTTCGACGCCTCGCGGCATACCTTCCAGGAGGTGGCCCTACTGGTGGCGTTTTTCGGGCTGCTCGTGTCGAGATTGCGCATTGGCTGGGCCAAGGCGCTGTTCCTTGTCTTCACGCTGCACGTTTATCTCACCCACATACGGTTCATGTACCTGTTCTTTCTTCTTGTCCCAGTAGTCCTTGCAGTGGAAGTCGCGCAACAATATCCAGCGCTCTCGGCCGAGAAATGGGCGACTGAAAAGCGCGACGGACTTGAACAATTTTTCGCACACCAATTTTCCAGGATTTGCGCTGGAGTTGCCGTTTTGCTGGTCTTGGCGGCTGCCGCCTTCACGACCTATCCGGTCGCGCCGAGCCAGAAGACCTCGGCGAGGGACGCACTGGCCTTCGCCCAAGCACATAATCTGTCGGGCAATCTGCTGAACTCTTACAATTTCGGCGGCACGCTGATTTTCCACGGCATCAAGACATTTATCGACGGCCGCACGGATCAGCTCTTCCTGAATGGCTTTACGGAAACGGATGAGCAGACGGGGCACAGTCGGGGCAAGCCGATCCTGACAGCCCTACTCGACAAATATACGGTAGGCTGGACGTTGTTGACCGCCGACGACAGCCGCATTCCGTTCTTCGACGAACTGGGCTGGAAGCGGGCCTACGCGGACGATTACGCAGTGATCTATACCCGCGCGGACTGATCTCGGCAGCTTCGCGAGCCGGTGCGCAGTCCTCTCCTGAAGCTGTGGCCAGCGCCGAGGCGGCGAAATCCTTATGGGATTTTGATTTCTTTGCTCCGCGTCCCGTCTCGAACTTTTATGGCACTTCGATCCATATTCGCCGAAGCGATGTATCCGCCCGCCGATGTGATGCGGCGACAGGCTCGGATAGTTTTGTCCAAGTTGAAAAGAACAAACACACCATAAGGAAAATGCACGATGGACATCGTTGTTGTCGGGATTGGCATCGCGTTCTTTGCTCTATGCTTCGGCTACATCAAAGCCTGCGACAAGCTGTAGGTCTGGGGGATCGCACCATGCTTTTCGACTATATCCTCGGCGGTGCCGTGACCCTGTTTCTTCTCGCCTACCTGACATACGCCCTCGTTCGCCCGGAACGGTTCTGATCTCCGCTGGCAAGGAGCCAACCCCATGACAATCAACGGATGGCTGCAGATCCTCGTCTATTGCGGGATTGTCGTTTTGCTGGCGAAGCCGCTCGGCGGCTACATGCATCGCGTTTTCAGCGGCGAGCGCACATTCCTGTCGCCAATTCTGGCCCCGCTCGAGCGCGGGCTCTACCGCATATCAGGGACCAGCGAGCGCGAGGAGCAGCACTGGACCTCCTATGCGGCGGCCCTGCTGCTCTTTAACCTGGCCGGCTTCCTGGTGCTCTATTTGCTGCAACGGCTGCAAGGTGACCTGCCCTACAATCCGGCCGGCATGACGGCCGTCGAACCTGGGCTGGCCTTCAACACCGCCGCCAGCTTCATGACCAACACCAACTGGCAGAACTACGGCGGCGAAAGCACGATGTCCTACCTCGTGCAGATGGCCGGCTTGACCGTGCAGAATTTTCTGTCGGCGGCGACCGGCATCGCCATTGCGGTCGCACTGATCCGCGGCTTTGCCAGGGCCTCAAGCAAATCGATCGGCAATTTCTGGGTCGATATGACCCGCTGCACGCTCTATCTGCTTTTGCCGTTCTGCACCGTCCTGACGCTGGTCTATGTCTATCTCGGCACGCCGCAGACGCTCGCTGCCTATGTCAACGCGACGACGCTCGAAGGCGCGCAGCAGACCATCGCGGTCGGGCCGGTCGCTTCCCAGGTTGCCATCAAGATGCTCGGCACCAACGGCGGCGGTTTCTTCAACGCCAATGCCGCGCACCCGTTCGAAAATCCCGACGCGATCTCGAACCTGATCCAGATGGTGACGATCTTTGCCCTCGGCGCGGCGCTGACCAATGTCTTCGGCCGCATGGTCGGCAACCAGCGCCAGGGCTGGGCAATTCTGTCGGCGATGGGCGTGCTGTTCATCGCCGGCGTTGCCGTCTGCTACTGGGCCGAGGCCGCCGGCAATCCGCTCGTCCATGCGCTGGGCATCGATGGCGGCAACATGGAGGGCAAGGAGAGCCGCTTCGGCATCGCCCTATCGGCACTGTTTGCCGTCATCACCACCGCCGCGTCCTGCGGCGCGGTCAATGCCATGCATGACAGCTTCACCGCACTTGGCGGCATGATCCCGATCATCAACATGCAGCTCGGCGAAGTCATTGTCGGCGGCGTCGGCGCCGGCTTCTACGGTATCCTGATGTTCATCGTGATCGCCGTCTTCGTCGCCGGGCTGATGGTCGGACGCACGCCCGAATATCTCGGCAAGAAGATGGAGGCCAAGGAGGTCAAGATGGCTATGCTGGCCGTGCTCTGCCTGCCGCTGGCAATGCTGATCTTCACCGCTATCGCGGTGGTGCTGCCGACCGGCGTTGCTTCCATCGCCAACGCCGGCCCGCACGGCTTCTCCGAGGTTCTCTATGCCTACACCTCGGCCGCAGCGAACAATGGCTCCGCCTTTGGCGGTCTCAGCGGAAACACGCCCTGGTTCAACATAACGCTCGGCATCGGCATGCTGATGGGCCGCTTCCTGGTAATCATCCCGGCGTTGGCGATTGCTGGATCGCTGGTTGCGAAAAAGACCGTCCCTGCCTCCGCTGGCACGTTCCCGACCGACGGTCCGCTTTTCGTCGGGCTGCTGGTCGGTGTCATCCTGATCGTCGGAGGCCTGACCTTCTTTCCGGCCCTGGCGGTCGGACCGATCGTCGAGCACCTGGCAATGATTCACGGTCAGACATTCTGAACGTCATGCCCTGGTTCAACCTCATACGTCGGCACGACCGTCACCGACCCGATGACGGAAGGCCGGATGACGGGAGGGACGAGACGCCTCGTCCTTTCCCGACCCTCTCCACCTTCCTCGGCATGGCAGCCGTGCTGTTCGTGCTGTGGCTGCTGGCCTCCAGCCTTCCGCGCCTGTTCCCGAAGAGCGAGCACCCGGCGCCGTCCAACATCACCGATACTGGAGCCACCAAATGAGCCCGTCGAAATCCGTGAGCATCATGGATACCCGCATTCTGTGGCCCGCTATCGGCGGTTCCTTCAGAAAATTGAACCCGCGCACCTTGATGCGGAACCCGGTGATGTTCGTCGTCGCCGTCGTCTCGGCGCTCACCACCGTGCTGTTCGTCAAGGATCTCGTTACCGGCGACGGCGATCTTGGCTTCACGCTGCAGATCATCATCTGGCTGTGGTTCACCGTGCTCTTCGCCAATTTCGCCGAAGCCGTGGCCGAAGGCCGCGGCAAGGCGCAGGCAGACTCGCTGCGCCGGGCGCGCACCGAGACGCAGGCCAAGCTGTTGAACGGTGGCGACCGCAGCAAGTTCAAACTGGTGCCCGGCACCAGCCTGAAGGTCGGCGACATCGTGCTGGTCGAAGCCGGCGACATCATCCCCTCGGACGGCGAGGTGGTCGAAGGCGTGGCATCGGTCAACGAGGCGGCCATCACCGGCGAATCCGCACCGGTCATCCGCGAATCCGGAGGCGATCGTTCGGCGGTGACTGGCGGCACGCAGGTCTTGTCCGACTGGATCCGCGTGCGCATCACCGCGGCTGCCGGCCATACGTTCCTCGACCGCATGATCTCGTTGGTCGAGGGCGCCGAGCGCCAGAAGACACCTAACGAGATCGCGCTCAACATCTTGCTCGTCGGCATGACGCTGATCTTCGTACTAGCAACGGCGACGATCCCGAGCTTCGCCTGGTATTCGGGCGGCTATATCTCGGTGACCGTGCTGGTCGCCCTGTTCGTCACCCTGATCCCGACAACGATCGGCGCCCTGCTGTCGGCGATCGGCATTGCCGGCATGGACCGCCTGGTGCGCTTCAACGTGCTCGCCATGTCGGGCCGCGCCGTCGAGGCAGCCGGCGATGTCGACACGCTGCTGCTCGACAAAACCGGGACCATCACGCTGGGCAACCGCCAGGCGACGGCATTCCGTCCGGTCAAGGGCGTTACCGAACAGGAACTGGCCGACGCCGCCCAGCTTGCCTCGCTTGCAGACGAAACGCCGGAAGGCCGCTCGATCGTCGTGCTGGCGAAGGAGAAATACGCCATCCGCGCCCGCGACATGGCAAGCCTGCATGCGACGTTCGTGCCCTTCACCGCACAAACCCGCATGAGCGGCGTCGATCTGGAGGGCTCCTCGGTCCGCAAGGGCGCAGTCGATGCGGTGCTTGCCCATGTCAACCTCTCGACGGTTGCCATCGGCAGTACGCGCCCCGGCAGCGACACCGTCCGCGACCTCCAGGCTATTGCCGACGAGATCGCCAAATCGGGTGGCACCCCACTGGCGGTCGAGCGCGACGAGCGCCTGCTCGGCGTCGTCCATCTGAAGGACATCGTCAAGGGCGGCATCGCAGAACGTTTTGCCGAGTTGCGCCGCATGGGTATCCGCACGGTGATGATCACCGGCGATAATCCGATGACCGCGGCTGCGATCGCGGCGGAAGCCGGCGTCGACGACTTCCTTGCGCAGGCGACGCCCGAGGACAAGCTGAAACTGATCCGCGACGAGCAGGCCAAAGGCAAGCTGGTGGCGATGTGCGGCGATGGCACCAACGATGCGCCGGCCCTTGCGCAGGCCGATGTCGGCGTCGCCATGAACACCGGCACGGTCGCGGCGCGCGAGGCCGGCAACATGGTCGATCTCGACAGCGATCCGACCAAGCTGATCGAGATCGTCGAAATCGGCAAGGCGCTGCTGATGACGCGTGGTTCGCTGACCACCTTCTCGATCGCCAACGACGTGGCCAAGTATTTTGCCATCATCCCGGCAATATTCGCCGTCTTCTACATTGCCCCGGGCCAGACCGCCGGGCCGCTGCAGGCGCTCAACGTCATGCATCTGGCAACGCCGCAGAGCGCTATCCTCTCGGCCATCATCTTCAACGCACTGATCATCATCGCGCTGATCCCGCTGTCGCTGAGGGGCGTCAAATACCGCGCGGTCGGCGCCGGTGCCCTGCTCAGCCGCAATCTCATCGTCTATGGCCTCGGCGGGGTCGTCGTCCCCTTCGTCGGCATCAAGGTGATCGACATGGCCATCACTGCCCTCGGTCTCGCATAAGGAACCACGTCGATGCTTAATCAAATCAGGCCCGCAATCGTCATGATCGTCTTCTTCACGGTTCTGACAGGTTTGGCCTATCCGATCGGCATGACCGGCATTGCCCACGCGCTATTTCCGCGCCAGGCCAATGGCAGCCTGATGGAAAGGGACGGCAAGGTCGTCGGTTCCGAGCTGATCGGCCAGGCCTTCACCAGCGACCGCTATTTCCATGGCCGTCCGTCGGCTGCCGGCGACGGCTACAATGGCGCCGCCTCGGGCGGCTCGAATCTCGGCCCAACCAACCCGAAGCTCATCGACAGGATCAAGAGTGACGCCGAAAAGCTGAGAGCAGAAAACCCGAACCAGCCGGTGCCGATGGATCTGGTCACCACGTCCGGCAGCGGCCTCGATCCGCATATCAGCCCAGAGGGCGCCTATTTCCAGGTCGCCAGGGTGGCGAAGGCCAGGGGCGTCGATGAATCCAGGATCAAATCGCTTGTCGACAGCCATGTCGAGGATCGCGAATTGGGCTTCATCGGCGAGCAGGTGGTCAATGTGATGGCCCTCAACCTTGCGTTGGACGATGCGATGAAACAGTGAAGGACCGGCGCCGGGATCGACACCGAAGCCGGCACCGTTCATGATTGATCCTAATGCCGGACGACAGCCGCACCGCCGAAACCAGGCCCTCTCCCGACGCGCTGCTCGAGCATGCCGAGCGGGAGGAGCGCGGTCGCCTGAGGATATTTCTCGGCGCCGCCCCCGGTGTCGGCAAGACCTACGAGATGCTGATGTCGGGCCGCGCCAGGCTGGCCGACGGGGTCGACGTGGTGATCGGCATCGTCGAGACGCACGGCCGCAAGGAAACCCAGACGCTGGTCGAGGGCTACGAGGTCATTCCTCGCCTTGAGATCGACTACAAGGGGCGGATCCTCGAGGAGATGAACCTCGACGCCATCCTCGCCCGTCAACCGGCGCTGGTTCTGGTCGACGAACTTGCCCATACCAACGCGCCAGGCAGCCGTCACCCCAAGCGCTACCTCGACGTCCAGGAAATCCTGACGCACGGCATCGATGTCTACACGACGCTGAACATCCAGCACGTCGAGAGCCTGAACGATGTCGTGGCTCAGATCACCCGCGTCAGGGTGCGGGAAACTGTCCCCGACTCCATCATCGACCAGGCCGACGACATCGAGATCATCGATCTCACCCCCGACGACCTGATCAGGCGGCTTGGGGAAGGCAAGGTCTATATCCCCAGCACCGCCCAGCGCGCCATCGAGAACTACTTCTCGCCGGGCAACCTGACGGCGCTCCGGGAATTGGCGCTCCGCCGCACTGCCCAGCGGGTCGACGAGCAGTTGCTGACCCATATGCAGGCCCACGCGATACCCGGGCCGTGGGCGGCGGGGGAAAGGGTTCTCGTCTGCGTCGACGCGCGTCCGGGCGGGGCGGCCCGTGTACGCTATGCGCGGAGGTTGGCCGACCGACTCCGCGCCCCCTGGACGGCGCTTCATGTCGATACCCCTCGTTCAGCCGCCATGCCCGAGGAGGACAAGGATCGACTGGCGACGCAGCTGCGCCTTGCCGAGCAGCTCGGTGCCGAGGTCACGACCATTCCGGGTCAGAACGTCGCGCAAGACATCGTTCGCCATGCGACGGCGAACAACTTCACCCATATCGTGATCGGCAGGCCGACCCGATCGCGCTGGCGCGAATTGATCGAAGGCTCCCTCACTTACGATCTCATCCGCAATGCCGGCGACATCAGTGTCCATATCATTTCGGGAAACGAACGCAACGCCGAGGCGACATCAAGGACCGTCAAGGCGGCGGACGAGCAGTGGCAGTTCGAGATCTGGCCCTATCTCAAGGCCACGGCCTATATTGTTGGCTCGCTCGCCTTCGCCGTTCTTCTCGACCAGTTTCTCGACGTCCGCAATCTGGCGATCATCTTTCTCATTGGGGTCCTGACGTCGGCGGTGACCGGCGGTCTCTGGCCGGCTTTATATGCCTGCCTCATCAGCGCCGTTGCCTTCAACTATTTCTTCCTGGAACCACGCTACACGCTGACGATCGACGATCCGGAGAGCATCGTTGCGCTTGCCGTCTTCCTGGTTGTCGCGGTCATTGCCAGCAATCTGACAGCGCGCGTGCAGCGTCAGGCGGTCGCTGCCCGCTCGCGGGCACGCGCAACGGAAGACATTTATCTCTTCTCAAAGAAGCTCGCCGGCGCTGGCACGCTTGATGACGTCCTCTGGGCGACTGCCTTCCAGATCGCCTCGATGCTGAAGCTGAGGGTGGTGCTGCTTCTGCCGGAGAACGGCACGATTGCGGTCAAGGCCGGCTACCCACCCGACGATACGTTGGCCGAGGCCGACATCGCAGCAGCCCGTTGGGCGTGGGAGCATAACCGCGCCGCCGGACGCGGCGCCGACACGCTGCCCGGAGCAAAACGCCTATATCTGCCCTTGCGGACCGGACGCATGGCGGTGGGCGTCGTTGGCCTCGACAACGACAAGCAAGGTCCGCTGCTGACGCCCGAGCGGCAGCGTCTGCTCGATGCGCTCGCCGATCAGGCGGCGGTCGCCATCGAGCGCATCCAGCTCGTCGCCGATGTTGACCGGGCCAAGCTTGCGGCCGAGGCAGACCGTCTGCGCTCGGCCTTGCTCACGTCCATTTCCCACGATTTGAAAACGCCGCTTGCCGCCATCATGGGCGCGGCCGGAACACTCAGGGACTTCGAGGCCGCACTTCCCGAGCAGGACCGGGCGGAACTGCTGTCGACCGTGCTTGATCAATCGGAAAGGCTGAACCGCTTCATCGCCAATCTGCTCGACATGACCAAGATCGAGTCTGGCGCAATGGAGCCTAATTACGCTTTCCATTATGTCGGAGACATTGTCGGGTCGGCATTACAGCGGGCGAAGAAAATCATCGGCGAGCATAAGACCGAAATCGACATCCCACAGAACCTGCCGATGCTGAAGGCTGATCCGGTTCTGTTCGAGCAGGTGCTGTTCAACCTCGTCGACAATGCCGCAAAATATGCGCCGCCCGGTTCGACGATCCGCTTGCAGGGCTGGCTAGACAATGGCTTCGTCATCCTGCAGATCATGGATGAGGGACCAGGCATTCCGCCAGCCGATCTGGAGCGCGTTTTCGATACATTCTATCGGGTGCGCAAGGGCGACCAGGTGCGTGCCGGCACAGGGCTCGGCCTGTCGATTTGCCGCGGCTTCATCGAAGCGATGGGCGGAACGATCTCGGCGGCAAACAGGACCGACCGTCCGGGCGCGGTTTTCACCATCGCGATGCCGGCGCCGGCAGAACCGCCCGACCTCGGTGAACCCGATGCGGACGATCAAAACATGGACCATCTGCCATGACGAGCCTGGACGTCAGGATATTGGTGGTCGACGATGAACCGCCGATCCGGAAACTGCTTCGCGTGGGGCTTGGAAGCCAGGGCTATGCGATCAGCGAGGCGCCGAACGCCAGGGCGGCGATGGAACTCATCGAGACGGAAAAGCCGGACCTTGTCCTGCTCGATCTCGGCCTGCCCGGCATGAGCGGGCATGAGCTGCTCCGCAAATGGCGGGATGATGGCCTGGACATTCCCGTGGTTATTCTTTCCAGCCGCACCGATGAGGTCGGCGTCGTCTCGGCCCTCGAACTCGGCGCCGACGACTATGTCACCAAGCCATTCGGTATGAACGAGCTTGTCGCGCGCATCCGCGTGGCGCTTCGCCACAAGTTCCAGCAGCAGGGTGAGAGACCGGTGTTCCAAACCGGCGACCTCTCCGTCGATCTGGTGAAGCGCATCGTCAAGATCGAGGACAAGGAGATAAAGCTCTCGCCGAAGGAATACGACATTCTTCGCACCTTGGTGCAGCACGCCGGGAAGGTTCTCACCCACCAATTCCTGCTGAAGCAGGTCTGGGGCGATTCCACCGACGTTCAATATCTCAGAGTCTACGTGCGGCAGCTCAGGCAAAAGATCGAAAAAACGCCCGACCAACCCCGCTATATCACCACCGAAACCGGCGTCGGATACCGGCTGCGCGAAGTCGATTGAGCAACGAGCATCCCAAGCCGAAACGCCTCTTCCAATCCGCTTCAAATCAGCGGCAGCCATGGCGTCGTCGGACAAAAGCCCTATATTAAGAGAAGAACGGTTTTGTGCGGGAATGAACGGATGCCACGGCTTCGCCTATTGCAGTTTTTTGGGTCGGCAATGCTGACAGCGGCGATGCTGTGGGGCGTAAATCCTGCTTCGTCGGCACAGGTCGCCAGTTCCGCCGACCGCGACGTGTTGATCCAGAAAAACCAGTTGCAGATGTTGGAGAACAGGCTGCGGCGGCAGCAATACCAGCAGGAGCAACAGCAGTACCGTGCCCAGGATCGCCAAATCCCAATACCGCAACGGCAGGAGGTGCCGCAGATGAGGCCAACTTGCCAGTTGCTGCCGTCGGGGAGCGGCGGCTTTGTCAGCACTTGCCGCTAACGTTTCAGTTATTTAGCCGACTTATTATGCTTGGATGCCGCCGCACCTGAGAGGACATCGAGGGTGGTTTGGACTTAGCAATTGCTGCCCTTCTTGCTTCGGGCCGCTTCGACTGGATTTTTGAATGGCAGCCAGCAGAAAGAAGGTCGTACGCAAGGCAAGGAAGGGCGACCGGATTCGCCAGGTCGCGGCGATCCCGTTTCGGCTGAACGGGCATGGCGATTTCGAGGTGATGCTGGTCACATCGCGAACGACGAGGCGCTTCATCGTGCCGAAGGGCTGGCCGATGAAGGGCAAGAGCGGCCGCAAGGCGGCCACCATCGAAGCACAGGAAGAAGCCGGAGTTCTCGGCAAGACGCTGAAACAGCCGGCCGGCACCTATCACTACTGGAAGCGGCTGGCGAACCGCTTCGTTCGCGTCGATGTCGTCGTCTATTTGCTGGAAGTAACCGAGGAACTTGCCAATTGGCAGGAAGCCAAGCGGCGGCAGCGGGCATGGCTGACGCCTGCCGACGCGGCGTTGCTGATCGACGAGCCCGATCTTTCGACGCTGGTGAGGAACATCGGGATTGCCGAGCTGGAGCACAATCCCAAAAAGCTGAATCCGGCTTCCGGAAAAGATCACGCTCAATAAAGGATGGAGGCCTGTCCCGACTGTATCGGGGTGGAATTGGCTCCAGCGTCCGCCGCCGTCGCTTGAACCGATGCCTCACTGACTGCCGTCGTCTTCCTCGGGCAGAGGCCGCACCGGCGTGCCGGTATAGGCCCACAGCCATTCGCGCGGCAGCGGCCCTTTGTTGCGGTCGCTTTCCTGCGACTGTTCCCATGCATGGGCCAGGATGCCGACCGAGCGCGACAGCACGAAAAGGCCGCGCGTCAGCGGCGGCGGGAAACCGAGCTCGCCGTAGATGACGGCCGTGGCGCCGTCTATATTGAGCGGGATTTTTTTGTTCTTGCGCCGCGCAACTTCCGCCTCGACCATTTCGGCGATATCGGCGAAGCGCCCGCTGACGACGCCGTGCGCGGCAAACTCGCGGGTCAGCTCGATGAGGCGGGGCGCCCGCGGGTCCACCGGGTGGAAGCGATGGCCGAGCCCGGGCACATAACCGTCTTCCCCAGCAAGGAAACGATCGACCCGCAGCGACACGGCGTCCGTGAGGGGCACACCGGCGTCCAGTTGGGCGGCGATGTCTCCGTAGATGGAAAGCGCCTGTTCGCCGGCGCCGCCATGCACGTCGCCAAGCACGTTGATGGCAGACGCCATGGCGCTGTTGATGCCGACGCCGCACGTGATCGCCATGCGGGCGATGGCGATCGACGGCGCCTGCGGCCCATGGTCGACGGCGGCCCCCAGCGCAATACCAAGCAGAGCCGCCTGCTCCTCGCTCGGCAGTTCGCCGCGCAGCATCAGCCAGATCATTGCCGGAAAGCTGACACGGCCGATCAGATCCTGGATCTCATAGCCGCGCAGCCGGATAACGCCAGGCCGCATCTCGATGATGCCGGTCCGCCACCATTCCTCGCCGCGCGCGCGGCCAGTCTTGCTTTCCGTGCCGCTCATGGCTTCACTCTTTTCTTGTCGCGTGGCGGCAGGCCGGCAAAAACCTCGTCCATATGCTGGCCGAGCCCCGGCGGCGGCCTGCTCGGCAGAGGTGCCTCGCCATCGACCATGAAGCCGCCGCGCACCACGGTCAGCGGCCGCTCCATCCCGGGCACAGCCTGGAAGCGCGCCGTCATGCCGCGCTCGATCACCTGTTGCTCTTGCAGTACCTGCGGGATTGTCAGCACCCGGCCCGCCGGCACGCCGGCGCGATTGAACGTCTCCTCCCAGCCGGCGGCAGAGCCGCTCGCCAAGGCATCCTCGATCAGCGCTTTCAATGCAATTCGGTTCTGCTTGCGCGTTTCTCGCTCCGCAAAGCGGACGTCCGACGCAAGTTCCGGCCGGCCGATCAACCGGCACAGTGTGACGAACTGCTCCTGCTTGTTGGCTGCGATGTTGAGCAAGCCGTCGCCGGTGCGAAACGCGCCGGACGGTGCGGCCGTCATGTTTTCATTGCCCATCGGCTGCGGCTCGACGTCCGCCGTCAGATAGTTCGACACCGGCCAGCCGAGCGCAGAAAGCGTGCATTCGAGCATCGAGACGTCGAGGAACGCGCCCTCGCCTGTCGTCTTCTGCTTGACCAGCGCGGCAGTGATGGCGAACGCCCCGACCAGCCCGCCAAGCGTATCGGCGACCGGATAGCCGACACGCAGCGGCGCCGTTTCCGGTGTACCGGTGATGCTCATAATGCCGGAAAGACCCTGGATGATCTGATCGTAGGCTGGATTATCGCGCATCGGCCCTGTCTGGCCAAAGCCCGATATCGCACAATAGACAAGGCTTGGCCGGACCTCTTTCAGCCTGGCATGGCCAAGCTCCAGCCGGTCCATTACGCCGGGGCGGAAATTCTCGACCAGCGCGTCGGCCGAAGCGACCAGATCGAGGAAGCGTTCGCGGTCGGCCTGCTGCTTGAGATCGAGCGCCACAGAGCGTTTGCCGGCATTCTGCGCCAGGAACGAAGCGCCCATACCCGCCCGGTTGAGCTGCGGAGAGGCGCCGAGCTGACGCGCCAGATCGCCGCCCTGCGGCGTCTCGATCTTGATGACGTCGGCCCCGAGCAACGCCAGCTGGTAGGCGCAATAGGGGCCGGCCAGCACATTGGTCAGATCAAGGATCCGGACGCCGGAAAGCAGGTCTGTCATGACGCCACGAACAGCTTAGGCATCGCCCGGCACATGCTCCGGTCCACGCATGCGCCTGTGCTCTATGTAGGCCCAGATATGCGGTCCAACCAGCCCGATGAAGGCCAGCGTCAGCAGCGTCAGCGACAGCGGATGCTTGTAGAACACCGTCCAGTCGCCGTTCGAGATGGTCATCGCGCGGCGGAACTGCGTTTCGGCAAGCGGCCCGAGAATCATGCCGATGATGACCGGCGCGGTCGGGAAATCGAAACGCCGCATCAGGAAGCCGGCGGCACCGAGCAGATAGAGGATGACGAGGTCGATCGGCGATTGCGAGATGCCGTAGGTGCCGACCGTGGCGAACACCAGGATGCCGGCATAGAGCTGCGGCGCCGGAATCTTCAGCAATCGCACCCAGAGCCCGATCAGCGGCAGGTTGAGGACGACGAGAATGACGTTGGCGATGAACAGGCTGGCGATCAGCCCCCACACCAGGTCGGCCTGCGTCGTCAGCAGCAGCGGCCCCGGATTGATGCCGTAGCTCTGGAAAGCCGACAGCATGATCGCGGCCGTCGCCGAGGTCGGCAGGCCGAGCGTCAGCATCGGCACCAGCACGCCGGCCGCGGATGCATTGTTGGCCGCTTCCGGTCCGGCAACGCCCTCGATGGCGCCGACCGTGCCGAACTCCTCCTTGTGTCTGGAGAGTTTCTTCTCGATGGCATAGGAGAGGAAGGTCGGGATTTCGGCGCCGCCGGCTGGCATGGCGCCGATCGGGAAGCCGATCAGGGCGCCGCGCAGCCATGGCCTCCACGATCGCGACCATTCGGCCGCGGTCATGTAGAGCGAGCCTTTCAACGGCACGATCTCGTCCTTGCCGGCGTAGCGGCGCGAGGCCATGTAGAGCGTCTCGCCAACGGCGAACAGGCCAACGGCGACGACGATGACATCGACGCCGTCCAACAATTCGCTCATGCCGAAGGTGAAGCGCGGCTGCCCCGTCTGCAGGTCGACGCCTATCATGCCGACGACGAAGCCGACGAAAAGGCTGGTCAGGCCGCGCACGGACGACGAGCCGAGCACCGCCGAGACCGTGATGAAGGCCAGCACCATCAGCGAGAAATATTCGGCCGGGCCGAAAGCCAGCGCGAATTTGACGACGATCGGCGCCAGGAAGGCAACGCCGATCGTGCCCAGCGTGCCGGCGACGAAGGAGCCGATCGCCGAGGTCGCCAGGGCCGCACCGCCTCGGCCGGAGCGGGCCATCCGGTTGCCCTCCAGCGCGGTGACGATGGTGGCGCTTTCGCCAGGCGTGTTGAGCAGGATCGATGTCGTCGAGCCGCCATACATGGCGCCGTAGTAGATGCCGGCAAACAGGATGAATGATGCTTCCGGCGCCACCTGATAGGTTATCGGCAACAGCAGCGCGATGGTCAGTGCCGGTCCGAGGCCGGGCAGCACGCCGATCGCAGTCCCCAGCGTGGTGCCAACCAGGCACCATATGAGATTGATCGGCGAGAAGGCGACCGAAAATCCGTGCGCGAGATGGCCGAGCGTTTCCATGGCGTCAGCCCCTCAGCATGGCAATGACCGAATCGATAGTCGCGTTCAGCTGGTTTTCGATGAAGCCGGCGCCGATATTGACGCCGAGCGCCCTGGCAAAGCCGAAATAGGCGGCCAGCGCCAGGATCAGACCGAGCAGCACGTCACGCAGCGGACGCCGGCTGCCGAAACCGTGGCAGATGAGGACGAACATGACGACAGATGCGGCGGTAAAGCCGAGCGGCTGGATCAGCACGAGGTTGGCGATCAGTCCGAGGGCGACGATGCCCATCGCCTTCCAGTCGGTCGGCGTCTCCTTTTCGTCCTCCGGCTGCCAGCCGCCCCGCAAGGCGGCAATGATGAGCAGCAGCGACAGGATCACCATCCCGGCCATGGTGATGTAGGGGAAGACGGTCGGACCGACCTTTGAATAGAGCGGCGAGACCGGGATTGCCAGCGTCTGCCAGGCAACCGCACCCGCACAGGCGAGGAGCCCAACGCCGATCAGCAGTTCGGGCACTGCAAGGCGCGGCGGCGCCTGCTGGTCGCTGGTGCTCATCATCGTCCTCCCAATGTCGGTCTCCCTAGGGCCGGCCTCCTCGGGCCGGTTCCCGCGGTCGATCTCGGTGTAGTTTCACCTCCGGCGGAGCTTATGTCCATGCGGCTGGCGAAAGTCGGCAAGGGTTGGCGCAGGCCGCCCTTGCCGAGAGCATCACGCCAGGCCGAGGTCCTTGAGGATCGTCCCGATGCGGGCCGTGTCTTCGGCGACGAATTTCGCATAGTCGTCGCCGGTGAGCAGTATCTGCGTCCAGTTGCGGTTCTTGCATTCGGTGGCCCAGGCGTCGCTCTTGGCCATGGTCTCGATCAGCTTGATCATTGCTGCCTTGTCGTCGTCCGAAACGCCGGGCGGTGCGAAGACGCCGCGCCAGTTGAACAGCTCGACATCGATGCCGGCTTCCTTCATCGTCGGCGCGTCGATGCCCTCCTGGCGCTTGTCGGCGGAGATGGCAAGCAGCCGCAGCGCGCCCGCCTTGACCTGTTCGGCGAACTCGCCATAGCCGGAGATGCCGGCCGCGACCTGGTTGCCGAGCAGCGCCGACAGCGCCTCGCCGCCGCCGGCAAAAGGCACATAGGACAGATTGGTTGCAGGAACACCGACGGTCTTGGCGATGAGACCGAACAGTATATGGTCCGAACCGCCGGCCGAACCGCCGGCGACCGGAACCTTTGTCGGGTCAGCCTTGAGAGCGGCGACGAAGTCGGCCGCAGTCTTGAACGGCGAGGCGGCCGGCACCACCAGCGCCTCGAACTCGCCGGTGAGGCGAGCGATCGGCGTGACCTCTGTCAGGTTATTGGCCGCCTTATTGGCGATGATGGCGCCGACCATGACCATGCCGGCCACCATCAGCGCATTGCCCTTGCCCTTCCATTGATTGACGAACTGCGGCAGGCCGACGGTGCCGCCGGCGCCGCCGACATTGGTGATCTGCGAGCCGGAAATCAGCTTTTCGCTCCGCAGTACCTGGTCCATGGCGCGCGCCGTCTGGTCCCAGCCGCCGCCCGGCGCCGCCGGCACGAAAATCTGCAGCTGCGGTGCGTCCTGTGCGAAGGCGGCGGCAAAATGCGATGCCGCGAGCCCGGCAGCACCTGCTGCCGCGGTGCTCATCAAGAATCTGCGTCTGTTCAGCATGGGATTCCTCCAAAATCGCGACACCTCCTCCGGTGCCTGCCAAAACGTAGCCTGAATTCAGACCCGCTCGATGAAATTCATGCAGAGTTTGCGTCATCCTGTCAAAGACAGAACTCTCCGCATGCGGTACAATCGGCCTGTGCGATGTTCAGGCAGGCGAACTCGATGCCCGACGACGACGTCGCAGGCAGAGGCCAGACGCCGTCAGCGCTGCCGCTCGAGCAGAATGGTCGGCTTGTTTTGATAGACGGTTCGCAGCACTTCGCCATAACCGCATTTTGCCGCGACGTTCAGCGAGCCGGTGTTTTCCGGATCGATGATGCAGACGGTCTTCGCAGCTGCAAGCGCCTCATCGCCCCAGGCAAGCACCCGTGCGACGACTTCGCTGGCCAAACCCTGGCCATGCACGGCCGAAACCAAGGCCCATCCGGCCTCCGGAATGCCCTCGATCGAGGGCGTCATGTCGCGTTTCAGATCGTGAAAGCCGGCCTCGCCGATGAAGCGGCCGGTCGCCCTTTCCTCGACCGCCCAGAAGCCGTAACCCAGAAGCGACCACAGGCCGGCATGGCGCAGGAAACGCATCCAGCTTTCTTCGCGCGTGCGCGGCTTGCCGCCAATAAAGCGGGTGACGACGGGATCGGTCCACATAGCGACATAGGCGTCGAAATCGTCAAGCCGGTGCGGCCGCAGGACCGTGCGCGAGGTCTCAATCACTGGAGCGACAATTGTTTGCGGACTGGCCATGGTCATGCCTCGGTTGCGTTGCTGGTGCCTAATGCCGGTCGTGCAAAAATCGGGACGGCGACATGCACGAGACGGGAACTCCAAATCCGTTGCGCAAAACAAGAGCCAAGGCTGTGTAGATCATCTTCCAGCTGATGTGAATCCTGCCAAGCGGTGTTAGCTTTTCACCAGTATCTGGTCAGGCGCGTTGGGTTTCGGCGCTGCCGTCCGACAGAGGGGAAACCGCATGGACACCACCGACCTTGTACTTGCCATCTTCCATCATCTGCTGGTGTTTTCACTGGCAGGCATCATCGGCGCCGAATTCGTCCTGATCCGCAGCGACTTGTCCGCCGCGACGCTGAAGCGGCTTGTCGGCATCGACCGTCACTACGGCATCATTGCCATGCTGATCATCGTCGTTGGCATCGGCCGCGTCGTCTATGGTCTGAAAGGCTGGGAATTCTACGTATACCACTGGGTTTTCTGGGCAAAGATGGCCGCGTTCGCCATTGTCGGCCTGTTGTCGATTGTCCCGACCATCCGTTTCCTGTCCTGGGCCAGGCAGGCGAGCGTCAGTCCCGGCTTCCAGGTGCCTGCGGCGGAGCTAGCGTCAGTTCGCACCTATGTCCGCACCGAGGCCTTCACCTTCCTGCTGATCCCGGTGTTCGCGGCGGCGATGGTGCGCGGCTACGGCTATTAGAATTTGCCGTTTAAAGCCGATTGTCATTTGCCGGGTTGCGCTAGTTATTGCTCCATCTACAGTCGGTGCTGGAGGAACCCGCGCAGCGGTTGGCAATCATATCCTGGGAGGAAAAATACGATGCGAAAATTCATCCCCGCGCTGGCTGTCGCTGCGGGCGCCATGCTTTACTCGTTAGCCGCTGGCGCGCAGACCTACCCTGAACGCACCATCACCATTGTCGTGCCGTTTTCGGCCGGCGGCCCGACCGACACCGTCACGCGTCTTGTCGCGGAAGCTATGTCGAAAGACCTCGGCCAGCAGGTCATCGTCGAGAATGTCGGCGGCGCCGGCGGCACACTGGGCGCTGGCCGCGTGGCAAATGCCGAGCCTGACGGCTATACGCTGCTCCTCCACCACATCGGCATGGCGACAAGTGCTACGCTCTACAGAAAGCTCGCCTACGACACGCTGAACGCGTTCGAATATGTCGGCCTCGTCACCGAGGTGCCGATGACCATCGTCGGCCGCAAGGACCTCGAGCCGGCCGATCTGAAGGGGCTGGTCGACTATGCCAAGGCCAACAAGGACAGTATCACCGTTGCCAATGCCGGGATCGGTGCCGCCTCGCATCTGTGCGGCATGCTGTTCATGAGCGCCATCGGCACGCCGCTGGTCACCGTACCCTATAAGGGCACCGGCCCGGCCATGACCGATCTTCTCGGCGGCCAGGTCGATATCATGTGCGACCAGACGACCAATACCACCAAGCAGATTCAGGGCGGCACGATCAAAGCCTATGCCGTAACCTCGCCACAACGCCTCGACGTGCTGCCGGACGTGCCGACGACGATAGAAGCCGGCCTACCCCAGGTGCAGGTCGGTATCTGGCACGGCATCTATGCACCAAAGGGCACGCCGGCCGAGATCACCGAACGCCTGTCGAAATCTCTGCAGGTGGCTCTGAAGGACCAGAACGTCGTCGCCCGATTTGCCGAACTCGGCACCAAGCCGTCGCCCGCGGCCGACGCCACGCCGGCCGCGCTCAAGGCCAAGCTGGAAAGTGAGATCGCGCGCTGGAAGCCGATCATCGAAGCGGCCGGCCAGTACGCCGACTAAAGCTTTTAACGGGGCGCTGCCAGCGCCCCGTTTTTACACCGGCATCGGCACGCCCGTGAGGCGGGCCGGGAGGACGCCATGAAACCTTTCGCAATCGACAGAACCAACGGCATATGCGCGGCGCTGTTGATCTTTGTTGGCGCCTTTTTCGCGCTGCAGTCGCTGGGGCTCGAAATCGGCACCGCCTTTCGCATGGGGCCGGGCTATTTCCCGCTGGTGCTGGCGATCGTGCTGATCCTGCTTGGCGCCGCCATCCTCGTCCAAGCAGTGCGTTTCGAGAGCGAGCCGATCGGTTACATTGCGTGGCGCGGCATGCTGTTCATCCTGCCTGCCCCAATCTTCTTCGGCCTGACGGTGCGCGGCCTCGGCTTCATCCCGTCGATCTTCCTGACGGCGCTGATCGCATCGTTCGGTAGTGGCCGTATGAAGCCGCTGACCGCACTCGCGCTGTCAGCCGGCCTGACGCTGTTCGCATTCGTCGTCTTCAGCTACGCACTCGGCCTGCCGTTCCGGCGTTTCGGCCCATGGCTGCCACTATCGTTGTGAGGAGATGAAATGGAACTCCTCAACAACCTCGCACTCGGCTTTTCGACAGCCACATCTTTGATAAATCTCGGTTTCTGCCTGATCGGCGTCCTTCTCGGCACGCTGATTGGCGTCCTGCCCGGCATCGGCGCCACCGCAACCATCGCCATGCTGTTGCCGATCACCTTCCAGATCGGCGACCCGGTTTCCTCTCTCATCATGCTCGCCGGTATCTATTACGGCGCGCAGTATGGCGGCTCGACCACCGCCATTCTCATCAACATGCCCGGCGAATCCTCGTCGGCCGTCACCGCAATCGACGGCTATCAGATGGCCAGGAACGGCCGCGCCGGAGCAGCCCTGGCGACCGCGGCGATAGGCTCGTTCTTTGCCGGCACGGTGTCGACCTTCCTCATCGCCATCTTCGCCCCACCGCTGACGGCGATAGCGCTGAGATTCGGCGCGCCCGAGTATTTTTCGCTAATGATCGTCGGCCTGGTCTCGTCCGTCGCGCTCGCCCACGGCTCAATCGTCAAGGCATTGGCCATGGTCGTGCTCGGCCTGCTGCTCGGCCTTGTCGGCACCGATATCTACACCGGCACGCCCCGCTTCACGCTCGGCATCCGCGAATATGCCGACGGGCTGAATTTCGTTGCAGTGGCGGTCGGCGTCTTCGGCGTCGCCGAGATACTGCGCAACCTCGAAAACGAGCATGAGCGATCCGTGCTGATCCGAAAGATCTCCGGCCTTATGCCGACCCGCGAAGATCTTCGGCGCATGGCGGCTCCCATCGTGCGCGGAACGATCATCGGTTCGGCGCTCGGCATTTTACCGGGAGGCGGTGCGATCCTTGCCGCCTTTGCCTCATACACCGTCGAAAAACGTGTCTCGAACAATCCGGGGGAATTCGGCAAGGGCGCCATCGAAGGCGTCGCCGGGCCGGAATCGGCCAACAATGCCGGCGCTCAGACCTCCTTCATCCCGATGCTGACGCTCGGCATTCCGGCCAACCCGGTAATGGCGCTGATGATCGGTGCGATGATCATCCAGGGCATCGTGCCAGGCCCCAATGTCGCCATCGAACAGCCTGCGCTGTTTTGGGGTATCATCACCTCGATGTGGATCGGCAATCTGATGTTGATTGTCTTGAACCTGCCGCTGATCGGACTTTGGGTGAAACTTCTTACCATCCCCTACTATGTGCTCTTCCCGATCATCATGGCGTTCTGCTCGATCGGCGTTTATAGCGTCAACACCAACGTCTACGACCTCTATGCCGTCGCCTTTTTCGGCTTACTTGGCTACCTCCTGACCAAGCTGCGCTGCGAACCTGCGCCGCTGCTGCTCGGCTTCGTGCTCGGCCCGCTGCTCGAGGAAAACCTGCGCCGCGCCATGATCATCTCGCGCGGAGATCCGAGCACCTTCGTGACGCGGCCGATCAGCGCCAGTCTGCTCCTCATCGCGCTTGCCGTGCTCGTCATCGTGTTTCTCCCCGCGGTCAAGAAGAAGCGCGAGGAGGTGTTCGTCGAGGAGAGTTCCTGAATCTGGACGGAACCACATAGGAGGAACTTCACCGTCAAGTGGCTGGCATTGATTCAGCAGCTGCTTCTATTGGCCCGAGCGGCGCGATTTCGACCAGTGGTGCAGGCACGCTGGTCGTCTTTTCCTTGGCCTTGCAGATATCGGCGATGACGCAGGCCGGGCAATCCGGCTTGCGCGCCTTGCAGACATAGCGGCCGTGCAGGATCAGCCAATGATGCGCATGCCGCATGTATTCATCCGGAATGATCTTCAAAAACCCTTGCTCGACCTGTTCCGGCGTCTTGCCCGGCGCCAGCCCGAGCCTGTTGCCGATGCGGAAGATATGCGTGTCGACCGCCATCGTATGCTGGCCGAAGGCGACGTTGAGCACGACGTTGGCGGTCTTGCGCCCGACACCCGGCAGCTCGACCAGCTGATCGCGATCCTCAGGTACTTCGCCGCCATGGTCGCGGATCAGCGCCTCCGACAGCGCGATGACGTTCTTGGCCTTGTTGCGCCATAGTCCGACGGTGCGGATATGGTCGCCGAGCTTGGCCTCGCCCAGCGCCAGCATCTTTTGCGGCGCGTCGGCAATTTTGAACAGCGCCCGCGTCGCCTTGTTGACGCCGGCGTCCGTCGCCTGCGCCGAAAGCACCACCGCCACCAGTAGCGTGAAGGCGTTGATATGTTCGAGTTCGCCCCTCGGTTCCGGCCGCTGAACGGAAAAACGCCGGAAAATCTCATGCACCTCGGCCGCGCTGTAAAGCGCGCGGGATTTTTCGGGCCGCGGACGCGGCTTGGCGTTCGAGCCGTCGCGGCGGCCGGGCAACAGGTCTTTTTTTAGCGCGGAAAAGGTTTTGGGCTTGGGGCTTGTCATTGCCTTCCTATAATATTGCCTGATGAGCGACACAAACGCCTCGTTTCAGGCCGACGAGCCATTCTTCCAGGCGCTGCTGACACCGCACCGGTCGCTGGGCAAGACCGGCTTTGCCATACTGATGGGCGCACTGCTGTTCGGGTGGCTGGCGACCGGAGCGTTTTTTCTGTCGCGCGGCGCCTGGCCGGTGTTCGGCTTCTTCGGCCTCGACGTGATCGCCGTCTACATCGCCTTCCGCGCCAATTATCGTGCCGCCCGGGCTCGCGAGGAGGTATCGGTGTCACGCACCAGCCTCGACATCCGCAAAACCGCCCCGTCAGGCAAATCGGAATCACACCGCTTCAATCCGTTCTGGGCGCGCTTTTCGATCGCCCGCCACACCGAGATCGGCATCACCAGGATGGCGGTCGAGGCGCAAGGAAGAACCGTCTCGATCGGCGGCTTTCTCAACCCCGACGACCGCGAGAGTTTTGCCACCGCATTTTCACGCGCTCTGGCGACCGCCAAAGCGCGCTGACGATCAAAACCGAAATCTCAATAGCCTGCCGACCCTCCGAAGAGCCGGAATGTGGCTCCAGAGGCGAAAGACCAGTCCGGCGAACCAGCTCACACGGGCGGCATGTTCGGGTTTGTAAGCCATGGTTTCCTCGACCAACCGCAGGCCGGGTACTGACCGTTCCAAGTCGCGCGGATCGTTGATCGCCCAGCGGAGTTCGGCTCCAGTGGCGCGGAACGACGGGTTGAGGCGCACGAGCTTTAGACCAAGGTCGCTGTAGGCATCGCAGACAAGTTCGCCGCTGGCCAGATGCGACACAAGCCGCGAAACCAGCCTTGGGCCCTCGTCAGCGGCAAGGTAGGGTGTCAGGCCCTCCGCCACGACCATCGCCGGGCGATCGCCGGGCACTTCGTCCAGCCAGCCAGGCTCGGTGACGGATGATCCGATCAGGTGATAATGCTCGCGCATCGGATAGAGCTTGCGCCTGAGCTCGATGACTTCGGCATAATCGACGTCGAACCAGTCCACGCCGGGCGGCGGATCGATGCGGAATATTCGCGTGTCTAGCCCGCAGCCGAGATGCAGGACAATGGCGTTCGGGTTGTTCACCAGAAAAGCCGAAACCCAGTCGTCCAGCGTCTTGGCCCGGATCGCTAGACCAACGCCGAGATTGTCGTCGACCTTGAGCCGCGAGAAGTCGTAGTCGATGCGGCGAACCGCCTCGTCCGCGAAACGGTCTTTCAGCAGCGAGTTGGGAAGCCGGCTTTCCAGCGCCTTGCCGTAGACAGTGATCAGCAGCGTTTCTTTTTCCTTGGTCAGATGCACCTTCTCGCCGGCCATCATTGTCCTCCCCATTCAAAGCCAGCTCTATCTGGGTACATACCGTGGGAAAGCAAGTTTCGGGTGGTGATCGGCGCCGCGAAAGACGATATTCGCACTCAAGGAGATACTGCCATGAACGCCCAAATGCCTCTCAAAACGACAGCAATCCTTCAGAAAGACATCACGCCTGAAGGCGGCGACTACGAAATCGTCCGTCGTGCCATCGAAAAGATCAGCCTCGACTATCGCGACCAGCCTTCGTTGGAAGTGCTGGCCGAGGAGGTCGGCGAGACGCCGACCGGGCTGCAGAAGCTGTTCACCCGCTGGGCCGGCCTGTCGCCCAAGGCCTTTCTGCAGGCCGTTACCCTCGATCATGCGCGCAAACTGCTCGATGCCGGCATGCCGCTGCTTGAAACCTCGTTCGAACTCGGCATGTCCGGCCCAGGCCGGCTGCACGATCTGTTCGTCACCCACGAAGCGATGTCGCCGGGCGATTACAAGACCCGCGGCGCTGGGCTCACCATCCGCTACGGCTATCATATCTCGCCTTTCGGCATCGCGCTGATCATGGTGACTGAGCGCGGCCTCGCCGGCCTTGCCTTCAACGACCCCGGCGGCGAGCGCGCTGCCTTTGCCGACATGTCCAGCCGCTGGCCGAACGCGACCTATGTCGAGGATATGGCGGCGACAGCGCCCTATGCCGCGCGCATCTTCGATCCGACGCTGTGGCGCGCCGACCAGCCGCTGCGCGTCGTCATGATCGGCACCGACTTCCAGGTCCGTGTCTGGGAAGCCTTGCTGCGTATTCCGATGGGCAAGGCCTGCACCTATTCCTCGATCGCCGCGCGCATCGGCGCACCGAGCGCCAGCCGGGCCGTGGGTGCCGCGGTCGGCGCCAATCCGATGTCCTTCGTCGTGCCGTGCCACCGGGCTCTCGGCAAGTCCGGCGCGCTCACCGGCTACCATTGGGGCCTGACCCGCAAACGCGCGATCCTCGGCTGGGAGGCTGGAAAAGTCTCATCTTGATAGCCAACGAATGGAACGATAGGAGCGATGGAAGGAGCACTAGGGTGACAAGCAGCGATCTTACGGAGTAGCTTCCCGCGCAATTAGCGTGACATGCGCTAGCGGGAGGCACTTCTTGATCGTTGTCATCGGCTCCATCAATCTCGACCTCATCGCCACTGTCGACCGCTTGCCCGGTCCCGGCGAGACGGTGCGCGGCTCCGGTTTCGCTACTGCCCCCGGCGGCAAGGGCGCTAACCAGGCGCTGGCCGCCGCCCGCGCCGGCGTCAAGGTGCGGATGGTCGGCGCAGTCGGCAAGGACAGCTTCGCCAACGAGGCTCTGGCGCTGCTGCGCGACGGCAAGATCGACTTGTCCGGCGTCGGCGAGACCTTTGCCTCGACCGGCACCGCGTTGATCATGGTCGGCGTCGACGGCGAGAACGTGATCGCCGTCGTGGCGGGCGCCAATGATTCGGTCGTGCCGGGTGATCTTTCCAAAGCTTTCCTGAAGAACGGCGATGTCGTGTTGTTGCAGTTGGAAGTCCCGCTGCAAACGGTCGAGACGGCGCTTGACGCGGCGAGGACGGCCGGGGCGGTCACCGTGCTCAACACCGCCCCTTTCCATAGCGACGCGGCCGGCCTCCTCGGCAAGGCCGACTACCTCGTCGCCAACGAAACCGAGTTCGACCTCTATGGCGAGGCGCTGTCGTTGAGTGGCCGCGACCGCCCGGCACGGATGCGCGACTATGCCGCGAGAACCGGCCGCACCATCGTCGTCACGCTTGGCCCGGACGGCGTTCTGGCGGCAACGCCGGACGATCTCCTGATGGTTCCGGCGCTGCAGATCACTCCGCTCGACACGGTCGGTGCCGGCGATACGTTCTGCGGCTATTTCGCCGCCGGGCTGGCAGCCGGCCTGCCGCTCGACCAGGCGCTTGCCCGCGCTGCCGCCGCCGGTTCGCTGGCCTGCCTGAAAGCCGGTGCACAGCCGGCCATCCCGCTGGCCAGGGACGTGGATGCCGCCCTGCAGAAATCTGCGGGCTAAAGCCGGATGACAACCGCGCGCCCGACCACGAAGCATGCGGTGCCGCCCGCCGGCGACATCTGCCGCCTGTCTGCCGTGGAGCTTGCCGAGAAGATCAGGCGCCGGCAACTTTCGGTGCGCGAAGTGATCGCGGCATTCCTCGACCGGACCGAGGCGGTGAACCCGCTGGTCAGCGCTATCGTTTCATTGCGTGAGCATGCTGACATCCTGCGCGAGGCCGACAGCGCTGACGCCCGTCTGGCGCGAGGAGTAGATACCGGATCGCTGTTCGGCCTGCCGATCGCGATTAAGGATCTTGCGCTGACAAAAGGCCTGAGAACCACCTTCGGCTCGCCGATCTTCGCCGATTTCGTGCCTGAGGAAGACGACTTCTTCGTCGAGCGCGTCCGCGAAGCCGGCGCCATCATCATCGGCAAGACCAACGTTCCCGAATTCGGGCTTGGCTCCAACACCTACAACACCGTGTTCGGACAGACGCTCAATGCGTTCGACCCGGCGCTGACCGCCGGCGGCTCGAGCGGCGGCGCGGCGGTCGCGCTGGCGCTCGATATGGTTCCCGTTGCCGATGGCAGCGATTTTGGCGGCTCGCTGCGCAATCCCGCTGCCTACAACAATGTTTATGGCTTGCGCCCATCGCAGGGATTGGTGCCGGCTGGCCCTGACCTTGATGTGTTTCATGCACAAATGGGCGTCGAAGGGCCGATGGGGCGTAACGTGCGCGACATGGCGCTGCTGCTCGATGTTCAGGCCGGCTATCATCCTCGCGCGCCGCTGTCCCATGATAAGCCAGGCTCGTTCCTCGAAAGGCTGGAAACGCCGGCGGCCGGCGGGCGTATCGCCTGGCTCGGCGATCTCGACGGCCATCTGCCGGTTGAAGCAGGCATTCTACAGCTTTGCGAGGCAGCACTCGGCCGGTTCGCGGATGTATCCTTCGAGGCCGAGCCGCTGATGCCGGAATTCGACTTCGAAGCGCTATGGCAGGCCTTTGTAACGCTTCGCCAGGCGAGCAGCGGTTGTGCGCTCAAGGCGCATTACGACGATCCCTTTAAACGCAGTCTGCTGAAGCCGGAGGCCGTGTGGGAGGTGGAACATGCGCTGCGGCTCACAGCGCCGCAGATCCATGCTGCAACGGTGAGGCGCTCGTCCTGGCATCGAATGCTGCTGTCGCTCTTCGAGCGTTTCGACCTGATTGCACTGCCAGCCGCACAGGTCTTTCCCTTCGATATCGTCACCCACTGGCCAAGGGAAGTGGCCGGGCGTGCCATGGACAGCTATCACCGCTGGATGCAGGTCTCAGCGCTCGCCACTCTGGGCGGCTGCCCGGCGGTTAACGTACCGGCGGGCTTCGACGACAGGGGCAGGCCGATGGGCATGCAATTGATCGGGCGGCCGCGCGGTGACCTCTCCGTGCTGAGGGCGGCTGCCGCTTATAAGGCAACGCTGCCATGGCAGGCCGGCGCCTGCTGACATCAGCTCCGCATTGTCGGCGCCTCGCCGACTTGCACGCAACTCATCGCCATGCATTGATCGCGACAGCGCGCCGCATGAGCGGCTTCTGCGGAGGGAAAAATGTCGCTGGAACTCTATGCCACCTACGTCGTCGCCTGCATCGTCATCGTCCTGGTGCCGGGACCGACGGTGACGCTGATCATTGCCAACAGCATCCGCCACGGCTCGCGCGCCGGTCTCGCCAATGTCGCCGGCACCCAGGCCGGGCTAGCCATCATGATCGCCATTGTCGGCATCGGACTGACCTCGCTGATCGCCGGCATGGGCCACTGGTTCGAATTGGTCCGGCTGATCGGCGCCGCGTACCTGATCTGGATGGGCGTGCAGATGTTCCGCTCGAAAGGCAAGCTTAACGCCGACGGATCGGCAAAAAAGCCGCGTGGCGGCTTCTTCCTGCAGGGGCTGCTGGTGGCGATCAGCAATCCAAAGACGCTGGTGTTCTTCGGCGCCTTCTTTCCGCAATTCATCGCGCCTGAAGGCAATTACGCATTACAGATCGGCGTCATGGGTCTCACCGCGATGATCTTCGCCGCAGTGTCGGATTCGACCTACGCGCTGGCCGCCGGCCGCGCCGGACGCCTGCTGTCGGCCGGCCGCGTCAAGCTGCTGTCGCGGATCAGCGGCAGCTTCCTGGTCGGCGGCGGCCTGTGGCTGGCGTTTTCCAAGGCGAAGTAACGCGCCTCCCCTTCTCCTCCTGCGGGAGAACGGGGAAGGAAGGGGCGCTCCTCTTAAAGCCGCCCCAGCCTTTCCAGCAAAAGCTCGAAAAACGCATCATGGTCGATGTCACGCATCACCATGGCGTTCTTCGGCCGCTTGGTCACTCCCCACCAGTCGATAACCGTCATCCCCATGGTGAGCTCCGAGGCGGTTTCCACGCTGACATTGCAGTTGCGGCCCTTGAACAGCTTCGGTTTCAACAGATAGGCGATGACGCAAGGATCGTGCAGCGGGCCGCCATCGGTGCCGTATTTCTCCTCGTCGAAACGTTCGAAGAATTCCAGCATGTCCGCCGTGGCCGTGCCGACCCTGGTGCCTAGCTTGCGGAAGGCCTTCGTGCGCTTGGCGGTGGTCAGCGCCTTGTGGGTGACGTCGAGCGGCATCATCACGATCGGAATGCCGGATTTGAACACAACATCGGCGGCATGCGGGTCAACATAGATGTTGAACTCGGCGGTCGGCGTGACATTGCCGCCCTCGAAGAAGCCGCCGCCCATCAGCACGATTTCCTTGATGCGCGGCGCGATTTTCGGCTCGCGGATCAGCGCCAGCGCAACATTGGTGAGCGGCCCGAGCGCGCACAGCGTGATTGTGCCTCTGTCCTCCCTCATCAGCGTCTCGACTATGAAATCGACCGCATACTCGTCCTGCAGCTTCATCTTTGGTTCGGGCAATTGCGGCCCGTTGAGGCCGGTCTTGCCATGCACTTCCTCGGCCGTGACCAGTTCACGCGCCAGCGGCCGGATGGCGCCTGCATAGACCTTGACGTCCGGCCGGCCGGCCAGCTCGCAGATCTTGCGGGCGTTTTTTTCGGTAAGTTTCAACGGCACGTTGCCGGCCACCGCAGTGATGCCGACGATCTCCAGTTCGGCGCTGCCGAGTGCCAGCAATATGGCGACGGCATCGTCCTGTCCGGGGTCAGTGTCGATGATGATCCTGCGCGATTGGGGCATTTCAATTCCTTGTTTTGGCAAGTCTTTTTGGGCGGGGCGTGTGACGGCTTGAAGTCTGCCGGGCGGCGGACCATATCAAGACCATCGGGAAAAATGCCATCCGGGTTTTTCCACTTTATGTCGCTCTTGAGAGGACACTGTAACATGAGCCGAATGACGCCTTTTTCCAGCCCGCTTCTCCTCGGTTTCGATTCCATGGAAAAGACGCTGGAGCGCTTGGCAAAGTCCGGTGACAGCTATCCTCCCTACAACATCGAGCGCCTCAGCGGTGCCGACGGCAGAACCGAAAGGCTGCGGATCACGCTCGCCGTCGCCGGTTTCGCGGAAGGCGATCTCGATGTCACAACGGAGGAGAACCAGTTGGTCGTGCGTGGCCGTCAGAACGACGATACCGAGCGCGAATTTCTCCACCGCGGCATCGCCGCGCGCCAGTTCCAGCGCTGTTTCGTGCTAGCCGACGGCATGCGGGTGATTGCGGCGGAATTGAAGAACGGCCTTCTGTCGATCGATCTCGATCGGCCGGAGTCTGAACGGCTGGTACGAAAAATAAACATATCGGTGAAAGACTGATTTTTGCCGGTAGCTCTCATGCGGGATGGCCTTGAGCGGCGTCTCGCGGCAAGGAGGCTTGAAATGACCAGAACTAACGAAAATATCATCATGTCCAGCGGCGAATTCGCCCACCTCGGCGAAGGTTCGGTCGCCTATCTCAGGAAAGTGTCGAGCGACGATCTGCGCGGCCGTTTCCCGGGCCTCGGCGAAATCGCGCCCGGGCTGGAACTGTGGGCCCTGTTTGCCGCCAATGGCCAGCCGATCCTGCTTTCGGACGCTCGCGACCGGGCACTGGCTGGCGCGCTGGAAAACGATTTGACCCCGGTCGCTATCCACTAACAACAACAGCGCCATCCAGTGACAAATGCGGCGCAGCGATCTGGTTGGAAACGGACGGGGCCGCTCACGGCGGCCCTTCAAAGGATTTAATTAACCTCAGGCGGCGTGCGAGGCCTGCGTGTCCGACAGCAGCGCGTGGATGGCCACGGCGTCCCGCGTGCCCCTGATCTTGGCAACCGTGTCGGCGTCGCGCAGCACCCGCGCGATGCGCGACAGCGCCTTGAGGTGGTCGGCGCCGGCACCTTCGGGGGCCAAAAGCAGAAACACCAGGTCTACCGGCTGATCATCGAGAGCCTCGAAGTCGACCGGTGTCTCCAGCCGGGCAAAAACGCCGGCGATCCGCTTCACCCCGGCCAGCTTGCCATGCGGAATGGCGATGCCGTTGCCGACGCCGGTCGAGCCGAGCCGCTCGCGTTGCAGGATGGTGTCGAACACCTCTCGCTCCGGAATGCCGGAAATCGCCGCCGCCCTTTCAGACAGCAGTTGCAGCAGCTGCTTTTTGGAGTTCGCCTTCAACGCCGGCATGATTGCCGGAACGCTGACGAGATCGCTCAGATCCATGATTGAAATCCCTTGTTCGCCTGCCGTCGCCAGTCCCCACGCTCGCGTGCGGCTGGTTTTTACCCCTGCGCGACCTTGGCCGTGGACGGGTCGATCCAGCCGATATTCCCGTCCGGCCGGCGATAGACGATGTTGAGATGGTCGTTTCCGGCATTGCGGAAGACCAGGACCGGGGTGTCCTTGGTGTCGAGTTCGATCACCGCTGACGCCACCGACATGGTCCGCAGCGTCATGGTCGATTCGGCGACGATGGCCGGCGCGAAATTCTCCGGTATGTCCTCCTCGTCGTCGGTAAGCGGCGCCATCACCGTATAGGCGACGTCGGTGAGCTCGCCGTTGCTATTGCCTGAATTGTGCGACTTCAGCCGGCGCTTGTAGCGCCTGAGGCGCGTTTCCAGGCGGTCTGCCGCGGTATCGAAGGCAAGCGTTGGGTCCTGGGCATCGCCGGTCGCCTGCAGCGAAGCACCGGAGTCCAGCCGGATCGTGCAATCGGCTGTGTAGCGCGACCCCGATTTGACGACGACGATTTGCCCTGAAAAGCCCCGATCGAAATATTTCCCGATCACTTCCCCGACACGGTCGTTGATGCGCGTACGGAATGCATCGCCGATATCCATGTGTTTTCCCGATATGCGCAGTGTCATCTGAAAACTGACCTTCCTTGCTCAGGCTTCAAACTGTCCCGAGTTTATACTCGTGGTCCGCGCGCACAAGCTTTTGCGGCGTCACTTGCGCCGATTTTAGATCCGAACTTTCCGGTTGATCACAAGCCGCCTTCTTGGCCGTCCCGTGGCCTACGTCGTGACGGACCATCTCTCGTGCGGGCATCAGCGAACTCAAATCCACTCGCCAGCCCGTCTCATGCGGGCGGGCTTCTAGCCACTTCGTTGCCGCTTGTCAATGAAGGGCGAAAGCTGTGGAAATTCCGCCGGAGCTCAACGGCCGGCGCTGGCCAAAGCGCGTTTTTCGCGCCGCCGCTGCACCGAAGAGGGTATGTTCATACCTTCCCGGTATTTGGCCACCGTGCGCCTGGCGATGTCGACGCCGCTTTCCCGCAGCATGTCCACGATGGCATCGTCGGAAAGCACATCGACGGCTTTCTCCTCGTCGATCAGCTGCTTTATGCGGTCACGCACCGCTTCCGACGAATGCGCATCGCCGCCACCTGACGAAGCGATCGAGGCGGTGAAGAAATAGCGCAGCTCGAACACACCGCGCGGCGTCAGCATGTATTTGTTTGCCGTGACCCGGCTGACCGTTGATTCGTGCATGCCGATGGCGTCCGCCACCGTGCGCAGGTTGAGCGGCTTCAGGTGCCGCACGCCGTGGACGAGAAAAGCGTCCTGCTGGCGCACGATCTCAGAGGCCACCTTGAGAATGGTCTTCGCCCGCTGGTCGAGGCTGCGCGTGAGCCAGTTGGCATTCTGCAGGCATTCGGCCAGAAAATCCTTTTCCGCCTGGTTTTTCGCATGCGGCGTGACTTGGGCGAAATAGATGTGGTCGACCAGCACGCGCGGCAGCGTCTCGGCATTGAGCTCGACCGTCCAGCTGCCGTCATTGGCTGCGCGCACCTCGACGTCGGCCACGATCGCATCGCTGGCACCGCGCGAAAACACCATTCCCGGCCGCGGGTCGAGCGCCCGGATCTCGGCCAGCATGTCGAGCAGATCCTCCTCGTCGACGCCGCAAATCCGCTTCAGCGTCTGGAAATCGCGCCGTGCCAGGAGTTCGAGATTGGCGATCAGCGCCTTCATCGCCGGATCGAGTCGGTCGCGCACGGCAAGCTGCAGCAACAGGCATTCGGCGAGGTCGCGGGCGAAGATGCCGGCGGGTTCGAATGTCTGGCAGACCGCAAGGACCCTTGCCACCGCCGTGGCATCCGTGCCGAGGCGGGCCGCGATCTCGGCCATGTCGGCACGCATGTAGCCGGCCTCATCGAGGCCGTCGGCAAGCTCGCCGGCGATCAGGCGCGCCGCCGGGTCGGCAAAGGCGAGCGCCACTTGCTCGCCAACATGGTCGCGCAGCGTGATGGCAGCCGCCGCCATATCCGCGACGTCGAAGCCGTCGGAGATAGAGGTGGAACCGTTGCCGGATGCCGATTTCCATTGCGCCGTCAGGTCGGGGCCGAGCCGCTCGCTCGCACCAGGATCATCGGGAAACAGGTTTTCCAGCGACGTATCGAGCTTTTCCGAGATCGCCTCGGCGCTCCACGCCGTCTCCGCTTCGAACCAGTCGCCGTCGGCGGCAGGTTCCGGTGCCGCGTCGCCCTTCTGCGCCTGGTCGCTGGCGGCGTCCTCCTGCGGTTCGGCGCGTTCCAGCAGGGGATTGCGTTCGATCTCGTCGTCGATGAAGCGTTCCAGCTCGAGGTGGGTGAACTGCAGCAGGCGGATCGACTGCATCAGCTGCGGCGTCATCACCAGCGACTGCGACTGTCGTAGCTGTAGTTTTGCCGCCAACGCCATGGTTCGGTTTCAAATGCCCCGTCTACGCACCCGCACTGCCGGAAGGAATTTTCCAGGTCAGCATAGAAACTGGCCCGGCTTTTGCTTGTCAAGGCGAGGAGCGGTAAAACTCGCCTGCCGGCGCGTTTTCAGGCACAAAATTGAAGAAAACGCCGCTGGACTACGCCGGAAATCCCGTTCGAACCGCAATTTCGCATTTAGAGCGTAAATCCCTCGCCGAGATAAAGCCGCCGCACATCGGCATTTGCGACCACTTCGTCGGCTCGGCCATGGGTGAGCACCTGTCCGGCATGGATGATGTAGGCGCGGTCGATCAGGCCAAGTGTCTCGCGCACATTATGGTCGGTGATCAGCACGCCGATGCCACGTGCCGTCAAGTGCCGCACGAGCTGCTGGATGTCGGCGACGGCGATCGGATCGATGCCGGCGAAAGGTTCGTCGAGCAGCATGTAGGCGGGGCGGGTTGCCAAGGCGCGGGCAATTTCGAGGCGTCGCCGCTCACCGCCGGAGAGCGACAGCGACGGAGCCTTGCGCAGATGGCTGATGTGGAATTCCTCGAGCAATTCGTCGAGTAGGCGCTCACGCTCCTTGCGGCTCTTTTCGACCACTTCGAGCACGGCCCGGATGTTTTGCTCCACATTCAGGCCGCGAAAAATCGAGGCTTCCTGCGGCAGATAGCCGATGCCGAGACGGGCGCGGCGATACATCGGCATCGACGTGACGTCGAAACCGTCGATTTCGATGGTGCCTTCATCGACCGGCACCAGGCCGGTTACCATGTAGAAACACGTCGTCTTGCCGGCGCCGTTGGGGCCGAGCAGCCCCACCGCCTCGCCGGCGCGCACGCCCAGCGTCACGCCGCTGACGACTTTGCGGCCCTTGTAGCTTTTGGTCAGCCCCTTGGCGATCAAAGTTCCCTTGAACTTTGCCGCTTCGACGGTGACCTTGGCCGGTGCCGCAAGTTTGCTGGCGGCGCGCCCTGGAAGACGCGCCAGCAGCGACGATATGCCGGTCATCAGGGTTTCGCTGCTCCGGACTTCGCCGGCGGCGTGATCGACATCATGACGCGGCCGCCGCAAGCGTCGACCTGGGCAAGGCCGCTCTTCATCTGCACGGTAAGCTTGCAGCCGACAAGCACGTTGTCGCCTTGCGAGAGAACGACCTTGCTGCCCGAAAGCACCAGCACTTCGGTCTTCATGTCGAAGGTACCGCGGTCGCCGGTGGCAACCTGATTGTCCGATTTGATGTAGACCTTATCGTCGACCTCGAGATGGTCGATGTTGGCGGATCCGGTCATTGCCGCGGCACCCGCGGGCTGGGCGCCTTTGGCGGCGCCTGCATCCCTGACGTAATAGACCGTCATTTTGCCGGCCTTGAGCACGGTTGGACCCTGGACGACATTGACGTTGCCGGTGAAGACGGCGACGCTTTCCGCCTGGCGCACCTCGAGCCTGTCGCTTTCGATCTGGATCGGCTTGTCGCCCGACAGCCTGAGGCCGGACATTTGGCTGGTGGCACTGGATTGCGCCAGCGACGGCGCCGCCCCGAAGGTCAGCCCCAAGGGCAACCCCAAAGGCAACCCAAACGTCAACGCCGAAATCGCGGCGAGGCGCCGTGCCGAACTACTGAACCGCATTGGTCTCTCCGCTCTTTGCCTCTGCCGCCTTCAAACTGGCGGGATCGATGTCGACGCGCACCTTGTTCTCGAAAACCAGGACCTTGCCATTGTCCCGGACCGACATCGAATCCGCCCTGATCCGCGACCCGCCGCGGCTGACATCGACGGGCTCGCTTGTCTTCATAGTGCCTTCGCCCATATCGAGATAGACTGATTTGAATTTTGCGACCACACCATCCGTGGTCGACACGGTCACGTCGCTGGTCAGGCTGAGCGTGTTGCCGTCGCGATTATAGGTGCCGTGCGTGGCATTGATGGCGGCCGTGTTGTCGGCCGCAATCGGCAGCTTGGCCTTGATGCCTTCCAGATCGATGATGCCCTGTTTGCTGACGTCCTGTATGGCGCGCAGGGCTGTCATCGAATAGGGCAGGTCCTGCTTGGTGAAGCCGTTGAGCTTGGGGTTGGCCATCACCAGCTTGCCATTGGCAAAGGCGCCGCCGTCGGCCTGCACCTCGAATGCCGCGGGAGCCATGAGATAGGAATAGACCGGAAACGCAACCGCGATCACGGCAGCGATCAGCGGCACGGCCAGCTTGAGGATCCGGACCCGGCGCGAATGACGCTGCGCAATGTCAAACGCATCGCCCCGCGCCCGGCCTGCGGCCTTGGGAGCCAACTCCGTATCGGTGTTGGTCGGTTCGATTGGTCCCGCTAACATGACTGCTTCTTCTAAACCCCTGCCCGCCAGGCCGCCCTATAGGTGGGGCGCCGGCGCCCTCAAGCAAGCACAAGCCGAGGAAAACCGCAAAAATGTGACAGCCGCCCCTGTATAACGAAAATGGCCCCAGCGCAGCCTGTACCTCATACCAGATATGGACGCACAGTGTTAGAGCCTATGGAAGGTGACAGGTTGAAGCTTGCCGCGAATGCCTAAGACGGCCGTTGGCGCAAGGTCGTCAGGAAACGGTAGCCGGGCGCGAATGGTTGCTTTAAAAGCATCTGCTCCCACCGACTACGAGGCTGACCATGGCATTGAGAGCCGACGACCTGATCGACCGCCGCCGCTTGCGCCGCAAGCTGACCTTCTGGCGTGTCGCGGCGATTCTTGTCGCAGCAGCCGGGCTGATCGCCTTTTCCGCGTGGATTTATGGTGACGACTTCACCGGCGCGGCTGTCGACCACATCGCCAAGGTCAAGATTGAAGGTACCATCACTGAAGACGAAGAGCTGATCAAGCGGCTGGAGGCAATCCGTCAGTCGCCGCGCGTCAAGGCTGTGATCCTGTCGATCGATTCACCCGGCGGCACCACCGTCGGTGGCGAGTCGATCTACGAGGCAGTGCGCAAGCTCGCCGCCGACAAGCCGGTGGTGGCCGAGGTCGGCACGCTCGCGGCTTCGGCGGGCTATATGATCGCCACTGCGGCCGACCATATTGTCGCACGCAAATCCTCGATCGTCGGCTCGATCGGCGTGCTGATCCAGTACCCGGACGTCAGCGGCCTCATGGACAAGCTCGGCGTCAAGCTGGAGGAGGTGAAATCCTCACCCCTGAAGGCCTCGCCTTCTCCCTTCAAGCCGACCAATGACGATGAGCGCGCCATGGTCCGCAAGCTCATCCTCGACAGCTACGACTGGTTCGTCGGCATCGTCGCCGAGCGCCGCAACATGACCAAGCCGGAAGCGCTTGCGCTCGCAGACGGGTCGATCTTCACCGGCCGGCAGGCGGTCACCAACAGATTGATCGACGAGGTCGGTGGCGAGGCCGAAGCGATCGACTGGCTTGCTGGCAAGGGTGTCGATGCCAAGCTCAAGGTGGTGGAATGGAAGGACACCGAAAAACGTGGTGGTTTTCTGTTCTCCAAGGCTATGGCGCAGACCATCGGCGCTGCGCTTGGCCTGCCCGGCCATGGCGGCGACGTCCTTCACGAAATTGGAGCGGACCGCTTGTTTCTTGACGGTCTCGTTTCCGTCTGGCACCCTTGAGGAACCGCTTGGGACGAGTGAAAAAGCAAATAAAATCATTCTGATAATTTCGGCGGCACTGCTGTCACGGGGAGCCTTTTCATGATCAAATCCGAACTTGTGCAGATCATCGCCACGCGTAATCCGCATCTTTTCCTGCGCGACGTCGAAAACATTGTCAGCGCCATCTTCGATGAAATCACCGACGCGCTTGCCGAGGGCAACCGGGTCGAGTTGCGCGGCTTCGGCGCGTTTTCGGTGAAAAACCGCCCGGCCCGCACCGGCCGCAACCCGCGCACCGGCGAATCCGTAGAGGTCGAGGAGAAATGGGTACCGTTCTTCAAGACCGGCAAGGAATTGCGTGAAAGGCTGAACGGAGGCAAATAGGCGCGGCGCCCGCCACCGCTCCTGCCTTTCTTCCGAACGGAAAAACATGTTCAATCGCTTTCTCCTCATCGTGGTTTTCGTGCCGCTGGCCGTCATCCTGATTGCGTTGGCCGTCGCCAACCGCGAACCGGTCGCCTTCACGCTCGATCCGTTCAATCCCGGCAATCCGGCGCTGACGCTGATCATGCCGCTCTTCATTTTCCTGTTCCTGGCGCTGGCCATCGGCATGATCGTCGGCAGCCTGGCGACCTGGATCAAGCAGGGCCGCTACCGCAAGCTGGCGCGCCAGCGCGGCGCCGAGGCCGAGAACCTGCGCCAGGCGGTCAGCCGCGCGCCCACCGCGTCGCAGGGCCCGGCCTTGCCGAAGCCGACGAACTGAGCCGCGGCTCGGGCCTGAAGTGCAGCTGGCCTATTTCTCCACGGAGGCTTTCATGCTGACCATTTCCGCCGCCGAGGTCGACAGCGCGCTGACCTTTTCCGGGCTGGTCGAGACGTTGCGCGCCGCTTTTCGCGATGGCGCCGTGCAGCCGGTCAGGCACCATCATACGGTCGAGCGGCCCGATGGGGCCGCCTCGACGCTGCTTTTGATGCCGGCCTGGACCGACTTCAACGCAGCCGGCACCTCGGCCGATAGCCATATCGGCGTCAAGATCGTCACCGTGTCGCCCGACAACAATGCCGTCGGCAAGCCCGCGGTGATGGGGCTTTACCTCTTGCTCGACGGCGCCACAGGCGAGCCTCAGGCCTTGATCGATGGCCAGAGGCTGACACAGTGGCGCACGGCCTGTGCCTCGGCGCTGGCCGCTTCCTATCTGGCCCGCGAGGACGCATCGCGGCTGCTGGTAGTGGGCGCCGGCGCGCTGTCGCCATTCCTTGCAAAGGCGCATTCGGCGGTGCGTCCGATCAAGAACATCCGCATCTGGAACCGCACGCCGGCCAATGCCGAAAAAGTCGCGGCAAAATTGCGTGCCGAGGGTTTTGCTGCCGAAGCAGCAGGCGATCTCGACGCAGAACTCGGAAAGGCCGATATCGTATCGTCGGCGACCATCACCACCATGCCGCTGATCAAGGGCGCACTCTTGAGGCCCGGCGCCCATGTCGATCTGGTCGGCGGCTTCACGCCGGCGATGCGCGAAAGCGACGACCACGCGATTGCACGCGCCCGCGTCTATGTCGATACCCGCGCCGGCGCCACCAAGGAAGCAGGCGATATCGTCCAGCCCCTGGCCTCCGGCGTGCTGAAGCCGCAAGCCATCGTCGCCGACCTCTATGAATTGGCGCGCGGCCAGAAAAAAGGCCGGCAGAACGACAACGAGATCACGCTGTTCAAGTCGGTCGGCGCAGCCCTCGAGGACCTCGCCGCCGGCATTGCCGTGTATCGGGCAAGCGATAGGGCAGTAGGGCAGTAGGGCAGTAGGGCAGTAGGGAAACCGTGCTAATCGTGCGGCGCCGCGCCTAGTGCCACTTTGCTCTCGCCTACTGCCCTATTGCCCTACTGCCTTACTGCCCCCCTTACTCCCTTTGCCAATAAACCCGCAGCCGGTGGTTGTCCGGATCGAGCGCGACAAAGGTGCGGCCGAAATCCATGTCGGTCGGGCTCTGCAGGATGGTCAGCCCACGGCCGATCCAGTCGGCGTGAGTGGCATCGACATCGCCAGGCGTGTTCAGCGCAAAGACGATCTCGGCGCCGCCGCCTGCTGCCGCGGCGGCCGGCTCCACAGTGTGACGCGACCAGAGGCCGAGCTTGAAGCCGTTGTCGAGCACGAACAGCGCGAAGGTCGGCGAGGTCTCGACCGGCTGCCGCCCAAGCAGCGCGCTGTAGAAGGCGCCGCTTTGCTCAGGCTTGTCGACATAGAGGATGACGAAATTGGGCGGTGTCATGAATTGCTCTCCAGATATTTTCGACTGGAGGAGCATAGGGTACGCCACTGCCAGATTCTGGCAGCAGTGTTGAGTGGGCAGCAGCCCTAGCTTGGGGTGTCGAGCGTCGCCCGCCATTCTTTGAGCAGCACCTGACGGCGGCGCGGATACCGCCTCTCGGTGGCATTGAGGCCGGATATCCGATCGGCGCGAAAGTGCCTGAAATCCTGACGCATCTCGCACCAGGCCGCGACGACGCGCACCTTGTCGAAGAAGCCGAGTGCAAACGGCCAGACGGTGCGCTCGGAGGCTGCGCCACCGGCGTCGCGATAGACAAAGCTCAGCTTGCGCTCCTCGCGGATGGCCTGCCGCACCACGCCAAGATCGATGCCTTCGGTGACCTCGGTGGGCGACCCGACCAGTAGCGTCGAGGCATCGAGCTCTTCGCGCAAATCGTCCGGCAGCACCGCGGCGATCTTGGCCAGCGCGTCGGTGGCGGCGTCCGCAAGCCGCCAGTCCGGCTGCTTGGCCACCCAGCGCGAACCGAGCACGATCGCCTCGATCTCCTCATCGGTGAACATCAAGGGCGGCAGCATGAAACCGGGCCTGAGCACGTAACCCAGCCCCGCCTCGCCCTCGATCGGCGCGCCCTGCCCCTGCAGCGTGGCGATATCGCGATAGAGCGTGCGGATCGACACACCCATTTCGCCCGCAAGGCTGCGGCCGCTGACCGGCCGGCGATGGCGGCGCAGGGTCTGGATCAGGTCGAGCAGGCGTTCAGCACGGGACATGAATCATGACCTGGTTTCAATCACGATAGAGCCCCAGCACTTTCGGCGGCAAGCGACATGGTGGCGGACCGGAACATCTGCGGCCTGGCCCCGTTCTCTGGCCATTATGGATATACGTGGTTTTCTGTTGTTCTGGTCTGTTTTGACCGCCATCGTCGCTGCGCTCAGCCTTGGGCCGTCCTTCGCCCATGTGCTGGAATCAGTGCCGCGGCTGACCAGATGGTCGCCTTCGCTCTGGCGTGAAACCACTGTCTTCAACGCTCAGTTCCAATTCTTCGCGATTGTCGGCGCACCGCTGGACGTGGCGGCGATCGTCGGTCCGGGCCTCCTTGCCTGGATGCTGCGCAATGACCACGCGGCATTCCGATGGGTCTTGGCCGCCACCGTGCTTTATCTGTTGGCCCTCGTGGCGTGGTTTGCCCTGGTCAAACCGGCAAACGATGTCCTGGCCACCTGGATGCCTGGACCGATCCCGGACAATTTCGAAACTATCCGGAGCCGCTGGGAAACCGGCCATATGGCCGTCACCGGCTTCAAGGCCGTTGGCTTCATAACGCTCGCAGTCGGGCTGCTGTCGATCAGGCGCGGCTGATCCGGTTGCACACGTCGGCAGCCCTTTTGTTGCGCCGGTCAATGTGCTGTGGCAGAAGCGGCCGAGCCGCCGTCCGGAGATGCGCCTTCTTGAAACCTTTTCGCGACAAACGCCGCGACAGCCGCCCGCCCGCGAAGGGCGGGGCGGAGCAGCCGCAGCGGCGCGACGCCGGCCCGACCGCCGGTTCGGAGCCTAAACTGCAGGACCGGTCCGAGCCGAAGGCCGTGCCACGCCTGCTCTCACGCCGCGATGGCGCGCTGCCTAGCGAACATTTGCCGTTGATCCTGGAAGTCGGTCCCAATCAGGACTACGCGCTGCTTGACAGCGGTGGCGGAGAAAAACTCGAGCAATACGGCCCCTACCGCATCGTTCGGCCGGATGGCCAGGCGATCTGGCAAAAGGCTTTGCCGGCCAGGGACTGGGAGCGCGCCGACGCCATTTTCACCGGCGATACCGACGAGGAAGGCATCGGCCGCTGGCGCTTCCCCAAGACGCCGCTCGGCGAGACCTGGCCGATGAAGCATGACGGCATAGACTATCTCGGCCGCTTCACTTCGTTTCGCCATGTCGGCGTCTTTCCCGAGCAGGCCTCGCACTGGGACCACATGGCCGGACTAATCGCGGCGGCAAAACGGCCGGTGAAGGTGTTGAACCTGTTCGGTTACACCGGCCTTGCCTCCCTGGTGGCGGCGCGTGCCGGCGCCGAGGTCACCCATGTCGATGCTTCCAAGAAGGCGATCGGCTGGGCACGCGAAAACCAGGAGATGGCGGGCCTGTCGCAAAAACCGATCCGCTGGATCGTCGACGATGCCATGAAATTCGCCGAACGCGAGGAGCGCCGCGGCAGCCGCTACGACATCATCCTGTTCGACCCGCCCGCCTATGGCCGCGGACCGAAAGGTGAGGTCTGGCAGCTGTTCGAGGACCTGCCGGCGCTGACCGATATCTGCCGCGCCATCCTGACACCGAAGCCGCTCGCCATGGTGCTGACCGCCTATTCGATCCGCGCTTCTTTTTTCGCCATCCATGCCCTGATGCGCGACACCTTCGCCGGCATGGGCGGCACGGTCGAATCGGGCGAATTGATCATCCGCGAGAAATCTGCCGGTCGGGCGCTTTCGACCTCGCTGTTCTCGCGCTGGGTGGCCTGAATGAGTGCGTACGAACGGCACGCGGGCGCGCCAGGGCAGGTGAAGGAAGTCACCAGCCTCGCCAACCCGCTGATCAAAGACATCAAGGCGCTCGCGCTGAAGAAATTCCGTGACCAGCAGAATGCCTTCATTGCCGAAGGCCTGAAGCTGGTCATCGACGCGCTCGATCTCGGCTGGTCGATCAGGACATTGGTGTTCGCCAAGGCCGGACGCGGCAATACGGCAGTTGAAAAGGTCGCGGCACGCACGGTCGCCGCCGGCGGCACCGTCCTTGAAGTCTCGGAAAAGGTGCTGGTCGCCATTACCCGCCGCGACAATCCGCAAATGGTCGTCGGCGTGTTCTCGCAGAAATTCCTGCCGCTGAACGACATCCGCGCCCAGGACGGCGACGTCTGGGTGGCGCTCGACCGCGTCCGCGACCCCGGCAATCTCGGCACCGTCATCCGCACGGTCGATGCTGTCGGCGCCAGGGGCGTCATCCTGGTCGGCGAGACCACCGATCCTTTTTCGGTCGAGACGGTGCGCGCCACCATGGGCTCGATCTTCGCCGTGCCGGTCGCCAAGGCGACGCCCGAGGCTTTTCTTGCCTGGCGAAAGAGCTTTCCCGGCCTTGTCGCCGGCACCCATCTTAAGGGCGCGGTCGATTACCGCTCGGTCGATTTTTCAAAAGGCCCGGTGCTTTTGATGATGGGCAATGAGCAGCAAGGCCTGCCTGACGAGCTTGCCGCAAGCTGCGACAAGCTGCTGCGGATACCGCAGGCCGGCCGCGCCGATTCGCTCAACCTTGCGGTGGCCACCGGCGTCATGCTGTTCGAGATCCGGCGTGGCGCGCTGAAGCTCGGCCCGGAGGACGCCAGATCGTGACATCCGAAACCGTGAAACTGCAAACCATGAAGTCCTGGAGGCCGTATGCTCTTCTGGTCCTCGCCGCGATAGCGCTCGACCAGTGGCTGAAATATCTGGTCGAAACCGGCCTTGCCTTTCAGGAACGGCTCGACCTGCTGCCGTTCCTGGCGCTGTACCGCACCTACAATACCGGCATCGCGTTCTCGCTGTTTTCGTCCTTCGGCGACACCGGCCTGGTAGTCGTGGCGGTTCTGGTGGTCGCTTTCGTGCTCTATCTTGCGGCCCGCACGCCGCCCGGCCACCTGCTTGCCCGCATCGGCTTCGCACTGATCGTCGGCGGCGCGCTCGGCAACCTGATCGACCGCGCTGCCTATGGCCATGTCATCGACTATGTCCTGTTCCATACGCCGGTCTGGTCCTTCGCCGTCTTCAACCTGGCCGACGCCTTCATTTCGGTCGGTGCCGTGCTGGTCGTCTTCGATGAGCTCATTGGTTGGCGGCGCGGAACCTCGAGCGATTGACCTCACTCGCCTGGCGCCGCACATTCCTATCTGCAAGCCCGAGGAGAAAAAATGCCCGAAACTTTCAAAGCCATCCTCGTTTCGCGCGACGCCGAGAAAAACCAGTCGGTCGCGGTGACCGAGCTTACCGAGGCAGATCTGATGGAGGGCGACGTCACCGTCGCGGTGGAGGCGACGACGGTGAACTACAAGGACGGCCTTGCGATTACCGGCAAGGCGCCGGTAATCCGCCGCTGGCCGCTGGTGCCCGGCATTGATTTCGCCGGCACCGTCATCTCGTCTTCCAATCCCGACTGGCGCAAGGGTGACAAGGTCATATTGAACGGCTGGGGCGTCGGCGAGACGCATTTCGGCGCCTTTGCCGGACGCGCCCGCGTCAAAGGCGACTGGCTGGTGCCGCTGCCGGACGGAATGAGCCCGCATGATGCGATGGCGGTCGGCACCGCCGGCTACACCGCCATGCTTTGCGTCATCGCGCTGGAGCGCCACGGCATCGTGCCCGATCGCGGCCCTGTGGTGGTGACGGGCGCTGCCGGTGGCGTCGGCTCGGTCGCGGTCTCAATCCTGTCCAGCCTCGGCTATCATGTCATCGCCTCGACCGGCCGCGCTGCCGAAAGCCCCTATCTGATGGATCTTGGCGCCGCGGAAGTGATTTCACGCGACGAGCTTGCCCAGCCGGCAAAACCGCTCGCCAAGGAACGCTGGGCCGGCGGCGTCGATGCTGTCGGCAGTCACACGCTGGCCAACGTTCTGTCGATGACCTCCTATGGCGGCGCCGTTGCCGCTTGCGGCCTCGCCGGCGCCATGGACCTGCCGGCAAGCGTCGCCCCCTTCATCCTGCGCGGCGTCTCGCTGCTCGGCATCGACTCGGTGATGGCGCCCAAGGCGATCCGCCTCGAGGCATGGCGCCGCATCGGCGCCGATCTCGATCTCGCAAAGCTTGCCAGCCTGTCGACGAGCATTGGCTTCGACGGCATCATCGGCGCCGCGCACGACATCGTCGAGGGCAAGATCCGCGGCCGCGTGGTCGTGGATATGTGAGCCTCCAAAGGGACAAAAAAGAGCGCGACCGCTAAAATTCGAACGATCAACCACAACCTTCGATAAGCTCTGTCTGGCAGGAATTCCGTATGATTGCGGAACCCGGCATCAGAGCGGCGGAACCAGCCGAACGGGCCGACGGGACGGCCCCCGAGGCGCCAGGACGGCAGATTGTCGCCGCGCCGCCGCTGGCGCCGGAACTGCCGGCCGCCAAGCGGGAAGGCCTGCCCTTCCTGACGCTGGTCGCCATCGTCGTGCTGGCAGGCCTTTCGCATCTGACCGGAGCGCCGATCTTCATCACCGTCGGCCTTTTGGTGACAGCCGTGGCCGGGCTCGCCATGCATCTGCGCAACAGGCGCACCGAGCGCCGCGCGGTGGCTTTGCTCGACGCGACCACCGCCCGCAGCCGCGCCGAAATCGAGACGCTGGCCGACCGCATGTGGGAGATGCAGGAGAGCGAGGAGCGCTTTCACGGTCTGATCGATGCACTCGGCGATCTCGTCGTCCACCGCGACCGCGACGGCCACATCGTCTACGCCAACAAGGTTTTCGCCGATCTTGTCGAAACCGACCAGCGCGACCTTGCCGGCAAGACCTTGGCCGAACTAGGCATCGATGTCGGCATCGTCCCGGACGCCGCGTTTTCCGACCATGAATGCCTGAGTTCCACCGATGTCGCCATTCGCACGCCGGACGGCCCACGCTGGTTCTCTTGGATCGAGCTGTCGGTGCGCGACAAGGACAGCGGCGCCGTCTCGCATCGCGCGATCGCCCGCGACATCACCGCCCGCAAGCGCGCCGAATCCTCGCTGATCACCGCCCGCGAGCGGGCCGAATATGCGAGCCAGGCCAAATCGCGCTTCCTCGCCACCGTCAGCCACGAGATCCGCACGCCGATGAACGGCATCATGGGCATGGCCCGGCTTCTCGCCGACACCAGCCTTTCGCCCGAGCAGCGGACCTATGTCGGCGCCATCTCGACCTCGGCCAGCGCACTGCTGGCGCTCATCGAGGACCTGCTCGACTACTCCAAGATCGAGGCCGGCCGCTTCGATCCCGAACCGCAGCCGATGTCGGTGCGCGAGATCGCCGACAATGTCATCGAGCTTTTGGCGGCGCGGGCTTTTGCCAAGGATATCGGCCTCGGCTGTCATGTCGAACCCAACGTGCCGCAGCTGATCACCGCCGACCCCGGCAGGGTCAGGCAGGTGCTGCTCAACCTCATCGGCAACGCCGTCAAGTTCACCGACAGCGGCGGCGTCCTGGCAAGCATCGCCCGCGTCCGCACCGAAACCACCGACCGCATCCGCTTCACCATCACCGACACCGGCCCCGGTCTGCACGAGGAGGACATGGAGCGCATCTTCGAGGACTTCGAGCAGGCTGACGGCACCTCGACCCGTGCGCATGGCGGCGCCGGCCTCGGTCTTGCCATTTCCAAGCGCCTGGTGACCGCCATGGGCGGCACTATCTCTGTGTCGAGCCGGCTTGGCCAAGGGTCCGAATTCGTCTTCGATATCCCCGCCATTTCCGCCGTCGAGGCGACGCAGATCCGCCAGGACGCGCTGTCGGGCCGGCATGCGGTGATCGTGTCGAAGAATCTGGTCGAGGCCGAAGCCATCGCCCGCACCATTCGCGCCAATGGCGGCACGGTCGATCTGGCCACCGCCGCCGCACAGGCCACCCCTTTCGCCGAGGGCTGCGATGTGCTGCTGATCGATGCTGCCATGGAGCAAAGCGACGGCAGGCTGCTCAGGCGCCTGCGCCAGAGCGGATTTGCCGATTGCGAGGCGGTGACGCTGATCGCGCCGACCGACCGCGGCATGCTTGGCGAGTTCCGTGCCAACGGCTACGCCACCTTCCTGGCGAGGCCGGTGCGCGGCGAGACATTGCTGCGCGTGCTTTTGACCAACCATTCACCGGTCATGGCCGAGCCACAACCGCAAAAGCGCGGCGCACAGGTTGGGCACGCCATTGGCGCCCGCCAGCAAGGCCTGTCGGTGCTGATCGCCGAGGACAACGACATCAACGCCATGCTGGCCCGCACCACACTGCTGAAGGCCGGGCATCGCGTGAAAGTGGTCGGCAACGGCAAGGCCGCCGTCGAGGCGGTCATCAGCACCGGCCACAAGCACCGCTACGACGTGGTGCTGATGGACTTGCATATGCCTGTCATGGACGGTCTCGACGCCATCGCCGCCATCCGCCGCCATGAGGAAGAGACCGCGGTGCCGCCGGTGCCGATCATGGTGCTGTCGGCCGACAGCCAGGAAAAGACCCGCCACGCCGTGCTCGCTCACGGTGCCAGCGGCTTCGTCACCAAGCCGCTCGACCCCGATGCCCTGGTTCATGCGGTCGAGGGCCAAGTGGCCGCCTGAGGCACAACATAGACGGTTGCTAGATTACCCAGCCGACGAAGTATTGCCCGCAGAGCCGTATCACGGTACTGTCACAATCCTGTTGCACCTACACCGTATCCCCGTGCCAAGAGGGATGGCTCGAAGGAGAATCACTCGTGCATACAGTCATGCCGGAATGTGATGCTCGGCCGAACGCCAGCGGGCCTTTGCTCGTCGGCCGGAACGCCGATGCCGTCATAAAAGGCGCATCGCTCGGCCGCATCGGCAATCTCGAAGTGCGGCTCGCCCGCAACGAGGCCGAGATCGCTGCCGCGCAGGAAGTGCGCTACCGGGTGTTCTACGACGAGCTTGGTGCCAGGAAGGACCTGTTCCAGATGCAGGACCGCCGCGATGCCGATCGCTTCGATCCCCTCTGCGACCATCTGCTGGTCTTCGACACTTCGCTTTCCGATCCCGAGCATCGCCGCATCGTCGGCACCTACCGCCTGCTGCGGCAGGAGATTGCCGCGGCCGCCGGCGGCTTTTATTCCGAAGGCGAATTCGAGCTGACCAAGTTGATCGCGCGGCATCCCGGCCAGCGCTTCCTCGAGCTTGGCCGCTCCTGCGTTCTGCCCGAATACCGCTCGAAGCGCACCATCGAGGCATTGTGGCAAGGCATCTGGGCCTATATCAACCATTACGGCATCGGCGTGATGACCGGCTGCGCGTCGTTCCACGGCACCGTGCCGGCGGCTCATGCCGAGGCGCTGACCTATCTTGCCCACCACTGCCGGACGAATTCATCCTGGGACGTGCGTGCCGTCGCCGGACGCTATTGTTCCATGGATCTGATGCCGATCGAGGCCGTCAATGCCAAGGCGGCGATCGCCGCGATGCCGCCGCTGGTCAAGGGCTATCTGCGCGTCGGCGCACGCATCGGCGACGGTTGCGTCATCGATCGTGAATTCTCGACGGTCGACGTGTTCGTGGTGATGCCGGTCAAGGAGATCGGCGCCCGCTACGTCAATTATTATGGCGGGGAAGCCCAGCGGTTTGCGGCGTGAGCAGGGCAGTAGGGGAATAAGGCAGTATAGGGCAGTAGGGAGTAGTAGGCATTTGCTCTACTTGACCCGACGCAGCGCTATTCCCTACTCCCGTACTGCCCTACTCCCGTACTGCCCTACTCCCGTACTGCCCTACTCCCGTACTGCCTTATTCCCCTACTCCCCTAACTTACGCATCCTTCTCGGCCTGCTCGTTCACCGGCCCCGGCTCGACCGGCGCTTCGCTTGCCACATGCTTGGGGCCGCCCTTGGCGATACCGACCATGGCCGGCCGCAGCACGCGCTCGCCGATCGAATAGCCGGGCTGCACGACCTGCACGACCGTGTTGGCCGGCACGTCGGGATTGGGCACCTCGAACATCGCCTGGTGGAAGTTCGGATCGAACTTCTCGCCCTCGGGCTCGAGCTTTTTCACGCCGTGGCGCTCCAGCGCCGACAGCATGGCGCGCTCGGTAATCTCGACGCCGTCGATCAGCGCCTTGAAACCGGCATCGCCCGACGCCTTGGCCTCCTCCGGGATGGCATCCAGAGCACGGCGCAGATTGTCTGACACCGACAGCATGTCGCGGGCAAAGTTGGCAACCGCATAGGCGCGCGCGTCGTGAACGTCGCGGGCGGTACGGCGGCGCAAATTCTCCATGTCGGCCGCGACGCGCAGCGCGCGATCCTTCAGCTCCTCGTTTTCCTTCAGAAGCCGCACAAGCGCTTCATAGTCGCCGTCGACGCCGCCTTCCCTTGGCTCCGCGGCAGCCTCGGTTTTCTCAGCTTCATCGGGCGCGCGTTCATCTTTTGCCTGGTCGCTCATCGCCGTTTCCCGTCATTTTCGAATGGTGTGGATTTGCGCCCGATATCGAGGTTTAGCGGCCAAAAATCAAGGGGCAAGCGCTACTGCAGCCGCTGCCGCGGCTTGATGGCGGGCCGCGCAGACCTTTTCGATTTTAATTCAAACTTTACCGTAACCGACGGCTTTGCTTGCCGGGACACTACAATGCGGGAACCGTTCCTCCCGTGGAAGAGTTTCGAAGCCGACACAGGATTTTGAGATGATGCCCCGCAGGAATGGCGAAAAACGCGACGGGCTCGCCGCCGATATCCGGCGCCAGCTCGGCAGTGAGGCGACCAAGCGCTTTCTGCGTACCTTGCCGGCCTTCCGCACGGAGTCCGATATTCCCGACCGTTTGAAGGAATTACTCGACCGCCTGGACGGCGTGGAAGCCAATGTGATCGCAGGCGGGCGCCGTCGGTAGACACCGTCGCCAGCGGCGCGACCTGCGATTGCGTCGGTGCCATCGCGCGACATTTACGCGCAGTAACTTTGCGTGATCTCCGCCTTGCGGCAGCGCCCCGCTCCGCCTATGTTTCATGATGAACATGATTTCCCCCGAAGCTGTGGCAAACAGCAAGCGCGCCTGGTTGAAAATCCTGTCGCGCTATAAAAAGCCCGACAGGCGTCGCAGCGCCGTCGAACTCGCCATCACCCTCATCCCCTTCGCCACGCTGTGGGCACTGTCCTCGGCCGCCTATGCCTATGGCCATTGGTGGGGTCTGGTCCTCATCCTACCGGCAGCCGGCTTTCTGGTGCGGATCTTCATGATCCAGCACGATTGCGGCCACGGCTCCTTCTTTGCCAACCGCTATGCCGATGACTGGATCGGCCGCGTCCTTGGCGTGCTGACGCTGACGCCCTACGACTGCTGGCGCCGCGCCCACGCAACCCATCACGCCAGCGCCGGCAATCTCGACGAGCGCGGCACCGGCGACATCAAGACACTGACCGTCGCCGAATACCGGCAACTGTCGTGGCGGGGCCGGCTTGCCTATCGCCTCTATCGCCATCCGCTGGTGATGTTTGGCCTTGGCCCGATATGGATCTTCATTTTCGAGCAGAGACTGCCGTTGGGCATGATGCGGGGCGGTTTCACCCCCTGGGTGTCGTCGATGTCGACCAATCTCGCCATCGCGGTCATCGCCGCGCTGCTCATCTGGTTCGTTGGCCCCGGCGCCTTCTTGGTCGTGCATTTGCCGATCGTCATTCTCGCCGGATCGGCCGGCATCTGGCTGTTTTATGTCCAGCACCAGTTCGAGGAGACGGAGTGGACAAAGGACTCCGAGTGGGAATTCCAGCACGCTGCCCTGCACGGTTCGTCCTATTACGACCTGCCGCCGGTGCTGAACTGGATCACCGGCAATATCGGCGTCCACCACGTGCACCACCTCTCGGCCAAGGTGCCATGCTACCGGCTTCCGGAAGTGCTGAGGGACTATCCGGAGCTGCGTGAGATCGGCCGCGTCACGCTTCTCGACAGCCTGCGCTGCGTCAAGCTGGCGCTGTGGGACGAGAGCCGCAGCAAGCTGATATCGTTCCGCGAAGCGCGGTTGGCCGTGTAGACGCACCGCCGCACCTAAAGCGCCTCATGCGACGCGCTTGTCTTATGACATTCATTGCCAAGAGGCGAGAATGAACCGCTGGGAGAGAGTAGCAGCTCTCTCGTC